>CALXLE010000097.1 GCA_944389115.1 uncultured Spirochaetaceae bacterium
TTGCTTCCCCTATCATAGGGACGCTCATTATGCCTTAACGCCGGCAGTCGGCATGGAATACTTGTTGCCGTTCACCCATGCAGCTCGGGAGTGGTTTTCACATCCTATCCCCAGGTATCTCTCACCCACATACGTGGATACCCTCTCAGAGGCGGAATCAGAAGCTACTCGTCTCCGTCATAGCTATTAATCTGAGAATAATGCAAATGATAGCTGATATTCAAGTATACGGCAGCAAATACCCCATCCAGACAATTCCAGATGGGGCATCTATTGCTCGTTTTATACTGTTGCATCAACAGGTGTGTATTCAGTAGATCCTCCAATGCTGGAAGTCTCTGTTATTACTTCATCTGCCACTGTGAAAGTTGTCGTTGGACCACCTGTAGCAGTTGACTTAAATTCAACTGAATTATCAGAAACAGTCATTGTAAAAAGCTTGGAATCGGTATAATTAATTTCAAGCGTATCGGTTTTGCTTACAAAACTATCAGCAGAAATTTCCAGAGTTGTTGCCCCCGATGCATCTCCCCATGTCCCATGCATTGCTTCTGGGATAGTAGCCGATGGAGCAGGTGTTCCATTATTGCATGACGTAAACGAGATTGCCACAAGGGCAACAACAGCGAGCACAGTAAGAAGTTTCTTCATTCTTTTCCTCCTTAGATTCTCTTATCCTCTAACATCGATGGTAAATGCATTCCGAGGATTTGCAAAGAGAAATAGATCGCATTCTGCGCAAAAAGCACATATATAGGGGTGGATATACTAAGATATAAGAAAATCCCGGCGAATACCGGGACTTAGAAAATTCTCTTTTTTGCTACTGAAGATCAGGCATATCGATACCTGTTGGATCAATAAGCTTTCCATTGAGTCTCAAGGAATCAGGTATGCCGTCAACCGGACCTGATGCGACGAGAGTCTGACGGCCTCCCTCGGCAAGCTCCACTGTCAGATTCACTGAGATATAAGCACCGTCTTGGCTCGATGTGACGGAAGACCCTGAGATGAGATCATCACCTGTACCATAGCAAGTATAATTATATCCCTCCTTCAGAGTAGCTGTGTAATTGCCCTTTGCAAGATCTCCCTCATAATCCCATCCTTCTGATAATATGCCAATGACAAAGGCCTCTCCAAAGTCTGTTTCTATCCGTGCAATCATAGCCAGTTCATCAAGTGTTGGCTTCACCGGAGTCTCTGGACTACAGGATGCGAGAATGGCGAATGCGAAAATGGTTAATACCAGAATATTCAGAGCTTTCTTCATTCAGAACCTCCCTAAGCTGTTCTATTGTCAGGATAAAGCACATTCTTGGAAAAGCAAATGAAAAATCCCGGAAGCCTGAACCTCCGGGATCTGATCTTTTAAGACTTAGGCGTATTATTTTGCGCCAGCCTTCTTCTTCTCCTGATATGCCTTCTTCAGCTCATCGGATACGGACTGAGGTACGCGGCCATACTTTGCGACCTCCATCGTGAACTCTGCCTTGCCCTGTGTGAGCGAGCGGAGGACTGTTGAGTATCCGAACATCTCTGAGAGAGGAACCTCAGCAATAACCTGACACTGGTTGTTGTCCTCTGTCGAGGAGACAATCATACCTCTTCTCTGGTTGATGGAACCGAAGATGTTGCCCTGGAATTCGGAAGGACCCTCAACCTCAACCTTCATGATAGGCTCGAGGATAACTGGCTTAGCCTTCTCGAAAGCCTCTCTGAAAGCACCGATAGCAGCTGTCTGGAATGCCATATCAGAGGAGTCAACAGGATGCCACTGGCCATCATTGACGACACAGCGTACACCGATAACTGGGAATCCGATCTGAGAACCCTTCTTCATAGCAGCCTGGAAGCCCTTGTCACATGATGGGATGTACTCGGTAGGAATTGCACCACCCTTGACCTCATCAACGAACTCATACTCCTTAGCTGGCTCATCCGGGCTTGTCTGTGCAATCGGCTCGATGTAGCCTGCAACACGTGCATACTGGCCAGAACCACCGGTCTGCTTCTTGTGAGTGAAGTTGAACTCTGCCTTCTGGCTGATAGCCTCTCTGTAAGCAACCTCAGGCTTACCAACCTTTACCTCAGCCTTGTACTCTCTCTTCATTCTCTCGATGTAAACGTCGAGGTGAAGCTCTCCCATTCCCTTGATGATCGTCTGGTTCGACTCAGGATCGACATATGTCTGGAATGTAGGATCCTCTTTTGTGAAGCGGTTGAGAGCCTTTGCCATGTTGTCAGCAGCCTTCTTGTCAACAGGCTCGATAGCGAGCGAGATAACAGGAGTCGGGACATACATGGATGTCATTGAGTAGTTGAGGGAAGGATCGCAGAAAGTATCTCCGGATGCACAGTCAATACCGAAGAGAGCAGCAATCTCGCCGCATCCTGCCTCGGAGATATCCTCCATTGTGGAAGCATGCATCTTTACAAGACGTCCAACATTGAACTTCCTCTTTGTCCTTGTATTGATGAGTGTATCACCCTTCTTGATCTTGCCCTGGTAGATCCTGATGTATGTGAGCTGACCGAACTGCCCATCCTCAAGCTTGAATGCGAGGATAACAGGCTTTGCATCCTCCTTGGACTCAAGGACGACTTCCTTCTCGTTGTCATCAAGATCAAGAGCGATGTTCTGGACCTCTGTCGGGTTAGGAAGGTAGCTTATGACACCATCGAGAAGAGGCTGGATACCCTTGTTCTTGTAAGCAGAGCCCATGAATACAGGGCAGAGCTCAAGGCTGATTGTTCCCTTTCTGACAGCAGCACGGATGAGATCCGGTGTGACGGCATCCTCAAGCATAGCCTCCATGAGCTCATCGGAGCACATCGAGACAGCGTCGAGCATCTCCTCCCTCTTTGCCTGAGCCTCAGCAAGAAGCTCGGAAGGAATTTCGGCCTCTCTTACCTGGAGATGATCATCACCCTGATCGAAGTAAAGAGCCTTCATCTCGACGAGATCAACGACACCTTCAAGCCTATCCTCGAGTCCGATAGGAATCTGCATGAGGACAGCATTGAGACCGAGTTTCTCGACAAGCTGGTTCTTTACCTTGTACGGATTAGCTCCCGTTCTATCGCACTTGTTAACGAATGCGATGCGGGGAACATGGTATCTCTTCATCTGGCGGTCAACTGTGATTGACTGGGACTGTACACCACCTACAGAGCAGAGAACGAGGATTGCTCCATCGAGAACACGGAGGGATCTCTCTACCTCAATCGTGAAGTCAACGTGTCCCGGAGTATCGATGATGTTGATCTCATGGCCCTTCCACTCTACGTTGGTAGCAGCCGATGCGATCGTGATTCCTCTCTCCCTTTCGAGCTCCATGGAGTCCATGGTTGCTCCGACACCATCCTTGCCACGTACTTCGTGAATAGCATGGATCTTGTTGCAGAAGTAGAGAATGCGCTCTGAAAGCGTTGTCTTTCCAGAGTCGATATGGGCGCTGATTCCGATATTCCTCATGCCCAGTAAGTCGTGTGCCATATCTATTACCTCTTCTATTAAAGTCTGGTTCATCGGCGGCGGAAAAGCCACCAGATTGGCATAATACTGATTCTTGCCCCTTTGTGCAATAGACCTTTTCATATCATGGGTATATGCATTCCCTTCCCTTGCAAGGAAAAGGGAAAATCACAATAGCCTGCGAGGATAGATATGTGGTAGTATCATGGTATGGCAACAGTATTCGAAATGATCATCAATGGGGAGATTCCTTCCGTCAAGCTATATGAGGATGACCAGTGCATCGTCATACTCGATATCAATCCAGTGGCAAAGGGCCATGCCCTTGTCATCTCAAGAAAGCCCTATCCTACATTCACCGATGTTCCTGCAGAGACGCTGCATCACATGATGGACATCGCAAGGAAAGTTGATCAGAAGCAGAGGGAAATTCTCAAGGCTGAAGGAACGAATATCATGATAAACAACTCCCCTGCATCAGGGCAGGAAGTCCCGCATCTCCACATTCATGTGATTCCACGTATCAGCGGAGATGGAAAGACTCCGAAGCTCGATAAGACGCAGTACGAAGAGGGCGAAGCAGCAAAATATGGAGATATGCTGAGGTTTGTATGAGAAAAGGACTGGCCGTTCTCCCGCTCATGCTCCTGATGCTCTCTTCCTGCATTTCCTACACCGTCGAGATGGGATACAGCAGGATAGAGCTGCCGGAGCAATCCGGAGCGAAGGTGGAAACCCGATACAGGCTCATCGACCCAGATAGCCTCCCTGTAATACAGAATCCATATCCAGATAATCTGTCTGAAATCAGTTACCCATATCTGTATGAGCCGATAACAGGAGCTGAGCTCAAGGACAGTGTCATTACGGAGATCTCCTTAATGGCCGTTCCTCTTGGGTACAGCGTGCTGACAGATGAGGAGATCGAGACAATCATATCGGCCCTCAGCGATATCCCAGCGGACTTCATCGTACTGACAGGATCCCTGGAAAACCAGGTCAAAGGCGCAGCGAATGCCGGAATGAATGCAGTGACGCTGGAAGGCGGCACGGTGCTATTCCGATCCGAGTACCTCACATCTGATGGACAGAGTGCATCCTTCAGGATAGCTGATGGCAAGGATATAGAGATAGCATCCGCCTCGTTCGACAGCATGATGCCATCTTCCCCTGCGGACATCGTCAGCTGGACAGATGCGATGCAGGATTCCGGAGATGCGGAGAAGGTAAAATCCATCACGGATGGAATGGATGATCCTGAGAGGATACTTGTCCTCTCCTCCTCTGAGCCATCGACACTTGACTGGACGATGCTCACGCTGAGATACAGAGGCGAAAAGAACTTCCCGATCTCAGACCAGCTCCTTTCAGATGGATGGACCGATGCATACAGGGCAACGCATTTCAGCCCGGAAACTGATGTGGGTGCGACAAGAGTGAATGGAAGCATCTATGAGCGAATGGATTTCATATACACGAAGGGTATGATGCCATCATGGGCCATAGCCTTCCCAGTGAAAGGACTTACGGATGTATATGGGATATCGGTTCTTCTTGCCGATATCATCATTCCATGATTACTTTGATGCAGAGGAGAATAAGGAATATGGATATAACAAAGAGCAATTTCACAGAAGAAGTAAAGAACGCAAAGGGGCCTGTGCTCCTTGATTTCTGGGCATCATGGTGCGGACCATGCAGAATGCAGACAAGGATCCTTGAAGAATCCGCAGCAGAACTCAGCGGAGCGAAGATCTGCAAGTGCAATGTAGATGAGAATCCTGATCTCGCATCGGAGTTTGGTGTACAGGCAATCCCTACACTGCTCGTCTTCCGCGATGGAGAGGTCGTTGACAGAGCAACAGGCGTAAGGAATGCAGCAGAACTGAAGAGAATGCTCGGACTCTGAACAAGCAATCTCGGAATTCTGGCTGTGAGGGAATCAGTCATTTTCTGGAAAAAGGGCCGCTGCAAAGCTGCACCTCAGATCAACAAAAATTTCTCCGCTTACCTTTTGTATGGTCGGCGGAGATTTTTATATAAGCAGGCTCCGGAGCAAGCTTTCTGGTTTTTCATCTCCTTCCCTATAGCTGATTAGAAAGATTGCCCGAAATCACTATCCGGAATAAGCATATATAGAGCAATATCAACCCACAGAGGAAGTCCTGAAGCATCTGACTGCCCTGCTGATGATATATACAGCAGCAAAGATGACCATATGCGCTGCAACAACCGATGCACCAGCGGGAAGCGAGAATGCATAGGATGCAAGGAAGCCGGATATGAAGGCTATCGCTGATTCCGCTGCAGCAACAACAGATACCATCAGATATGACCTGGATACAAGCATGGCTGTGGTTGCAGGGAATATTATAAGGGACGAAATCAGCAGGGAACCGAGCATGCGCATGCCGACAACGATTATAACGGCGGTAAGCACGGCGAGTATCGATGTGTAGCGCGAGCACTTTATGCCGGTAGCCTCTGCAAATGATGGATCGAACGTCGAAGCATATATCTGATGGTAAAAGACGATATAGACAAAGAATGTCATGACAGCAGCTACAGCTGCGATTATAGCATCGCTTCTTGCTATGGAGAGTATCGAACCGAATAGGAATGCATTGAGGTCAGTATTGACCCCGCCTACTGATACAGCTATGACGCCTACCGCCAGCGCTGATGAGGATATAAGCGCTATTGCCCTGTCTCCGCTGTTCCTTCCGGAGAGTCTCAGGAGGAGGAATGCCGCTATTATGACGACAGGGAGCGTCACAGCCATAGGCTGCAGATACAGCACTGCGGCAACGCCAAGCGCACCGAAGCCGACATGCGAGAGTCCGTCACCTATCATCGAGAAACGCCTCAGTACAAGGCTTACTCCAAGAAGCGACGAGGAAACGGAGACAAGAAAACCTACTATAAGCGCCCTCAGAAGGAATGGGTATGAGAGGATATCACTGATGATCATGGCCTGCCTCCTTCAGGAATATGCGTCCCATCTCAGATCTGAAGTACTCCTCCTTCCTTCCGAAGAAATATGAGCCATGGGAGAGATGGAGAATCGTATCGGCAGCATTCAGGGCCGGGTGGATATCATGAGTGACCATCATTATCGCAGTACCGGAGCCATGAAGACTGTCTATGATTTCATAAAGCTCTGCTGTTGCCGCAGCATCGAGGCCGGCGGCTGGCTCATCCAGAAGCAGGAGCTTATCGGTTGCCATGAGAGCGCGTGCAAGGAGTACACGCTGCTGCTGTCCGCCTGAAAGCTCCTGGAATGATGACTGTCTCTTTCCTGCCATTCCAAGCCGGGCAAGCTCATGCATCGCCCTCTCCTTCTCATCCTTTGAATATCCGAAGAGCTTCCTGTGTCTGTTAAGACATCCGGAGAGTACAACTTCCATGACGGATGAGGGAAAGTCCCGCTGGATACCAGCCTGCTGCGGTAGATATCCGATTTCATTCCTCTTCAGGCCATTCTCGAAGAGTATCTTCCCCGAAAGCGGTGGAATAAGCGAGAGGACAGTCTTTATGAATGTGCTCTTGCCTGATCCATTCTCACCGACAATACACAGATAATCGCAGTCGTCGACGGTGAAGGACAGCCCGGAGAGAACTGGATCATCCTCATAGCCTATCGTTATGTTCCTTCCTTCGATAAGTCTCATGACAGTGCCTCCTTGAGAACCTCTGCATTCCTCTCCATAAGCGTTATGTATGTCTCTCCATTCATGAAATCGGTCCTTGTGATATTATGCATCGAATTGAAGACAAGCACCCCGCATCCAGCTTCCTCTGCTATTGTCCTGGCAATAAGCGATGATGACAGCTCTATATTGAGTACATACTTAGTTCCAAGCTCCTTCGCCTTATCTATGAGGAATGCGATTGTCCTAGCGCTCGGCTCGGTCTCTTCCGCACATCCGGGGAATGCAGCATAGTACTCAACCCCGTATTCCCTCGCAAAGTACAGAAGCGGAAATCGTGAAGCGAAGATCAGGGTATCGAGCCGGGAATAGGAGATGATATCCCGTATTTCACTATCCAGTGTTCTGAGTTCGTGGATATAGGCTGCGGCATTTGCCTGAAAGAGCTCTCTTCGGGAACTATCTGCCTCTGAAAGCACATCTGCAAGATTGCTTATTATAGCAATCTCATTCGGTATGCTTGTCCAGACATGCTCATCTATTCCATGGTTATGTTCATCGTCTTCCATTCCTTCTCTGCGTTCCTCAGACAGCAGTTCCACCTGATCTATCAGCCGAAAAGCCATCGGCGGATTATCATCCGATGAAAGAAGACGTTCCATCCATTCCTGTGAATGGCCTCCTGTATATACGACGATACTGGCATCGGATATCGCGATCATATCTTTCGGAGTCGGTTCATAGCCATGGCTCTCCGTCCCGGGAGGAAGCAGCATGAGTATGTCCTCATCAGAGCCGATGATAGCACGAAGCGCATCATATGAAGGGAAATCGGCAGCAACTGCAAAATATGGATCTACACGGTTATCTGCGCATCCGGAAAGAGGGACTATGACTGAAAGGATCGCTATGATGAATATCCTCATTGCCCAGCCTTCCTGCATTCGGGGCAGATTCCCTCAAGAATGGATGAATTCAGCAGCTCAAACCCATTTCCTTCCATTATTGCTGATGATATCGCTCCAGAAACGCTCTCATCCAGATGAGATACACAGCCGCACTTCATGCATCGTATATGGAGATGGGTCCTGCACTTCCCTGGGTCACGGTACTGAAACAGTGTCTCATGCCCTGCACCATGGACCTTCATGAGATAGCCCTCCCGGAGAAGCCGGGGAATAAGCCTGTATATTGTCGCCTGCCCCACTTCAGGCAGCATTGACGCCGCATCGCTGGGAGAGAAGCTTCTATCGGGGTTATTCCTGAAGAGCGAAAGAAGCCTCTCCCTCTGCTTAGTATTGTATTCCTTCACGGAAAATGAGAATAATTCTCAGATTGCAAATCGTCAAGCCTCATCCCGGATCGCTCTGGCGCGTTCAGGATAGTTCGTTATGAGACCATCTACCTGCCATGCCATGCACGCTTTGATCTCAGCCTCTTCATTGACGGTCCAGACATTCACTCCGCAATGATTTTCCTTAAGCTCTTTCATCGCTCCATCGGAAAGAAGCCTGAACGATGGATGGTAGTACTCAAGTCCCATGCTATGGATGAGATTGCCTATGTTGAAGATCCGGGGGGACTCAATCAGGAATCCTGATGGAATCTCCGGAGCCAGCATCCTTGCCCGCATGACCGACAGCCAGTTGAATGATGAGAAGATAATGCGGTCTCCAAGGGCGTACTTGTTTATAAGAGCGATTGTCTTCTCCTCAATCCCTGGATAATACAAAGGAGCAGTCTTCAGCTCTATATTTGTATAGAGGCCTGTATCCTTCACCCAGGAAAGATACTCCTCAAGCGATGGTATGGGAGTGAATCCGAAGGAATCCTCCTTCGTCTTTCCCGCATTGGTTCTCTCCAGCTCAGCTCTTGTGCATTCAGAAAGAAGCTTATCTTCGCCAGTTGTCCTTTTAAGCGATTCATCATGCATTATCATGACCTCGCCATCCTTCGAGAGATGGACATCGAGCTCGATGCCATCTGCGCCTGCCTCATATGCCTTCCCGAAAGCCAGCATTGTATTCTCAGGATATGTTCCGCTCATTCCGCGGTGCGCGATAATGTCCATGGATATGGCATAGCAGAGAAACGCCTGATGAGCAAGAAGCTATTTGACACAACGCCATTCCGTTGCGATATTCATCTTATGGCTAATGATTTCTATTCAGGCCGCAATGGCTCTGATGCATTATCTGTTTTCCTTGCAGCAGTCGCTGCGATTCTCGCAGTAGCCGCATCCGTAGCTTCATCACCTGCGGTGCGTATGTCTCTCAGCGCGCTGGCAATCGCGCTGGTAGGGGTTGCCATCCTTCGTATGCTCAGCAGGAATATAGGAAGAAGAAGGCATGAGAATGATGTATTCCTGTCACTGTTCAGCTTCATGTCCTCCGACCCGGCGAGAAAGAGAGAGAAGGAAGAGGCCAGAAGGAAGGCCCAGCAGCGCAGAGAGGATATGAAGACACATGCCTACTTCCGCTGCCCGGAGTGCAGGACGGAATGCAGGGTTCCCAGAGGCAAGGGAAAGATACGCATCACATGCCCGAAATGCGGGCATCAGTTCATCAAGAGGACATGATATGTTCGGATACCTGACTGCTGATGTAGGGCAGATGCAGAAAGAGGAGAAAGCGGAGTACAAAGCCCATTATTGCGGACTTTGCCATGTGCTTGGAGAGAAATATGGCAAGACAGGCATGGCTGCGCTCTCATATGATATGGCATTCCTGGAAATGCTCCTTGCGGATCTGACAGACAGCAGTGCGGAAGAAGGCATGGAGAAATGCGTTACCCACCCGCTCAAGGCCCATAGATATGTATGCACAGGATGCACAGAGTACGCTGCTGATATGCAGATGCTCCTTGCCTATTATGCTGCCTATGACGATGCAGAGGATGATGGGAAGAAGCAGAAGCTCCAGAAACTCAGCAGATTCATTCCACAGCTCAAGGAAGAATATCCGAGGCAGGATGAGGCAATCGTATCTGCTCTGCAGAGAATCGTGGAAGAGGAGAAGAAAGGCACGAAGGATCCAGAGCTGATGGCAAGGCTTTCCGGAAGCATGATTTCCGAAGTCTTCGCAATGGATCCGGAATCATTCTTCGCCGATGACCTCAGAGCGCTTGGATTCGGACTCGGTCGTTTCATATACCTGATGGACGGCTGGTGCGACAGGAAAAAGGACAGCAAGAAGGGATCGTACAATCCATTCAGCAGTGATGCCAGGTGGGAAGATGCCAAGGAGATGCTTATCGATGCAGCTGCTGATGCAGGATCTGCTTTTGAGCGTCTTCCGCTGGATCAGCATGTTCCAATTCTCAGGAATATCATCTACAGTGGCATATGGATGAGGACAAGACGGGAGGAAAAGAACGGAGATGACTGATCCATACAGAGTCCTTGGCCTTTCGCCCGGAGCCTCGGACGATGAGGTCAAGAAGGCATACAAGACTCTTGCCAAGAAATACCATCCTGATGTGGCGGGGAACAGCGAGGAAGCTGCAAGGAAGATGCAGGAAATCAATGCGGCATATGATCAGATCATAAACCACAGGGCCGATTACTCCTCCTCTTCCTCATATTCAGGCTATTCTGGATATTCATCATCCTATGCCTACGGACAGGAGAGCGCTGAGCCTATAGAGCTCAGAGCTGCTGTGAGCTACATAAACGCAAGACGGTACAGAGAGGCGCTGAATGCGCTATCGTCCATCCCTCCGGAAAAGCGAAGCGGACGCTGGTACTATCTCTCATCCTATGCGAAAGCCTTTTCCGGAGACTCCTCAGGTGCTATCAGCGATATATCGATAGCCATTTCAAAGGAACCTGGCAATATGACATATCTTGCATTCCGCGAAAGGCTCATGGGCAGGAGAACCGAGTACACGATGCATACTGGCAATTACAGCAGCAGCCCAGCGGGACTCTGCTCTTCAATCTGCCTTTCGATGCTCTTCTTCCGGTTCTGCTGCTGCATGATCTAATTCCGGACTATCGTCTTTATTATGCCCGAAAGGAATGATGGAGCCGCCTCGAGCGATATCGGGGAGGCCCCTGTTACCACGTCATAATAGAATACTGAGATTCCTGCGATTATGAAATCAAGACGGCACGCAGTCGTGGCCCTATCCTCAGCATTCCTTACGCACTCAGCCTGTCCCAGATACTCAGTGATAATACCTCTGATTTCTTTCAGAAGGCCTCCTACTCCGATAACAGACATGAGCATACGGTAATAGCTCCTATCCTTACCAATGAAAGCTGATACAGCAGTAAGCACTGGTTCCGGGTTCTCGATGATTATGTCGGGAGGTGCTGTACGCAAAGCCTTGCTGATTTCCTCCAGTGCATCATCCCTGATCTTATCGAGTACCTGCCTCGAATCCTTATAGTGTGCGTAAAATGTCCCCCTATTAATATCCGCACGCTTAACGATATCCGTAACAGTGATCTTCTCAAATGGCTTTTCCCGCATAAGAGAGACCAGAGCATTCCTTATCAGGAGCTTGGACCTGATAGAGCTTCTGTACTCGGCTTTCCTGCGCTTCTGTTCCTCCATTTCTCCGTCCCTCCTTATATGGTTAAGGATATAATGCTTCCGGATAATATGAAAGAAAATATTGCAAATGGACCTGCATCAGCTGTTCTCTGTCAAAGAAAAAGCATATTCAACAGCCTTGAAAAGGCCATTGGATGATACATCATCGGTTATGTAGGATGCCACGGCCTTGAGCGAAGGCGTTGCATTTCCCATCGCTATTCCTATGCCTGCATGGCTTACCATCTCGATATCATTGGCACCATCGCCGACAGCAACCGCCTCTGATATCGATCCGCCATAGAAATCAAGGACTGTATCGATTCCAGTGGCCTTCGTTATATCGGAAAGAACGATCTCCCCCATAAGCTCAGGAGGCAGGCCAACGGTATTGGCAACCACGGAAAAGCCTTCGGGTATTGATGCAGCGACATCTTCGATCGGCATTCCTTCCTCCTTGCATATGTATAGGAGCTTTATCATCGATGAAGGTATCTCATCCGATTCAAGCAGTCCCGGGATATCGAGAAGCCGGCCAACATGCCTGATCAGCAGGGACTGCCAGTATTCAAGATCCTCTTTCCTGACATATGTGCCATCATCGCTCTGCATCAGCACGCGGAATCCCTTCTCCCTGCAGAAATCCAGCAGGGTGCTCTTCTCCTTGGAAGTCATCCTTCGGGAGAATATGCACTTACCTTCAGCCATCACAGTGGCCCCGGCTGAATAGACACCGCCATCGAACCCGAGGCTGCTGATTGCCTGAGGAATCTCCACAAGGCTTCTTCCTGTCGCAAGGAATGATTTCCCTCCCCTCTCACGAATCATGGAGATGGCCTTTCTGGTACTCTCAGGCACTCCCTGTCCGAATGGAAGGAGCGTTCCATCGACATCGAAGAAGAAATAGAGCATCAGACGTCCCCTCTGAGCTGGAAGCCATGATTCCTCAGTGCCTCCTTTATCTCTTCTATATGGGCATGGTCCCTGGTCTCCATCGTGACTCTGAGAGTGCAGTTATTGAGCTCCTTCTCATTGCCATTCTTGTCATGGAAAACGCCTGTGACATTCGCACCTGCTTCAGCTATTATCGAGGAGACCTCGACAAGCTGTCCCGGCTTATCGATAAGCTCCGTTGTGATATCAGCAAGCCTTCCTTCTCTTCTTAGGGCTCTGTTGATAACCCGTGAAAGAACTGTGACGTCTATATTGCCACCGGATACGAGAAGCACAGTGCGGCCCTTGCTGATAGGGATACGGCCAGAAAGAGCTGCAGCAACGGCGACAGCACCTGCCCCTTCCGAGACAAGCTTCTGCTTCTCCATCAGATCGAGTATCGCTACCGCAATCTCATCATCGGTTACAGTGACAATATCATCGACGTACTTCTCAACAAGCGGGAATGTGATACCGCCCGGACACTTTACAGCGATACCATCGGCAATTGTATTGACACCCTGAAGGGCATGTATCTCATGCATTTCATGCGATACAAACATCGAAGCGGCACCCGTTGCCTGCACTCCATAGATCTTTATCGATGGCTTGAGCATCTTGGCTGTGAACGCAACTCCTGAAATCAGTCCGCCGCCACCGACGGGGACAACAATAGCATCGGCATCGGGAAGCTGCTGCAGGATTTCAAGAGCAATAGTTCCCTGCCCGGCGATGACATCCTCATCATCAAAAGGATGAATCATCGTACGGCCAGTCTCCTTCATTATCTCAAGAGCACGGTTGTATGCATCATCATATACGCCTTTCACCAGCTCGACGTTTGCCCCATAGCCCTTTGTGGCCTCAACCTTCGAGATTGGGGCTCCGGCAGGAAGGCAGATCAGGGAGTCGATTCCCTGACGGGAAGCTGCAAGGGCAACACCCTGGGCATGATTGCCGGCAGAGCATGCTATGACACCCCTCTTCTTCTGCTCATCTGTAAGCCGGGAGATCTTGTAATACGCTCCGCGCACCTTAAATGAGCCTGTTATCTGGAGATTCTCTGTCTTCAGGTAGACTTCGTTATCAGGGAACATCTTCGGAGCCCTGATCAAATCCGTAACACGCGCTACCTGTCTGAGCGCGAATGAAGCCTGGTAAACCGTATCAAGTGTCAGCATAATGGGATTCTACCGTCCTCGACTGATCTCTTCAAGTGATGTTTTCCTTGTTTACTTCCAGTCTTGAATGTAGAATCCTATAGGTATGGCTAGATCGGAAGACACCAGGAAGGCTCTTGCAGCTTCCCTGAAGAGACTAATGGGGGAATATCCATTTGATAAGATTCCTGTGGGGATGATCGCAGATGGGGCAGGTCTGACAAGGAAGAGCTTCTACTATCATTTCGCAAATAAGACCGAGCTTGTTAACTGGATTCTTGATACGGAATTCCAGGATTACCTTGAGACTACTCCGGAGGAAGAGGAAGGATGGGAAGTCATGGAGATGCTCTTCGGGTATCTCTACAAGGAGAGAGAATTCTGCCGTGCCATCCTTGGCATCCCGGGCAATGCATATATCGGAAGGATAATGGAACCGCTCCTGATGAAGTGTCTTCTTGATATCTTCGATGAGATCAGCGACAGAGATGGATATATATCATTCGCTCTCGATGCATTCCTTGCCGCAATATGCCGCTGGCTTTCGGCCGATGAACCAGAACGTCCGGAAGTCTTCATACGGAAACTCAGAACAAGAATCATAAGGCTTTCTGAGCGCTGTCTTATGGCTTTACGGTAATCGCCCGGAAGGTTGAAATAAGTTTTGCGTGACTTTACAATCAGCTATGGTTATCTTCACAGATAGAGGAAGTGCAGAAAATGAAAAACTCACTCAGAGAAAATGCAGAAGCACTGGCAATGAAGACAGTGTTGTCGTATATCAACAGCAAGGATCCGGACGAGGCAATCGCAAAGGTCCTGAGCTGGGTTGATAAATTCGACGAGAAGGAAGGAACTGTCGCTAAGCAGCGCAAGCTTATACACGAGGTCCTTGGAGATAAGAACAGCAACTGGTACAAGCTTGTAAAGAGTTTCTGGACAGATATCGACCCGGAAGTCAGACAGAAGACTTTCGAGAATTTCATCATAAATGCGACTATTCTTGGTGGAAGAAGAAAACAGGAAGCAAAGGCGAAATATGGATGCAATATTCCATGGACCATCCTTATCGATCCAACCAGCGCCTGCAATCTCCATTGTGTTGGATGCTGGGCAGCTGAATATGGCAACAAGCTGAATCTGAGCTATGAGACCCTGGATTCGATAATCAACCAGGCCAATGAAATCGGAACAAGAATGTTCCTCTATACAGGCGGAGAGCCTCTTGTGAGGAAGGCTGATATCATAAGGCTCTGTGAGGCACATCCTGACTCACAATTCATGGCATTCACGAACGGAACGCTCATCGATGATAAATTCGCCGAGGATATGCTCCGCGTGAAGAACTTTGTTCCTGCGATATCCGTCGAAGGCTTCGGAGAGGCAACGGATTCCAGAAGAGGCCATGGAACGTATGACAAGGTCGTAGAGGCAATGACCATCCTCAAGAAGCATAAGCTTCCATTCGGCGTGTCATGCTGCTATACTCACCAGAATTACAAGGTAATCGGTTCCGAGGAGTATTTCGACTGGATGGTCGACATGGGTGCAAAGTTCGCATGGTTCTTCACATACATGCCGGTCGGCGTAGGTGCTCCAACCGATCTCATGGCAAGAGCCGAGGACAGGGAATATATGTACCACAAGATCCGTGAATACAGGCACACGAAGCCAATATTCACAATGGACTTCTGGAATGATGGTGAGTATGTGAAAGGCTGTATCGCAGGCGGAAGGTTCTATCTGCATATCAATGCGAACGGAGACTGTGAACCATGCGCATTCATCCACTACTCCGACACGAATATCCATGAGCATACACTGATTGAAGCCCTGCAGGGACCTCTCTTCCAGCAGTATGCCCAGCATCAGCCCTTCTCTCCGAACTATCTCAGACCTTGCCCGCTTCTCGATAACAATGGCGCACTTGCAGAGATGGTCCATGCATCAGGGGCTGAGTCGACAGATCTCAGCGCGAAAGAGAACGTCGATGAACTCTGCGGAAAGTGCAAGACAGCGGCTGAGAACTGGAAGCCTGTTGCTGATGAGCTCTGGCACAAGTCACATCCGGGCGAACCTGTCTGATTGGAGGAACTATGAGAAGATTCTTCACATCGGAGTCCGTAACGAACGGGCATCCTGATAAAGTATGCGATCAGATAGCTGACGGAATCCTTGATGAGCTCATAAAGCAGGATCCGATGTCACGCTCCGCATGCGAGGTCATCGCGGAGCCTGGCGCAGTGCACATCATGGGAGAGATAACCACAAAGGCAAAGGTCGACTACATCGATGTTGCACGCCGGGTTATAAAGTCCATCGGCTACACAAAGCCTGAATATGGCTTCGATGAGAATGCCAGCATCACATGCTCACTGCATGAGCAGTCTGGAGATATCGCTATGGGAGTAAACAACTCATACAGCGACAGCTCCACGCTCGGAGCAGGCGATCAGGGAATGATGTTCGGTTATGCATCCGATGAGGGCGATGAGTACATGCCTCTTGCGATGAATCTCGCAAGGAAGCTTACGATGAGACTTACGGATCTCAGAGAGGATGGAACGCTCCCATATCTCAGACCGGACGGGAAGTCACAGGTAACGGTCGAGTATGATGGCAGAAAGCCTGTCAGGATTGAAGCTGTCGTAATCTCGGCCCAGCATGATCCGGATGTAAGCCTTGAGAAGCTCAGGGAAGACATCAGAAAGCATGTCATAGATCCCGTTCTCCCTGAAGGCATGGCAGACGATGATACGAAGTACTTCATCAATCCTACCGGGCGCTTTGTCCTTGGCGGCCCTGCTGCCGATACAGGACTGACAGGAAGGAAGATCATCGTCGATACATATGGTGGCTATGCACACCACGGCGGTGGTGCTTTCTCCGGCAAGGATCCAACAAAGGTTGATAGAACGGCCTCTCTGGCTTTGCGGAATATCGCGAAGACAATAGTCGCGGCAGGTGCTGCCGGCGAATGCGAGCTCCAGGCAGCATACGCAATCGGAGTTGCAGAGCCTGTATCGCTTGCTGTATTCACATATGGCACTGGCAAGCTCAGCGAGGACCAGATACTCAGCTGGGTGAAGAAGCACTATGATCTGCGTCCGGAAGGCATGATCAAGCGCTATAACCTCAGAACGCCAATCTATCTCAAGGCAGCAGGCGAAGGATCATTCGGAAGAACCGATGTCACATTCCCCTGGGAAGTGATAGACCAGGAAGCGCTTGCAGATCTTAAAGCAATGCTCTGAGAAAGAGAAAGCTCAAAGGACGCTCCAGAACCCTTGGAGCGTTCTGCTTCTCATACACCAAGTGCGGTAATAGGTATCACATTCACACCATCTTCCCGCTTATAGGCATAGGATGAAATACCGCAGACGACAGCAAGGAATGAAGCACCTCTGCCAGAGGCTTCCTGCATTGCCTTATCTGTCTTCAGAAGGGTCTTGGCAGCATAGTCTATCTCACCCGCCCCAAGCTTGATCTCTATCGCACCCCATCTGCCGTCAGGTGCCTCTATGATGGCGTCAACCTCATTTCCCCTGTAATCCTGATAATGCCTAAGCATATTGCCAGACGCTGCGGCATATATGGATAGATCACGCTCCACAAGAGCCTCAAAGAGAAGACCGAACGTCTGGAGATCATTAAGGAGCGAAGACTGATTCATACCAAGCAATGCCGCGGCTATCGAAGGATCGGTGAAATGACGCTTCTCCATCTGCTTCAGACGCAGTGACGATCTTATCGAAGGACTGAATGGAAGCTGATTTGAAAGCAGGAACAATCTAGAGAGGATTGATGCATATGAATCTATTGTTGCATCACTTATCTCCCCGTTCATGTCCCTCTGTATGGTTCTCTTTGATGCTGTTGTGCTCTCATTGCGTGCAAGCGATCTCATGAAGCGGTGCATTTTAATGATATCTATGGAATCTGCAACCCTTGGGATATCTTCCTGAAGAAGTCCTTTGATATAATCCGATGCAAATGATGAGGCATATTCTGCCGGCACTCCCAGCGAATCGGACCATCCTCCCCTGACAATATAGTAAGCAAGATCTTCTATGCTTACAGACCCCGTTTCGATGATACCTGATATCCCTTCATTGAACAGAGAAGATAGGGAAACAGCTCCTGACGATTCTCCTGATTCATACAGAGACATCGTCCTCATATCTATCAATGATATTCTTCCTGTACCAGTATGCATTATCCCTTTATTTGCCGGGGTCGATGATCCTGTAAGGATGAACCTACCCTTCTCCGGGGATTTGTCCACCTCATTCCGGACTGCATCCCATATGGATGGGACTTCCTGCCATTCATCAATCAAGTGAGGCACAGCTCCCTTCAACCTTCATCTCCAGGAGTCTCCATCTTCTAAGCGGAGCGGAAGGTGGAGAGGAATGGAGGAAGAACAATCGGATATGATTGCGGCATGAATAAGTGGTCCGATGAATAGCATAAGATCGAGGCTGAATTGTATCTGAGAGGTGGCATGGCAGAATGCTCTGCCTTAACGGTTGGAGATCGGAGATAGATGTGCCATGTCCCTGCTTGCTGCGATAGTGCCAAAGAAAAGAGCACATGTATATCAAAGCGTTCCCCTGATAATCATAAGTAGAATAAGAAGCAATCAAAGTAAAATATCATATTCACAGATGATATTTTCCGTATTATAATTCCCTTGAGATGAGAGAGAAAAGCTGCATGATGGCGATGCCTATAGGAGCGCCTCCGGGAATCCTGAAGGAGCAGGGAGAGGACTATGATGGAAGGAAAGGCTGAAGCCATCATCGTCTCCAGGTGCATGGAGTTCCGCCTAAACCCCACCATGGAGCAGAGGATCCTCATCTGGAAGACCTTCGGATGCAATAGGTTCGTATGGAACCATCTGCTTGATGAGCGCATCAGCTTTGAGAAGCAGAACAAGGGAAAGCTCCTCAACACTACACCTGCGCATCTGAAGAAGGAGAATCCCTTCCTCTCGGAGGTTGATTCCATGGCCCTTATAAACACCCAGCTGAATCTGAATCAGGCATGCAGGCTTCTCTTCCCGAAAGGAAAGACACCCAGATTCAGGGCAAAGGGAAAGGATAAGAGGTCATATACTACCAACTGGATAAACAGCAACATCGAGATAATCCGCATAAAGGATGATGAGAACTACATCAAGCTGCCGAAGCTTGGAAGAGTCCGCATCATACTCCACCGTAGCATACCGGACGGATGGAGGATGAAGCATGCGACAGTGAAGGAGACGGCAAGCGGCAAGTTCTTTATATCGCTCACCTTCGATGCTGAGATCAATCCAAAGGAAAGGAAAACGGAGCTCGGAAGGATTGAGGCCTTCGATTACTCGATGCCATCCCTTGTCGTCTCCGCATCAGGAGAGAACGACATCACAGCAGATGACATCCGCTGGTACCGGAATCTTGAGGAGAGGATAGCGAAGGAGCAGAGGAAGCTCTCGAGGATGAGGCATGGCTCAAATAACTACTGGGAGCAGAAGCACAGGATCGGGAAGCTCCATGAGAAGGCACGGAACAGGAGGAAGGACTTCCTGCATAAGCTCTCCCATGATGCGTCCAGCAGCTTCGATGCCGTTGTAGTAGAGGATATAAACCTGCAGCATATGTCGCAGTCCCTGAATTTCGGGAAGAGCGTATACGACAATGGATATGGGATGCTCAGGAACATGCTTCTCTACAAGCTGAATGAACAGGGAAAGGTACTTGTGAAGGTGGATAAGTTCTTCCCCTCCTCAAAGAGATGTTCCCATTGCCATGAGGTGAACCATGAGCTGAAGCTCTCTGACA
>CALXLE010000098.1 GCA_944389115.1 uncultured Spirochaetaceae bacterium
CCGTTAAGCATTGATATCTCTACCGGAGATGTCATAACACCTGCACCAATAAGATACGTTCTTACAGAAATTTTCAATGAGAACAGCACATATGAACTATGGGCTTACAACATCGAAACAATCATGGGAGAGAAACTCGAAACCATACTGAGCCGTGGAATAACAAATACAAGACCGAGGGATTACTATGATGTTTACACCTTGGAAATTCTGCATGGCCATGACAAAGCAACATTGGAAAAAGCACTTAAATCAACGGCAGAACATCGAGGAACATCCCATCTTATTGAAGAATATCCTCACATATTGGAGACAATCCGTAATAATCAAGGCATGCACCTATTATGGGAAAATTACAGAAAACAGTTTGCTTATGCTTTCAATATCCAGTTTGAAGAGATCATAGTCATACTGAAGAAATTGGTACAGGAAATATCATCCGATACAAGAGAATAATATTTTTGATCCCTTGCTCTCCTACAGATCAATGAATTCACAGATCTCAAAACCCTACAGCCTCATTTACCATACCTTGCCTTGAGCCTTGCTGCTTTTTCAGGCGTCATTGTTGTCGCCTCTTTGAATTTAGCTTTGGCTTCCGGTGTGCTTAGTCTCTTTACAGTAGGAGAACCTTTGTCTATAGCTTTCTCAAGGTTCTTAATACCCCCCAATCAGGATTCACAGTGAATGTCCTGCTGAATGATTCTGTAGCCATGGCAATACCTCCTATATTCTATCCAAGAAAATTTATCTCTATGACACACGAATAATACTATCAAGCCATTCTAACCAGCAATATATCCATGATAAACTGACAGCACGAATTCCTTTTACAGGATATTATTTGAAGAGGTTATCTTATGAGAAGTGCAATAGATATGAATACTCAAATTAAAAAGCCGAAAAGTAAGAAGGATAATACAGAACTCAAGGCATTCGGCATGCTCCATGAATATGCAAATCCTGATCTGATTCCTCTTGAGAAGCATGCCTTCGAACTGGCTATGGAAGAGAAATACGGCAAAGTAAAAAGGAATATTCAATAATACGGTTGAATATTTTGCTATGTTTTCAATGTCATGCAAAAATCCTGCGGTTCTTTCTTGCAAGAGAATCTGACTTAGGTTGATGGGGCTCAGTATTACGCTACAAAGATATATCAGAATAAAGATCCGGTTTTACTCAAGAAAAAGAGATAAGCTCCTTTTAGATATCACAGCTCCTACGGGGCTATGAATTATCAGTGCTTCCTGTGTCACTTTTTACCATACCTTGCCTTGATTTTTGCCTCCATCTCTGGGGTAATCGTTGTGGCCTTTTTGAATTTAGCTTTGGCTTCCGGTGTGATCAGCATCTTCACAATAGGAGATTCTTTGTCGATAGCTTTCTCTAAATTCTTAATCCCCCAATCAGGATTAATAGTGAATGTTCTGCTAAATGATTCTATCGCCATTGCAATACCTCCTATATCCTGAGTATCAATAACAATCTATCACCTGATACGCCCCAGTAATATTATCAAATAATCAAAATATGGCAAGGATATCATTGGAGAATGGAAAAGGGCCACATCCCAAAGGACATGACCCTTCTTTCAGAACAGTGATCCTGTTGTATCCTGCTCCTCCTTCCTTGTGGGCTCATTCGCCCAGGAGAAATCTCCCTGAGCGAATTTTCTCCTATAGTCTCTGACTGTATATGTGTTGAGGCCTGTAAGAGTAGCCGTCTTTTTGTACCCACACCCTTCAACGAAGTGCTTCAGGCATTCCTGCTTCTTCTCATACGGTATAGGCTTTCTGTTCCGGAGGGACTGTTCATTCTTTTCCATAGTCTTCCTCCTAGAAAGCGCCTGTCCCTGATATTCAATCAAGAACAGGCCTATTAAGGTTAATCTGTTGTTTTAGCAGTAAGCTCGACAGTCGTAAACAGCTTAACATCCTTACCGTAACTATTGAATGTTACAAAGCAGTTAACAGATGTTGGTGCTGTGGAATTAAGCTCATATGTCCTTGCAGGATCAACATATACAGAGTATGAAGGAGTTGTCTTAGCATCATCATCCAAATCCTTCAGGCCCTTCTTCTCTACGAAAGAAACATAGCTCTTAATATCTGTGCCACCAGCAAGAGTTCCTGCATTTGGTTTCGTATCAGCAGGAGTAAGTGTAACTTTTCCATCGGAAGATTCTGTTACAACTGTATTCTCTCCTTTCTTAACATTCACAGAGGCTGTCTTTGTCTCACCTACTTCTTCATTATAGTAGTAGATAGTATCAGAAACAGCTTCATCCACAACTTCTATTGTTGCGACACCACTTGGATATTTTACAGTATTATTTGCATGCTCAAATGCACCTTCTGCAGTAAGTGGGGCTGATGCATCCTCGTCACCCTTTGTCGCTGTCTGGTAAACAGTAACAGTAACTTTATCGCCAATATAAAGAGTAAGGTCAGAAATTGATGTTGCATCCTCTGCAATAGGTTTCTCAACTCCATCTCTTGTTACATCGTATAGAACATGTACCCCAGTGACGACAGTTTCAGGTTCAGCCTCCTTTGTTACTGAGTATTTTGCGACTTCCTTTCCTTCATCTACAAGTACGACATCATGCTTATTAGCATCAGTTACAGTAACAGTAAGGTTACTATATTTTGCTGTAAGGTTGCTAAGAGCATACTCAGACCTTGTTCCATCAGCAGCAACAAGAGTAGCTACAGCACCCTCAAGAGAGAAATCACTATTTGATCCTACATTATAAGGAACTGTCTTGCTAGCATTTGTTATGTCAAGCTCAACCTCAACAGCATAATATGTTACATAGAATACAGTCTTATCTGTACCAGCAATATTAGCTTTGACTGGCACTCTGACAGAATCAGTATCATCAAGCTTCACTTCATCCGGGTCAAGAGAAAGGTACATGGCACCATTAACGGTCTGAGGATTAAGATTATCCTTATATATAAGCATAACCTCATATGCAGCTGGATCAAAAGTTTCAGTTTCATTGTAACTTGTAGGTCCACTGACATACTGAATCTCAGAAACCGTATGATTAGCACTTGGTATTTCTGGTACTTTCTGCTCACATGCTGTGAAAGCAAAGAGCATTGCGCATGCGAACGCAACTACGAGAACAGATTTTAAAGATTTCATCGTTCCTCTCCTAATATCAATGTTGGCTATAGACTACCCCCCTTATTTGATATTTGTCAATCACATTTTATGTAATTCTTCGAAAAAGGGAGGGTAGTTTTTTGATTTATATTCATAACCCTCCCATATATGTCATTTACATCTGGATTTATGATGAAAAAGAGTGTAACGTTATGTCGTATCATTTGTTATAAATGATATAAAAAGGCCGCCCTCTTCAAGGCGGCTCAGGCATTCCTTAGAAGGCGTGGCATCATCTTCCAGTGCTACGCCTTCTACTTTTCTCACATGGATTCAAGGAATGGAATGCCAATCAGTCTGAAACCATTCTTCATGACAGTAAGAACAGATGAGATGAGACGTATGCGGCTTACGACAAGCTCCTTCGTCTCAGCCTTGAGAATCTGGTTGTCATGGTAGTAATGGCTGAATGTCTTTGCGATCTCATAGAGCGATGCAGCGATGATGGATGGATCGAATGACGATGCTGCCCTTCTTACATCCTCGGGGAACTCTGCGATAGCCTTTAGGAGTATTTTCTCATCCTCTATCGTCAGAAGCTTACCATCGGCCTTCACCCCCTCATACTCAGAGGAATCGAACTTGCGGAGTATCGATGAGATACGCGCGCATGTGTACTGGAGATAAGGGCCTGTATTACCGCTGAATGCAATTGATTCCTTGGGATTGAAGATCATGTCACGCTGAGGCTGGACCTGAAGGAGGTAGTAGTTGAGAGCGCCCAAGGCAATCTTCCTTGCTGTCTCCTTTACATCTCCGACTTCATTCTCCCTTCCCTTCTCTATGATCTCATTCTCAGCAAGACGTGAGAGCTCCTCAAGAAGATCATCGGCATCAACTACAGTACCTTCCCTTGACTTCATCTTGCCTTCAGGGAGGTTGACCATACCATATGAGAGATGATGAAGCTCATCTGCCCACTCGTATCCAAGCTGCTTGAGCACATAGAAGAGGACCTTGAAATGGTAGTTCTGCTCCGATGCAACTACATAGATAAGGCTATCGAAAGGCCAATCCTCGTGGCGCTTAACAGCAGTACCTATGTCCTGCGTAATATAAAGCGTCGTGCCATCGCGGCGGAGAAGGACTTTCTTATCAAGTCCGATTGAGGCAAGATCAATCTGGACAGATCCATCATCCTCCCTATGGAATACACCCATATCGAGACCACGCATGACCTGATCGCGTCCAAGTTTGTATGTATCGCTCTCGAAGTAGAGCTTATCGAAGGATATGCCCATATTCCTGTAGCTCTCAAAGAGACCATCAAGCGTCCACTTGTTCATCTTCTCCCAGAGAGCACGCACCTCAGGATCCCCGCTCTCCCATGCCCTGAGCATAGCCTGGGCTTCTGCATTGGGATCGACAAACGAGGGATCGTTCACGATATCAGGGTTATTCTTCTTCGCATCCTCGGCTTCCTTCTCCCACTGTGCGAACCTTACATAGTATCTTCCTACGAAATGATCACCCTTCTCGCCAGTCGATTCAGGGGTCTCTTCGTTTCCGAAGAGCTTATAGGCAAGCATGGATTTGGAGATATGCACACCGCGGTTGTTGATGAGATTGACCTTCAGAACCTCAGCCCCTGTTGCTTTTATCAGGGCAGAGACAGCCTCTCCAAGCGAGTCATTGCGCATATGCCCGAGGTGAAGGGGCTTATTGGTATTCGGACAGGAGAACTCAACCATGACACGCCTGCCCTCTCCATCTTTCGATGAGCCATAGGCATCACCTCCTGCTTCAGCTCCGGCTAGGATGCTGTCAGCAAGCTGTGGGATATCGAAACGGACATTGAGGTATGGACCGGCTGCGGACATCTCACCGGAAGGATGGTTATCCTTAAGATTCTCCATCACTTCGGAAGCTATCGCAGCAGGTGCCTTATGCAGGGCCTTCGCATATGGGAACATAGGAAATGCAGCATCTCCCATCTCGCTCTTCGGAGGAAGGCCTATTGAAAGCTCCGGGATATCAGCACCGGACGCCATATCATGCAGAACAGATTCTATCGCCTCTTTCCAGGCATTCTTAAGCTCATTAAGCATATTGATCTCCGTTTCAGAAACTCTAATAGATTATGCTAGATACGTAAAGTGACCTCTCCGGAGGAGAGAGTCTCTTCCCTGCCATCCTCGTACCGGACAAGCAGATGGCCTGAGTCATCGACACCGAAAGCCCTTGCAGGCCATTCGCCCTTACCGGGCTTTATCACGGTGACATCCTGGCCGATGATGAAGCATCTTCTGCGGTATTCATCCATGAAATCACGGTTCTGGATTGCAAGGAGATTATCTGTGACAGCTGCGGCAAGCTCCGCACGCGATACAGGAGCCTTGCCTGCAGGGAAAAGGAATCCCATCTTTCCTCTGAGATCCTCCGGGATATCCTCCTCGTTCCCTGAAAGGTTTATGCCTATTCCGACAATCGCCTCATCAAGCCCGCCAAGCTCCATATTGACAATGCCTTCGGTGAGGATGCCAACGACCTTGCGACCCGATGAGTAGATATCATTGACCCATTTTATCGCGCACTCAGCGCCTGTGAGCTGCTCAATAGCATCTGCCGTAGCAATCGATGCAGAGACAGTAAGCAGATCAGGGTTCGGGATATCATGACCCTTAAGAACAACGGAAAGATACACCCCGCCAATCGGTGAGAAGAAGGAACGGCCTAGCCTGCCCTTACCCCCATTCTGCTGTCCGGCAACCAAGGCAAAAGGAACCTCTGCACCAGCTGTAATCAAAGATCTTGATTCGAAGAAAGTACTTCTGCATTCAGGAGTATAGTAGACAGGAATGGAGAATGCCTTCTTAAGCACGGCATCGGAAAGCACATCGGAAGAGACAAGGCTGTATCCATAGTGCTTTGATGCCCTTATATCATACCCTTCAGCCATCAGGGACTGGACGCTCTTTGAGACAGCCATGCGCGAACAGGAAAGCCTATCAGCAATATCCTGCCCGGAAACAACCTCTCCATTGCTCTCCAGAAGCAATGACAATACACCATCTTTAACGGACATATGTGGATTATAGCCTATGTCCCGGGTAAATTGAACCGCATGCCTTCCCCAAGAGCATCATAATGGGAAAGCATGCGGAAGTGATCATCAGACGAATTCTGCGCTTCCTACAGAAAGCAATTTCCCAGATTCCTTATCAAACAGGCAGATGCCATTTCCGGTCATCTCTATGGATTCACTGCTTCCCTTCTGGAAATCTATGCTGCCGAATACGACCACCAGCAGCTGGATATCACCGAGCTTCAGGCAGAGAACGGTCTCCATTCCATATGGAAGTGAGGAGTCAATGACCGCATGGGCACGGCCAGAATCAGATATTCTGATCATCTCTGGCCTGATTCCGAGGACGACCTTCCTACCTGCAGAGACATCAGCAGTCTTCTCAGGATGGAAGACAATCGAGCAGCTACCGTTCTTAAGACCGATTCCATCACCACTCATGCCTGAGACATCCATATCAACAAGGTTGATCGAAGGGCTGCCCACGAAGTCAGCTGTAAAGACATTCGCGGGCCTTCCATATATCTCAAGAGGAGCACTGTACTGCTGCAGAAGCCCATTCCTGAGGAGACAGACCTTCGTTGAGAGCGACATAGCCTCCTGCTGGTCATGGGTGACATATACGAATGTCGACCCAGTCTCCGCATGGAGCTTCTTGAGCTCTGCTCTCATATCAAGGCGGAGCTTCGCGTCGAGGTTCGAAAGCGGCTCATCCATCAGAAGAAGAGCAGGCTTTGAAGCCAATGTCCTTGCAATGGCAACTCTCTGCTGCTGTCCCCCTGAAAGCTCCGATGGATACCTGTCCGCATACTCCTCGATGTGCATCTGGACCAGAAGCTCATCAAGGCGCCTGTTTATCTCGGCCTTGCTCCATTTGAGATTCTCCAGCCCGAATGTGATGTTCTTCCTTACGGTCATATGCGGCCAGAGAGCATAGTTCTGGAACAGGAATCCTATATTCCTTTTGTCAGCAGATACATCAACGCCCTTCTCCGATGAGAATACAAGGTTGTCGCCTATGTAGATCTCACCCTCAGTGGGAGTCTCAAGCCCTGCAATCATCCTCAGCGTCGTTGTCTTTCCGCATCCAGAAGGGCCCAGAAGCGTGACAAATGCTCCATCCTCTATCGTCAGATCAAGATTATCGACGGCAACGGACTTGCCGAATCTCTTTGTTATACCTTTAAGTACTATCTTAGGCATTATCAACCTCCTACACCCTTTGAGATAGATGCTCCTGTAAGCTTGTTGACCAGTGCATTCATCAGTACGACAAGCAGGATGATTATCAGCGTGATTGCATTGGCATACTGATCGAATCCCTTGCTGTTATACTGGAAGAGCACAGTCGTAAGCAGTATGGAAGACGGCGTATACAGAAGCACGAAGAGATCAAGCTCCCTCATGCATGATGTGAATGGCAGAAGATAGCCGGAAACTATCGATGCCTTCTGAATCGGGATAAGAATCTGCGTCATCCTCTTCCACCAAGGCACTCCCATGACTACTGCTGCTTCCTCTATCTGCGCACTGATCTGAAACATCGAATTTACACCTGACCTTGATGCCATTGGAAGGTACTTGACCGTACCAATGATGATAAGCAGGGCGAATGTTCCATAAAGAGCAGGTATCGGGCCATGGCTCTTTGCGAACATGGAAAGATATATAGCAGAGAAAGCCATACTAGGAATCAGATACGGTATGAATGTAAGGTTATTCACGAATGTGGACAGCTTTGCACCCCACCTTCTCACTATCGCATAACCAGCGAGGCATCCTACCGTTCCCGCTCCTACAGAGCAGAGAACAGCCAGAAGCACGGAGTTGCGGATAGCGCGCCATACCGTAGCATTGACAAGTACGCCTTCCGTGAGAGCAAGATCGGAATCGGTCCAGTATCTGAAGGACATATTGGCAAGCGAATAATCCCCAGGAACCGTGACAAGCGATTCGATAGCGAAACTTACCAGAGGCACGATTGTGATGATGAAGACGAATATCAGCATGAAAACGCTTATCGGCATCCTGAGCTTCTTGAGCTTCATCAGCGAGAAGTTCGAGCTCTTTCCGGAAACTGTGGTATAGGACTTCCTCGTACCGAGGATTATCTGGTTGATTCCCATGATAGCAAGGCTTATCGCGATGAGAATGAGCGCTATCGCATATCCAAGTCCCGGATTAGTACCATTCAGGTTCCTGTACATCTGCGTAGTCAGAACATAGTATTTCACAGGAAGGCCGAGGAACTGCGGCGTTCCGAATGAGCTCATGCCCGATGAGAAAACCAATATGAATGTCGAAAGGACTGCAGGAGTGACAAGCGGGATCGTTATCCTGAACATCATCCTGAACTTCGATGTTTTCATTACTATAGCTGCTTCCTCAAGGTTGGAATCCATATTGCGGAGTATTCCACCGATGAGGATATATGCGAACGGTGCATAATGCAGGCCTGTCACCATGATGATCGGAAAAGGACCATAAGCGAACCAGTTCGGCGTGCTAATGCCGGTGATTGCGGTGAATATTCCGGGCACACCACCTACAAGTGAGTTCTTGAAGAAGTTGTTCCAAGCGAGGGCAAGGGTCCACGATGGCATGATATACGGCATGATGAAGAGGGTTGTCATAATCTTCTTCCACTTCATATCGGTTCTGATTGCAAGCCATGCGAATATACCACCAACGCCGATTGCCACGACGCATGCTCCAAGCGCGCAGACGAGAGAATGCGCCAAGGGCTGGACAAATGTTGTATAGCTATCTGCAGATGCGAATATCTTTGACCAATGGTACAGCGTGAAGTCCCCCACTCTGCTTCCAGGGATTCTCATTATCTCAGATGGATGTACCGAGAATGTATCCGCAAGAATGTAAACGAATGGGACAAGTACGAGGTAGGACAGAATAATCGCAAGCACCAGCAGAATTATATTCTGTGGTTTACGCAGAAAATTCCTTACTTTGTATGCTCTTATTGCCATTGTCTGATGTCTTCCTTGTGAAAAACAGCTGTTCTCTGGCGGCATTTACTACCAGAGAACAGTAAGTGAATTGCGACAGTATTCTACTGAAACTCAGTTCAGTTGCTTACGCTCTGGATAAAATCCTCGACCTTTGCTCTGTTGTTGAAGCAGTACTCCATGTCCTCGAGAACAGATACCTCTGCCCATTCATCGAAGGAGACATCGCCTGCATATGGGAGCTCTCTGTTGGCATTGTAATCACCAACATTGCCTTCCCAGAACTGCCATCCATCCATGCTAAGCATGAACTCAACGAAGAGCTTAGCTGCGTTGATGTGCCTTGAATTGCTTGGGATAATCGAGTAGATCGGGTAGTAGAATCCTGCGAACGGCTCCATATCATAGTTCATTGCAAGAGCAAGGTTCTTGTCAGCTGCCGTTGCGAATCTCTGCATGCTGAAAAGCCCAACCCATGTCTGGCTCTGTCCCTTTGCACCTACAGCCTCGGAGATCTTCGTATCGGATGTGCCAAGGACGATTCCATTCTGATAGAGCATCTTGATGAATTCATAGCCTGCGTTCTCTGTTGTAAGTTCGATATCCTTTCCGTAGTAATCGCGGTATGCATCTGCAAGAAGAGCTGCATTCTCATCTGTAGTAAGCATTGTCAGGAAGTTGAAGTTAACACCCTCTGAATATGGATCCTTCATAGAGAAAAGGCCATAGTACTGAGGATCTGTCAGCTGCCAGATGTTCGTAAGATAAGGCTCGCTTCCTGTAAGCTCATTGTTGTAGATGAATCCCTTGCATGAATACTCAAATACGCTCAGCGACATATCAGGATTTCCGGTAAGGGCACCAAGACGCTCCGATGTCCAGTTATAGATATATCCCTGATTAACCATCTCTCCCCAGATTCTGGCACCATCCTGAGCGAAAACAAGATCAGCACCGCCAGCAACTTTTCCTGCGCACTCGCCAGTGATCTTGCTGATCATCTCGGTCTCACCAAGCTGTGTCCACTGCACATCGATTCCATACTTCTCCTCGAATGCGCGGCAGGCATGCTCTATGTAGGAATGGACACCATAGACTACAAGACTTCCCTCTTCCTGAGCAGCTGCGACAAGCTCATCATGGGAAAGATCTGTAGTATCGACAACTGGTTCCTGGCTAGCCTTATCGGATGTACCACCAGCAAAAACAGCACCCATTGCAAGCAGTGCAGCAAGCATTGCTACAAGAAACTTCTTGGACATAATTCCTCCTTTTGATTTACAGTTCAGATCCTGAACTTATTAAGCAATCCAAATTTGTGGAGACATACTTCAATCTCTGCATCACGGCCTGCCTCCAGGACCTTCTGCAGATCGATGAAATCGGGGGATGAAGAGAGAATCCTCCTCAGCCCGTTCTCATAGCCCATCATCAGATCGGTTCCCACATTGAGCTTGCTTATGCCCATTCCGACCATGCGGATGACATCATCATCAGGCGTATCGGATCCACCATGGACGACTATCGGACAGTCAACGATGGAGAGAAGCTTCTCCAGACGCGGGAAATCGATCTGCGGCTTGTCGGCATAGAAGCCATGGGCGGTACCTATGGATACAGCAAGGGCATCTATACCTGTTTCAGCAGCGAATGAAGCTGCAACCTCGGGATCGGTCATCCCCCTTCCGATCTCCTCCACAGAGGAGGATGCATCTATGACCTTCCCGAGCTCAGCCTCAACAGAGACACCCCTGCTATGGGCGGCGCTCACCACTCGTTTTGTCTCCTCGACATTCTTCTCATAATCGGATGATGAAAGATCGATCATCACACCGCTGAAACCATTCTCGATGCACATCATCGCCTGCTCATAGCTCCTGCCATGATCAAGTGAAAGGCTGATGGGAACGGAGGTATGCCTTGATATTATCTCTGCGATTGCAGCCATAAAATCCGCACCGGAATGGGCAAGATGGGCATGGAAAACCTGCATGATGAGCGGTGATCCGCTTCTCTCTGCAGCTTCCGCGACAGCTTGGGCAGTCTCAAGATTCAGCACATTGAATGCAGCAACAGTGTAATGATGCTTCAAAGCATCGGCAAGAAGATCAGCAAAAGGAACAAGTGGCATTCTATATCCCTCAATAATACTTCGCAGCGCCTACGGCATTGAAAAGAGCAAGCTTATGATTGACGACTTCCTGCATGGCCTTGATGCATGGCGGATAGATCACATTTGGCTCTCTGAGCGTCTGATCCTGCAGGACCTCTCTGCACTTTCTGTAGAATGCCGACTTTATATCGCTGGAAATATTCACCTTCGCGATTCCAAGCCTTACAGCTTCTGCAATCTCCTCATCAGGGTTGTCCGAGCCTCCATGCAGTACGAGAGGTACATCAACCAAAGATCTGATCTCCTTGAGAAGATCAAGCCTGAGCTGAGGCTTCTTGTTCTTCGGATAAAGGCCATGGGCTGTACCGATTGCAACAGCAAGGGCATCTATGCCGGTCTTCTCTACGAATGTCACAGCGTCGGAAGGAACTGTGTAGATGATATTGTCCGTACCGGCCTCTCCACCATTTCCCGTTGCTCCGATTGTTCCAAGCTCTGCCTCAACAGATACTCCAGCATCATGGGCAGCCTCAACAACCTTCCTCGTTATAGCGATGTTCTCATCGAACGAAGCAAGAGAGGAATCAATCATGACAGATGTATAGCCATCCTTGATTGCTCTCATAACCTGAGCAAAGGATCCACCATGATCGAGATGGATGCATACAGGGACAGGAGCCTTATGGGCCTCTTCCCTTACAGCTGCGATAAAGCTGTCTCCAACGAATGACAGCTCATCAGGATGTATTGCGATTATCACAGGAGCATTGGCTTCCGTGCATGCTTCAATGACTCCAGTCAGGATCATATTGCTGCTGGTGTTGAACGCGGGGACCGCAAAACCGTTCTTCGATGCAGGTCCGAGTATTTCCTTTAAAGTGACAAGCATTTTTTCTTTCTCCTTGAAAACAAGTTTGCATCGAAAATCCCAGCTGTCAAGAAAATTTTAACATAATATTAAATAAATTTTGTAATTTTCATTTCGAATATGACAAAATACAGATATCAATCAGATAGATTGACGAAAAACACCATGGAAAGGACAATCTATGTATGGCTCAGAGGAATTTCATTGAGGAGCGGAGAAGCAAGGTCCTGGAATACATAAACATAAACTCCAGGGCTGATATAACGGAGCTTGCCAATCTGCTTGAGTGCACGGAAGCAACGATAAGGAGGGATCTGGACTTCCTTGAGGGACAGAATCTTGTCATACGTACCCATGGCGGTGCAATAAAGAAGGAAAAAACGCGCTCGGTCTGGCAGACTACGCCCGTCGCGGCCCGTCTGGAGCAGAACAGTCATGAGAAAAAGCTCATAGCTGCAGCCGCAGCCACCCTGATTGAGGAGGGCGAAAGCCTCATGATAGACGGAGGCAGCACGACATATTTCTTCGCAGAAGCCATAAAGAACAAAGGCAACCTGCTCGTTGTCACAAACACTCCCTCCATTGCGGAGATACTTGTGGAGAATGAGGACAACGAGGTGATTGTCACAGGCGGTGAGATGCTTAGAGGCACATATGCCCTTGGCGGCTCGGAGACAGAGAGCCAGCTCCAGAAGTTCTATGTGGATAAGTGCATCATCGGTGTCACTGGCCTCATTCCGGGCGAAGGTGCTTTCGCAGCCATTCCGACAGAGGCAAATATAAAACGGATCATGAGCGAGAGAGCGAAAGAGATCATTATTATCATGGATAGCTCAAAACTTGGGACAAGGGGTTTCTGCAGGGCATTTCTCCCGAAAGCCGGAGACACCATCATCACAGACTCAAAAATCCAGCCCCAGGACCACGAAGCTCTCATAAAGGCTGGCATAAATGTAATACTAGTAGATAATACCTAACTAGGAATGATTATCTAGAAAATAATTTAGAGAAAAAGCCTGACACTTTTCTGTTCTCAGCCGCTCCCTTCTCTGTAAGTACAGCTCCTGACAGAAGATTGCCCGAGTTAGCGTTATCGCAGAAGGAGATGTATACGCCGGAAATATATCCTGAAGATACGGCATCGCTGACGAGCTTCACGTACTCTTCCGGTGATACACCAAGAGCTGAAGCATCGGGATGCTTCCCTTTTGCCAGCATGCTGAGCATACGATGCAGAGAATCCTGTTTCATGAGAGCATTATACACCAAGGGTTGGAGAATGGCGCCCAATAAGATACGATTGGAATATGTACAGTGCAGATAAATTAATAGACCAGTACCTTGATTCATTTGCAAGAACGCATAGGCAGAAGTTCTCAAGAGGGGAATCCCCTCTTCCGAAGCTCAGGGATATCGAGACGCTGAACGAGCAGCTTCTGACGCTCTTCTTCCCAGGTCATCAGGGAACGGAGAATATGAGATCGCTGAGGTCTGTTGTCGGATACAGCATGCAGATATTCACGAGGCTTCTCTGTGATTCAATCAAGCTCGCACTGATCTATGAATCTCCTGAGATATCAGAGGCTCTGGCAGAGGGGCAGGCCGAAGAGCATACCAATGCGCTTGCTTCGGAGCTTGGGAACATACGTATGATACTGAAGAAGGATGCAGCTGCGGGATTCGAAGGGGATCCTGCAGCGGACAGCATCCATGAGATAATCCTCTCATATCCTGGGATCAAAGCAATAGCTGTCAACAGGACAGCCCATTTCCTCTACAAGCGCCATGTACCACTGATTCCAAGGATGATGGCCGAGGCGATGCATCAGAAGACGGGCATAGATATCCATCCCGGAGCAGAGATCGGCGAAAGCTTCTTCATCGATCATGGCACAGGTGCATCAATCGGGGAAACCGCTGTTATCGGAGACAGAGTCAGGATATACCAGGGAGTGGCCATAGGAGCATTCTCCGAATCCAGCAGGATAAAGGGAAAGACAAAGCGCCATCCAACCATCGGAGATGATGTAATCATCTACCCCAATGCTTCGATACTCGGGGATATAACAGTCGGCAATGGCTCTATAATAGTCTCCAATACGCTGGTTACTGAGGATATACCAGAGAGAATGCTTGTGAAGCCCTCCTCCAGCGGGATTTCCATCAGACCTCTATGATAATGGGATTGGTGCTTGTCATGACACCTTCGTATATCATTCCACGGACAGGGACCTTGCCATCCGGAAGCAGAACAGAGCCCTTGAGGTAATTGCCTGTCGTCCCTTCCGGCCCATTCTCTACAAGGATCTCCAGCCTCTTCCCGGCCTGGCGCATTATGTATTCCCGGCTATGGCGTGCTGAAAGCTCCCTGAGCTTCTCTGCCCTCTCATCCCTCACGCGCTCCTCTGCCCTGTCACGAGCTCCATAAAGCGGTGTACCAGGTCTTGGCGAGTACGGGAATACATGCATGGCGGCAAAGCCATTACGGTCAAGGAAATCATAGGTCTCCATGAACTCCCGCTCCCCCTCTCCAGGAAGACCTGCTATCACATCGCAGGCAATGAATGGATCATCCTTGGCCTCTCTCATCCGCTCTATGATGTGTTCTACATGCTCGATTGAATAGCGTCTGGAAGCACGCTCAAGGACCTTTGCGGAAGCAGACTGTATCGGTATGTGGAAATGCGGCTGCATACGGTGATCTCTGAGAGTATCGAGAAGGCGATCATCGACATGATCGGGCTCCATTGAGGACAGCCTAAGCCTCATACCATCACCAAGCGCATCAAGAAGCTTCTCGACAAGGCCTCCAAGCCCTTCACCATCATGGTCATACATCGTCAGGTTGACACCTGTAAGCATAATCTCATGAAAGCCCTTTGCCTCAATCTCAAGAGCCCGGCGCACAGCTTCCTCTGCAGGAAGGGATACAGCGGGTCCTCGGGCGATTGTGGTACGGCAGTAGCCACAGCTGTTGTCGCAGCCATCCTGCACCTTCAGATATGCCCTCGAATGATACTGGAACGATGAGGCATCGAAAGCGAAGAGGTCATCGCTGCGCTCTGTGAATGATACGATTGCCTCATGGGCTGACATGCCCGCAGAGAGAGCTGTTCTAATGTGCTCAGGAAGCGACAGCAGAGACGCCTTCTCCTTAAGAGAGAATACGGTAATCCTATCGGAAAGGGACAGAACCTCATCCTTCTCCAGCTCGGCATAGCAGCCTGTGACAATGACCTCGGAGCGTTCAGCGAACCTGCGGATCATCCTTCTGGCTTTCTGCTCAGCCTTTGCAGTCACGGTACAGGAGTTGACTATCACGATATCAGCAACGGACCATGCGGAAAGTGTGAAGCCTGCATTCTGGAAGCGTTCTGCGACAGCCTCGCTCTCAGCCTGGTTGAGACGGCATCCAAGCGTATAGATATATACGTTCAATCCTCTTCCTCCCTCCTCAAGGCATTGAGGACCTTCTCAACCGCGACCTGCAGCGACAGCCTCATCTCCTTGGCATATGGATTGAAGCGCTGGAGGTCATAGAAGAGCTGTATAGGATCATTGCATGTCTGCTCGACAATCGTCATAAGGGATCTGTATCCCTGGGTAGCTATCGGAGTGGGTTTCATTCCCATAGCAGAGAGCGTCCTTCCGACGAAGTGAGTCACGCCCTGCGAATACGCGGCCTCCTCATCATGCTTCTCCGCACTCATCTCAAGCACATCCAGTCCCATACGCTCAAAGAGACTTCTGACTGCTCTGTACCTGTCATCATCGGTGTCGGAGATTGGACACATCACGACAGGAAGTCCCTTCACGCCATTGCGGCCTGAATCCGGACCAAACATCGGATGGGTGGCAATCATGAATCTGTCAGAAGGGATATGTTCCTTCATCCAGCGGCGCGGCAGTATCTTCACGGAGCAGGTATCCATAACGACAGTATTCTTCCCGATCCGGCTTCCCACTCTCTTCAGTACATCTTCGAATGATGATATAGAGACGGCAAAGAAGAGATAAGGAGCTGAAAGAATCTCGTCTTCAGTACCACGCTCAACGCCAGGAGGAAGCGGATGCTCGCTCCTCGAATAAGCCTTTACATTGCACCCCGCAGAAGCAAGGCATCCTGCCCAGAACGAACCGAACCGTCCCAGGCCATAAACTCCAATATCCATGAGTGATAAGGATATTTATATCATTCCTTCTTTGCAAGGACAGATGATGTAGCTATCACATCAGCTCCCGAGGAGAGGACATCCCGTATGATGATATCCCCAATCGATACAGGAGCCTTTGCCGAAACCCTGCGGATCTCATCCATGATCGGGAATATCATTCGGAGGGGAACGGGAGATGAAAGCCTGACGCTCACAATCTCCTTCTCGCCCCCTTCGACAAGGACGGATGATGCTATCGTGCGCTTTGGATCGGAAAGCTCATTCCTTATCCACTCCGCTCCACGGGGACAGCCATTCCCGCTTACAGAGACCTGTCCATCAGGGAGGATATCTGCCTCAAGCTCGCAGCTTCTCGGGCAGATTATGCATGTATAGATCTTCTTCATCTTACAATCACCTCCACGTTCTCGCATCCTGCCGCAGCCTCCGCATCCACGGATATCATCTGGCTGGGGATGACAAGCGGGAAGAAGCGGTAGCCAAGGATCTTCCCGCCCTGCCTTACCTCCACAGTCTTTCCACGCTCCTTCTTCCTCACACGGAGCGAGGCGGTGAAAGGTCCATGTCCCGTTATCCTTCCCGGGACCGTATGGCTGACGCCCTCTCCCGGAACAACAGAGAGGTTTCTTCCAGTATCGAGCTTTCCGGATGCGTAGAGGAATGCATTCTCCGCCGCGGCTTCGGCCTCTGCCGATGCGAAATCCGCTAGATCATGCACATGAAGCATATTCCCCGCGGAGAAGATGCCAGGAATAGATGTCATGAGATGCTCATCGACGACAGCCCCATTCGTAGAAGGATCGATCTCCACCCCCGCTTTCTCAAGAATCGTATTGTCGGGGATAAGCCCCACAGAGAGAATCAGGGTATCGCATGAATAGTACTTCTCCGTCCCCTCAATCGGCCTAAGATTCCCATCCACGGCACTGACAGTGACACCTTCAATCCTGTCCTTCCCATGTATCTCGGTGACGGTATGGCTCAGATAAAGTGGTATTGAGTAATCATCGAGACACTGCACGATATTGCGTTCAAGCCCATTGGGATGGTCCTGGAGCTCGAACACAGCAGAGACCTTAGCGCCCTCAAGCGTAAGCCTTCTTGCCATTATCAGCCCAATGTCGCCGCTGCCGAGGATTACTGCATTCCTGCCAGGCATGCGGTTATAGAGATTCATATAAGCCTGGGCCGTCCCCGCTGTATATACGCCTGCAGGACGCTCGCCGGGAATCATAATCGAACCACGTGAGCGCTCTCTGCACCCCGCTGCTGCGATTATTGCCTCTGCATGGATTTCCACGACACCGGAAGGGGAAGCTGCTGTTATCGTACGGTCCTTGCTGATTTCAAGCACAGAGGTCCCTGTCAGGCACTCGATGCCAAGCTCCTCTGCCTCAGACTTCAGCAATGCAGCATATTCCGGACCTGAGATGCTCTTCCCGAACCGCTCAAGCCCGAAACCATCATGTATGCACTGCCTGAGTATACCCCCTGTCTCATTCTCACGCTCGATCACGAGCACATCCTCAGCACCAAGCCTCCTGAGCTTTACCGCAGCAGCAAGGCCCGCCGGTCCTGCCCCGATGACGACTATTCCTCTATTTTCCATTGCATTCCCTCATCTTTCCGGCAAGGACCCATGAACCAGGCCTCATGTAACGCACATCCTCTGCCCTGATTCCGCATTTCCTCTCAATCAGATGCTCGATCTTCATATGGCAGAAACCGGACTGGCACCGCCCCATCATCGCCCTTGTCCTGTACTTTATCCCTGATAGCGTATGGACACCGAGAGGATTGTGGATTGCTCGGACAATCTCCTCCTCCGTAACGTTCTCACAGGAGCAGATAAGCGTTTTGTCATCCGCATCGGAGAAGCGGAATGGCTTGTCATGATGTCCATTCCAGTCTGTTTTCATCTGGAACTGTCCACGCTCTGTAATCATGGAGAAGACCATTCTGCTTATCGGAACCGCGGCAGTAAGGCCCGGGGATTCTATTCCGATGAGATTCACGGCCATGCTGTCGATATCATCACGGATCTCGATGCGGAAATCCTGGATCTTCCCATTGTCATCGACCCACTTCGGGAGGATGCCTGAGAAGGTCCTTATGACATCCTTCTTGTTTATATGGGGCCAAAGCGATGAAGCGCTCTCTCTGAGATACTCCATTTTATCTGCAGGGACACCATAGTATGAGAAATCATCGGTATTTATAGCATCGGGTCCTACCGTCACATTCCCATCCACCGTCGGAGTCACATGGATGCCCATGTATGTATTCGAGGGAACAGGATAGACAGGCATCGGAAGAAGCGGCCCGAGAGTCTTGTCGAGGACGAGGTAGTTGCCTTTGCTTCCGATGACCTTGTAGCCCTCGATCCCAAGCATATCGGAGATAGCCTTTGCTCCAAGTCCTGCGGCATTAACCACCCAGTCAGCCTCGAAGGTATCATCGCCTGCGGATATGAAGTGCCTTCCATCCTTTTTTGCAATCGAGGAGACCTCATGGGAGAGAAAGTACTCAACGCCATTCTCATGGGCATTCTCCGCGATATGTATCGTATACAGGAACGGATCGAGTATGCCGGAATTCTCCGAGAACATGGCGAATGAACCGATGACGGCAGGCACCAGCTCATGCAGCTTCGCCGAATCAATCAAAGACAATCCTGATGCGCCGTTGTCATAGCCCTGCTTTATCGTATTCTCAAGTGTTCTAAGATCCTCATCGGTATTGCCTACCAGCACCTTCCCGCACCGAACGAACGGAAATCCCAGCTCCTCGGAAAGTGCACCCATCATCCTGTTGCCCTCAACGCAGAGCTTCGCCTTCAGGCTTCCCCTGTCATAGGCGAATCCGCCATGCACAACAGCGGAATTCCTCCCGCTTGTCTCATCGACAACATCGGGATTGCGCTCAAGCACAGCGACTGAGGCAGTAGTCCTGGAAAGCTCTCTGGCGATGGAGCTTCCTACAACCCCTCCCCCTATAATAACGATATCAAATCGGTAATGCATCCTTCCTCCCGGATATATGATACAGTAGAAATTGCAGCATGATTCCACAATAATCGAGGGAAATCGTATTTTTGCCGAACATAATAATCGAAAGAGGAAATGGAGGGAGGAATGGACAGCAGAAAGGAAGGATTATTCTCTGAGGCGTCTGTTGCAAAGGCTGTCCTAGCACTTGCTGTCCCTACTGTGATCAGCCAGCTTGTGAACGTAATCTACAATATGGCTGATACATTCTTCATAGGCCAGCTCAATGATCCGCTGCAGGTTGCTGCTGCAACGATTGCAATGCCTATCTTTGTATTCCTCACGGCCTTCGCGAATCTTTTCGGCATTGGTGGATCAAGCCTCATCTCACGCTGTCTCGGGAAAGGAGACAGAATGACCGCAAGGCGCGCGTCGACCTTCGCAATCTGGTCAGGGGCGGCCGTCTCCCTCTGCTATGGCATCCTGATACTATTTCTCGAGCCATTAATATTCCCCATTCTCGGCGCTGACAGCGAGACATGGCATCACTGCCATCAGTATGTCTTCTGGACAATCGGAATCGGAGCAGTGCCTACGGTCATGAGCGCGGAGCTTGCCCATCTGATACGAGCAGAGGGCTATTCGAAGCAGGCTGGAGCTGGAATGGCGGCAGGAGGGATCCTTAATATAATTCTTGACCCCATATTCATATTCGTCTTCGACATGGCTATCACAGGAGCAGCTATCGCGACAATGCTCTCAAACCTTGCAGCTGCCTGCTATTTCATATTCTTCATCCATTCCAGGCAGAGTGATACGGTCATTTCATTCTCCCCTTCCGGATTCTCGGTCAGAGATGGAATCCCGAAGGAGATAATCACCGTAGGCCTTCCCGGATTCATAATGACAATGATGGGAACAATCTCCAATACTGTTCTCAACCACATCATCGCGGGGTACTCCAACAGCGCCATCGCAGGCATGGGCATAGCAAAGAAGATTGACTCGCTTGCCTATGCAATCGGACAGGGGATCTCCCAGGGAATGGTTCCACTGATAGGCTTCACATACGCATCGGGAAACAGGAAGAGGATGAAGGATTCAATTAGGACAGCATTCATTCTCAGCCTGTCGACAGCATGTATCTGTACCATCCTTCTGCTAGCTATGGCAGGACCGGTAGCACGGCTTTTCATCGATGACAATGAGACAGCCTCATACGGAACGGAGTTCCTCCGCATAATCGCCTTGGCATGCCCATCAACGATGATCAACTTCATGATCATCTCCATCTTCCAGGCAACAGGCAGGAAAACACAGCCTTTCATTCTGTCATTTCTTAGGAAGGGAAGCCTTGATATTGCCATGATGATTCCCTTAAGCCATGCATTCGGACTTGATGGCATTGCATGGGCTACTCCTGCCGCGGACTGGACGGCACTTGCTGTGGCAATACTGCTGCTTATCCATTTCCGGAAAAGAAACAGGGCATAAGCAAGGGCGGCCTACGCCGCCCCTGCACTCTTACATCTGAATATCTATCACCTTACTGGATAGAGTCCTGAGATATAATCCATGAACACCTCATTGAGCATCGATCCCTCGGAAAGGACATTGCCGAACATCGTATAACCATCGCCGCCAGCCGCCATGAAATCGTTGGTCGCGACCTTGTACTCCGTCACAGTATCGTTCCTGTCGAGAACCGTGCCGTTGAGAATCACCTTCTTTATCCTTTCTCCAGCAGGAGCGGATGCGGAATAGACAACGCTGAGATCTGTCTGGCTGAATGCGCCATTCTGCTCCGGAAGCAGGGAGTATCCATGCTCGAGAGCTTCATATACGCCAGCTGGTGTGATTGAGCAGACCGTTATGATATTCGTAAACGGAAGGACATCATTCACATTTCCTATCGTCACAGGACCAGCAGAGAGGGATGCTCTTATGCCTCCTCCGTTGACAATCGTGAAATCCGCACCGGATTCAGCTGTCATCGCCTGGCAGATAAGCTTTGAGAGATTCGTCTTCCTTGTCCTGACATTGGCTCTCTCGCCATCAAGATCCATCGGAAGATCTGCTATCACTGCACCGAACCTTTCATCAAGCTCTGCCTGCTTCTCAGCAATATATGCATCTACATCGGGATCCGAAGGAATCGATGTTATACCGAGCGAAGCAAAGAGCTCGCTTGAAGATGGATCAATGACATCCTCTGCCGGAATGAGGAAGACATCGGAAATCTCCGCATCATTTCCATCGACATGGATCTGCACAACCCCAAGATTCTGCAGGTAGTTTCCCGTGGATGTTATCACAGTGCCATTGACGACCTCTCCCCCATCCATCACTGTATGGCTGTGACCATCAATGAAGAGATCGATGCCATCAAGATTCTCACAGACATATTCGCTTGTGATTCCGCTCTCTCCATCAGGGACAACTCCGAGATGGCCGAGCACAACGACGAAATCCGCAAGTTCATGGGCAAGATCTATCGCATACTGAGCGTTATCGATGACAACATCATTCAGGAAATCCAGACCTTCAGTGTTCTTCGGATGGGACTTTGTCTTTGTATCCGGAGTCGTAAGCCCTATGACGCAGACCTTGAAGCCATTGAAGTCATAGATCTGATACGGCTGGAATATAAGATAGCCATCCTCATCCGTGATGTTCGCGGAGATTACGCGGTAAGAAGCATTGTCCTCTGCCCATCTGGCAATCTCCTCGAGTCTCTCTGCACCATAGTTGAAATCATGGTTGCCAGGAGCGACCGCATCGTAGCCAAGCATATCAAGGAGCTCTGCTACAGTCTGTCCCTCGAATATATTGGCAAGGTTGGTTCCATGGAGTACATCGCCAGCATCGAGAAGTAGAACATTGTCTGTAATCGAACGGGCCATCTTGAGAAGCGTTGAAAGCTTCGAGTATCCCATGCTTCCATCTTCACCTTCTACGATCCTGCCGTGCACATCATTTGTATGGACGATGAAAAGGTCAAACTCCTCATCTCCCTGTGTGTTCTTAACGACAGGATCAACCCCAAAAGGGTAAACGACAGGCACCTCCGCAGCCGGCTCTGCTACAGATGCAACTTCGACAGCCTCTGCGGCCTTTGGCGCTGACAGAGCCATCACGTATGCCGTTATATCCTGGAACATCGGCTGAACATACGCCTTGGCTGTCTCGCTGTCGACGGATGCCGGAAGATTAAGCCTTGCGCCTCCATCGATGAAGCTGTATGTGATGCCGTCAGCCATTGAGCCGTACTTCTCCACCTCATAGGCGAAGAATGCAGCCGCATCACCATCGGTGACAATCGATGGATAGAGAAGATCGACATAGCCATCACCGATTACGAATGTCAGCTCATAGCCAGCAAGCGTATATGTGATTGCCTCTGGCTCAGCCACAGCAGGAGCTGGTTCCTCTGCAGGAATCTCTTCAGCTACAGCAGGAGCTTTTTCTGTCTTGGGAGCTGAAAGAGCCATCACGTATGCCGTTATATCCTGGAACATCGGCTGAACATATGCCTTGGCTGTCTCGCTGTCGACGGATGCGGGGAGATTAAGCCTTGCGCCTCCATCGATGAAGCTGTATGTGATACCGTCAGCCATTGAGCCGTACTTCTCCACCTCATAGGCGAAGAATGCCGCTGCATCACCATCGGTAACGATCGATGGATAGAGAAGATCAACATAGCCATCACCGATTACGAATGTCAGCTCGTAGCCGGCAAGCGTGTATGCAATCGTCTCAGGTTCATCAGCAACAGGAACAGGCTCTTCCTGCGGCACTTCCTCCTGAGGTGCAGCTGGCACTGCAGGAAGAACTATCTCAGGAACGGTCTGAGCATCTACTGAAGCCGTACTCTGGCATCCTGCTAATCCAAATGAAAGGATGAGAACAAGAAGAATGGATGGAATCGACCTGATTATGCGTTTCACGTTTTCCTCCTAATAAGAGAGTCCTCTAAGTACAATCTTATAAAATGATAACACGCGAAATCGCAGAAGGATACAAAACAAACACCGCCATAATGCAAAAAGACGGACTGTCCCCAGCCCGTCAATATGCAGTTAACTCCTTGTTAACAATCAACCTACATATGCGATAAGGTCTGTAACAAAGAGACTTGTATATGTCAGCACATCGCTGATTGCCACCGTCTCTGGATATGTGAAGACAGCCTTGCCTGCCCCCTCGATAGAATAATGCACTGAACCAAGCACATCGCCATATGCGGCATTCTCGACTGCAAAGAAGCCTTCAGCCTCAGCTGCTGTGATGAAGTCTGGATAGACAAGCGTTGCGCTTCCTGTGCCGATTTCAGCTGTGAGCTCATATCCCTGATATGAATATGTCGCGGAAACAGGTGTTGATGCAGGTACTGAGAATACGGAGGAAGCCATTGCTATGACATCGCAGACAAACATATTCACATATGCCCTTCTCTCAGCCTCGCTTACTCCTGCAGGATAATTGATTGTCAGGACAGTACCATCATAGGAATATGTCACGCCATCAAGCATGCTGCCATAGAGAGCGACCTCATTTGCCATGAATGCATCGACATCAGCAGCCGTTGCGGCAGCTGGTAGTGTAATGAGAGCATAGCCGTCATAAGCTTCCACAGACATTGTGTATCCTGCATACTCATATGAGGAGACCACACTGCTTACCGCAGCAGCCTCTGGAGCAGATGCAGCCTCAGGCTCTGCAGCCGGAGCCGGTGCCGGGGCTGGAACCGGAGAAGCCGGGATAGCGGTGACAGGAGCTGGAGCGATGATCTCCGTGCTCGAAACAGATGCATTGCTCTGACAGCCTGCAAGAACAGCGAGGGCAGCCACAAGCACAATGGCAATCCTTGAATAACCTTTCACTTTAGTAATACCTCCTGGTACTTATACTGGAAATATAGCACATAGGAGTGCTTTTCTGTAAAGACAAATACCATCTAGAAAGAAAAAAGCCCATGCAAATGCATGAGCTCTCCACAAAACCGCATTGCGATTACATGAGATCCTTAGGCTTTCTTGCTGTATTGCCTGTCTTCTCACAGTATGCAATATGTCTGAGCTTGCCATTCTCGAAGACACTCTTCATCTTGATAGCTCCGCCCCATCTGCTTGTAAGGACCTTTGCACCTTCACGGTGAGCGTTCTTTGAAACATTGCCTGCCATATCTATATCCTCCGGATTTCGATTTCAATTTCTGTATGATGATACTCATCAACAG
>CALXLE010000099.1 GCA_944389115.1 uncultured Spirochaetaceae bacterium
CCCACTCCTGTTCGGTATCAGCCTTGTAGATGATAAGGGACTCGATGCCATCGATAGTAACGGTATCGCCGACATTGCGCTCGATAGGAACGATGAATTCTGTTATATCACTGTAGATCTCGTTCCCTACATACGCCACAGCCTTGACTGTTGTACCCTCTTCCACAGCAAATGGAGTCTCATATTTTGTTCCATTTTCCATATCGGGCTCGGATCCGTCAGTCGTGTAATAGATATGGGCGAATAATGTATCAGAGGTGATTGAAGCATTGCCGTCAGATGAGAATGATATCACAGGTTCAGCGACATCGAAGGTGCCGGCGATGATGGAGTCGTAATCAGAACGGGAGACACCCCAGAAGGCGTGTTTCTCGTTCTTTATAAACCAAAGGTCTTCATTCCATTCTGAAGGCTGTTCAGATATCCCGCACCAAACACTTGTATTATTTGAAGGTATACTTCGATAGGATATTTCCTTTACGCTTTCAGGGATGTAAACATTCTTGATAGATGTATTATCAAAAGCTTGCCAGCTGATTTCTTCTAAGCCATCGGGGAAATCAATATCTCGGAGAATGCTACAATGCCAAAAGGCCTGATATCCTATTGTTTTTAGTTTTTCTGGAATATTTATTTTTATAAGAGAAGAACTAAATTCAAAGCAGTGGTCTGGAATCTCCGTTAAATCGTTTGGTAATGTGACCCTTTCAAGGCTTTCATTCAGCTTAAATGCATAATTTCCAATTTCTGATACATTAGCAGGAATATCAATAGCCTTGAGTGATTTACAATTATAGAAAGCATTAGATCCTATTTTTATAACATTATCTGGAATATGTATATTAACCAAAGATTCACAATTTTGAAATAAGCCATAAGAAATTTCTGTAATACCATCAGGAAGTTCTATGCTCTTAAGCGATGTACAATCAGCAAACGAGCTTGCTCCTAAATCAATCACGCTATCTGGAATAACTATCTTTTCAAGAGAAGAACAATTTTGAAAAACACTTCCGCCTATTTTTGTAACGCTGTCCGGAATATCTATGTTTTTTAGATTAGAGCAATATCTAAATACATCCTGCTGTATAGTTGCTACCCCTTTCTGAATACTTACATTTTCAAGAGATATACAACCACTGAATGCAGATTCCTGTATTTCTGTCACGCTGCCGGGAATACTGATATCCATAAGCGATATACAGTCTCGAAACGCCCAGGGACCTATTTTCGTTATACCATTCGGAAGATCAATGGTTTGTAACGAGGAGCAGGATTGAAATATGCCAGATTTAAGTTCTGTCACGTTTTCTGGAATATTTATGTCCCTGAGGGCAGAACAGCTGCGAAATGCACCTGCTCCGATTGATGCTACACTATCTGGTATATCGATACTGTTCAATGAAGAACAATTCATAAATGCACTGTTGCCGATAGACGTAATACCTTCAGAAATTATAATCTGTCCCGAGATGTCTGACCTGTCCGAAAAAGCACTATCCTTTATTGCTGTTACAGGTTTTCCCTCATAACTGGAAGGTATCTCCAATATACCATTTTCGGGCATCTCGAATATTCCCTTTGGCGCTGCAATACCTGCGACCATATAAGACTCTCCGTCTTTATTGAGAGTAAAGTTAAAAAGCTTTTCCTCAACTGTTATTCCGAGTTTTTCTACTGCAATATTCGCAGTTCCTGCCGCGATTTCTTTTCCCGGTATGTACGCAACGACTGTCAGCACATGTCTTCCACTTCCAAGATTATTAATCAAATAAGATTTCTTATCTTCTGAAGATCCTGCAGTCTCTGAAATATCAAGATGCTCTACACCATCCAGATAGTATTTGTAGCTATACGAAGCAGGAAGTTCAATCGATAGATTATCTTTATCGGTATTATATGTTTTTCCATCAAGATCACTGACTAAAATGAGATCGCCAATAAGGTCTTCTACAGTCAGCCCCTCATCGATTTCAGGTACGGCTTCAACACCAGTAAACTCAAGATAACCTGAAGCTGTAATATCCTTTATAAGACCTATACCATCTATTGTGGTATATATAGTTCCTTCACTATCCTTTACAGAAATAAAGAATAGATATTTCCCCTGCTCCATACCCTCAAGTTCAAGCTTATACAAGCCATCTCCGGCTATAGCAGATACCGGAGATTCCTTAGAACCTGCGGATGCGATGACAGAACCGGCTTCACCTTCCATGTCCGTCACGGCATACCAGTAGCCGAACGTATCACTATCGCCAATAGATTCAGGAAGTTCAAGCGTAATGCTTATCTTCCCTGACTTGCCTTCAGCAGGTACAAGGCTGAGTTTTAGAGAATTGTATCCTTCTTTGATCTCTTTTTCCGCAGACGCTGAAGCAACCTGAACATAATCTCCGGATCCTGTTGTATCAACATAACCCTCTGCACCTATTGTCCAGATACCTGCCCTAAGATCAGAGATAGTATATACTCCGCTTTTCGGAATATAATCTGAATGAGTATTAACTGATACGCCATCCGATATCGTTATGACGTAATGCGTGATGCCGCCATTCTCCGAGTCAGGAGCTATGAGCTTCGACTCAGGCTCCGCTACCGATACCGTCAGCGTCCCCGTGCCCTGGGGGGGGTATTCGGCTCACAGGCGATGACGCTGAATATCATGGCCATTGCCATGAAGAATGAGATAAATGCTTTGTATCGTGATTTCATATCTTTCTCCTCTGTATAGATATATAGCGAATGGGGCCTTTGCTTTATTCCACCTAGGCCCCGCCTTTGTCTCAGTAAGATGTAAGGAGGCTCTCGGGGCTCCTCATATTGCCGTTGGCCTTCTCCATGAGCCCTGCCGTATCGGATGTCATGTTCTTTAGATACTCAATCTGGGAATCATATAGGGCAAGGTACTCAGTGGCTCTCTCGAATTCATAGAGCGAACGCTCAATCTGATCTGAAAGCCTGTTGATCCGCTCAGCCTCAGCATTCCTCTTGGAAAGGAGGATCGCAAGGTCGTCGGACATATCGCCGAACGATGACTCAAGCGCCTCGTAGTATGAGGGCGTCCTGACCTCTGCGGCCATTGCCTGGTTCCTTGTGATCGCATTCACGGCCCATGTGCAGATCGCTCCTACGATGAACGCGATCACGGCTGCCGTGATTATCGTAGCGGTGAGTCCCATGCCGGGTATCATCCTCTTCCTGATCCCATCCCTGTTATCCATATGATCATCTCCTTCGCCCATGCAGTCCGCACTGGAAGCTGCATCAGGCTGTCTTTCTTCTTTAGTGGTCCCTTCCTTCCTGAACCAGGAAACAATGATCCTCTTCGGTATATCCAGCTTCAGCGCTATGGCAGCGGGTGTATAGCCGAGGTTCCCCAGCGCAAGGGCCTTCTCCATGTAGTTCTCCGTGTACCAGGCCCGGATCCATCTCCATGCGGTCTCACGCGTGCAGCCGAACTCAGCTGCTATCCCTGCTGCCGTCTCCCCTTCAAGGAAGAGATCAACAGCTCTCTGCCTGTCTTCCGCGCTGAAGCGCATTCTCTCTGCTGCCAAGCTATTCCCTCCTCAGGTCTATTGTCTGATTCACCAGAAGCTGGGTCTGGAACCCCGCCCTGATCCTTATCGTCGGCTCCCTGTCCATGATCAGGTCGATATACTTCTCGCCGAGGTTCTCGGACGTATCGAGGACGCCGGAAGCGATCAGCGAAAGGGCATCCGTGCCCATCAGGTTAGAGGCAAGCTCCGTCTGCTCGCGGACATATCCCGTGCCGAGGTTTATGACAGAGCCAAGGAACGCGCCGCCGAGTATCTCCCAGAAATGGGATGTGTACTTATCCCTGACACCTGAATAGCCCTCTCCAGTGACTCCCTGGAATCCGGGAAGGGAGAATACATATCCATCAGGGGTTATCATCTCGCGCCATGCTATCTGGACACGCTTCTGCCCGAACGCGACGCTGTCGTTGTAGTCAGCGATCAGCCTTGTGCCCTTCGGGATAAGGATATTGGAGCCTGTAAGGGAGTCGTAGACATTCTGCCTTACCTGCCCTATGACCTCTCCCGGAAGATCGGTGTCGATTCCCGTGATGAGGGTAATAGGCACCACGGTCCCTGCCGTGAGGCACATATCGTCTATCTTATTGACCGTCCGGGGAACATTCTGATGCTCCTCAAGCCACTCCCTCTGGTTCTGATTGCCATTGACGCGCTCGTGTCTCTCTTCCTCTGCGCTTGGAGGCTGCTGGCTGCTTGCGGCAACCGCGCTTGAGAGGCTGTCAAGCGATGCCTGCATGCCGGATGTAAGGTCCGGCATCTGCATCCAGTCCGGATACTCGATGGGAGATTCCATATCGCCCTCGATCGAAGCGCCTCCTATGTCCGCAGCCATGCCCTGGTTCGCGCTTTCCTCCGCGGCGTTCTCTTCCTCTGCATCGCTTCTGAAGGCAGCGGCACTCGCGATGAGCTGATCCATATCAGCTCCCTCTGAGAGAAGCTCATAGTACTTGGATGGCGTAAGTCCCTGGTCATAGATGATCCTGTAGAAGTCATCTATGGTCATATCGTATTCATCCTCGAGGATCTGTATGGTATCCGCTTCCTGCTGGTTCCGGATATCCTGTGCCGTCGGCTCCTCCTCCGGCTCAATCGTGTCCTCTATGCCTGAGAGCGCGATCCTCACCTGGCTATCGAGATCCGCAAGATCTATCGCATCATTGATTATGCCTTCCCTCTCGGTGCCGGTTATCTCCCTGATGACATTGCCGTTCCCGTCAAGGAGGTAAACAGAGCCATCCTGCATGACGCGTATCATGTTCCCATTGCTCTGGTTCATGATGATGTAGTCGGTGCCTGTCTGGTAGGTCTCCTCAATCTGTGGATCGTAGTACCTGATGGATGAGGGGACCGGCTGCGGGACAGGGACCTCGGTATTATGAACCGAGTTATCCTTCCTGTTCTGGCCGATCATATGGATGGCTGTAGCGGCGGCAATCACGGCGATGAGGATGCCGCCGATTATGACGGCCTTCTTCATAAGCCCTTTCTTGTTCACCTGCTGTATGCTTGAGAAGCTTTCCTTCGCCATGTGCCTCTCCCCTTACTGGATCCTTCTGATCTCGACCTGCTCCTTCTGCCCGCTCTTGAGGATGAAGCGCTGGTCGCTCGTGAGGACGGTATCTATCTGGCAGAGATTGCCGAAGTACCTGTAGTTCACGAGGGTCTCCTCGCCGTCCCTCCTGAGATACACAGACGGGAGCTGATCCGTATTGGAGATCGAGACAGGGAACTGGATGTATGTCTTCACATCATCGGAGAAGATCGTCACAGGCTCCCATGCAGGCCTTCCCTTCGTCTTCATCGTGTAATGGTAATTGGCCTTCGAGATGTCGAACTGATATCCATCAGCGCTGGCCGTGGTCTCCGTGAAGTCCTCCGAGACGAATGTTCCATCCGCAAGCTGTATCGGATAGCGGAACCGGAGAGCTGTCATGTAGGAATTCTCGAACGATGCCATGCGGAAATAATATGTCCTCTCATTCGTGAGGATTATCATCGAGGTGTCGAGACCGACTTTGAGCGGGCGGATGAACAGATGCTGCACAGCCTCCCCGTTCTCAAGCGATGTGCCGAGACTGAACTGCCAGTTAGCCGTATCATTGGTGATGGGGTTGCCGTTGATCTGCTCACCGGGCTTCAGACGGAAATCAGTGATGGCCTTCGGTGAGGTTATCACCTCATAGATGCGTCCTTCCATATAGTCATACTCAGCAATGGATTCAGCGAATGATGTCGCTGAGCCTATATACTGGAATGCCTTCGCCGTGGCATCGAGCGCGAGTGAGCCGGAAGTGGCTACTCCCTCTTCCTTTCCATAAAGGGAATCATCGAGCGTCGTGTCGACAAGCGTGTTGCCGGCAAGCAGTTCGTTCTCTATGTCATCCTTCCTCTCCTCCTGGAGAAGAAGCGATGACTGCGCCTTGCCGACGCTGTCCATCTCCGTCTCCATCTCACGGAGCGTTGTTATGTCTATGACAGGCGAGACGGTGAGATCCTCTGGCTGGATGACTGCCGACATAGGCACATCCTCGCTCAGGTTCCTGAACCTGTCGCCCTGCACGTCAATGACCTGCACGCGGCTATACGCGCCGCTGTCGAATGCCGCGCTCTGGCATGATGCGAGAAGCATCGACGCACCTGCAAGCACGGCGAGAGCCGCAGCCATGCGGCCCCTCTCTGCTTTTCCTCTTCGGTTTACCATCTTCATATAAGCTCCCTGAGAAGTGAGATATCGAAATCTGTGACATACATGCCGATAGGGTTGTCTATCCTCTTCCTCTCCGTATCGGGCGTATAGAACGCCACCGTGAATATGCCTTCGTACTGGCTGTCGCCGAGTATGCGGTTATCATTCCTGCGGTATGTGGTCTCCCTCCATGAGACGCGCCACTGCGTAGGGCTGTACTGGACAATGCTTATCTCCTCAGAAGGGATCCTCACATACTCCTCAGCTGATCTCTCGATGGGGTTGTTGGCCATATACCAGTCATTGAGCTTCCGCGAGGCCTGGCTGAGAGTCTTGGCGAACACGACGCCAGCATTCTCCTGGTTGCGGTAATTGTCTATAGAGACGGTTCTCATCCTCGTGACGAAATCGCGCATGAAATAGCGCTGCGTCGCATCGTTCGGCGTCCAGTCCTCAAGAAGCTTCACGGCATCAGGATAGTAGGTAGCCTGTCCGTCCTGCGTGAGCTCTATGACCCATGGAACGCTCTTTGGAAGCGTCCCAAGATACAATGCGATCCCGACGAGGACCGCGATGAAGGCTGCAAGGCAGATTATCACGACCTTCTGCAGCCTCATGATGAGCTCATAGCGGCCCAGTATATCAGCCGCGTTTCCTTTCTCCTTCCTCATCAGTCAATACTCCTGTTGTTCCTGACATCAAGCAGGTCGACGACCTTCCTCTTATTCGACTTCGGCAGTCGGTCCATCTGGACAACCACATCGACAGCCGTCTTTATCATCTCCATCTGGCTGGATACGGAAACCTCGCCGCAGAGCTGATCAAGCCTGCTGAATACATCATGCGTGTTATTGGCATGTATGGTCGTTATCCCGCCGGGATGTCCCGTATTCCATGCCTTGAGCATCTCAAGGGCCTGATTGCCGAAGCGGCACTCCCCTATGAGGATCCTCGTGGGCCTCTGCCTGAGGCTGTCGCCGATCGCATCAAGATATGTGTAATCCCTGTTGACGAGCACCTTCAGCACATTCGGCTGCGAGAACATGAGCTCATTGACATCCTCGATGCAGATTATGCGCTCAGATCTGTCTATGAGCGTGCAGAGGGTATTGGCGAAGGTTGTCTTTCCCGAATTCCTCTGCACCATGAAATTCCTCATGAGATAGAGATGGTTCCCTGTCACCGTTATGCCGTAGAAATCGTCCTCGCCGGCCTCTTCCACGGTGAACTCCGTGATATTCCTGAACGGCTCCGGCCGGCTGTCCTCCGGGCGGTATCTGTTCCATGATACACGGCAAGGGATGCGCTCAAGGTCTCCCTGTATGGCAACCCTAGAGCCTACGGTGACACGCTCCCCTGTCACAGGATCCCTGTCCTCCGCCTTCCTCGGCTTCACAGTGGCGCGGAATCCGAGCGACCTTGCAACAAATGCAAGATCCTCCGCGAACTCCAGGGAACGCATATCGATCTTATATTGATGCTTTCTCCTTGAAAGCGTCCCCCGTGAATCGATGATGCCCGCAAGGAGCTTCATGCGGTCCTCGGCAGGAGCAAGGCTATAAGCCTCTGGGATGCGCCTGTGCTTCAGGTCCCATGGCTCGATCCACGCGCCATAGCGCCTGAACGCGTTCCTGTATTCCTCCATGCCTGCCTCTCTCATGGCCCTGTCATGCATTCCCCTGTCAAAGAGGACGAGGCAGTCGGTATATCCGTTCCTATGGGGATGCCTCATCTCAAGAAGCTTCCATCCCCTTGACTCAATCCATCTCCTGTATTCCTTCACGCATTCATTGCGGATGATGCACCTGAATGACTGGGATGTATCCGCGAGGTTTCCCTCAAGAAGCAGCAGTCCCATGACATACGGAGGAATCTCCAGATCCTCCGAGATCTTTCTGAACTCTTTCACACCGCTGCAGAAATAGAGGAAATGCCCTTTCCGGAACCGCTCATCCATATGGATATAATCCTTTACAGGGATCTCGATGTGCTCCTTTCCATCTGCATCGGTAAGCGGGAGATAATGCCCGGCGTTCACGATAAGGGCATCGCCATGCTTCGGGATGATCCTGTACATCATCTCACGTCCCCTGTGAAGCTCAATGACCTCGCGTGGTGTGCCGTCATCGCCCATGACAAGATCGCCTGCAGCCACATCCTCAATCCTCTTCTCGGAGCCGTTAGCCATGAGGATCCGTGTTCCCTTCGCATGGCAGCCTGTGCCACCGGAGAATATGATGTTCTTATGCGAGTCAATGGCTTCCCTGAGGAATTCCATCTGGGATTCCGTTATAGTCCCGCCCTCTACCATCTTCTCCGGGGATATGACGACAGGATTTGGCTTCCTCATCACAAGGGATATGTTGTTCACCGCAGGCCTCATCACGAAATTCGCGCGGAGATTCATCCGCGGAATGACGACATTGAGGCTCTGGTTCTTCTCATTGTTGACCTGCTGATTCCAGTAGGATGCGAGTATAAGGGCTGCACCATAGATCCCCTTCTGGCTGAGCCTGCATGGCACCTCGCGTATCGTATCGGAATCCACGAAGACAAATCCCTTCTCATAGCAGTCGGGATTGACCATGATATCCGACCAGCCTGGCATATCTATGATGCGGCAGAGGTCAGGCCCGAAGCCTGCCCTGACATCATTGTATACCTGCTCCATCGTTATCCTACCTGAAATCGGCATCTGTGCGTTTTCCTTTCATCGCTATTTATTATAGCATTATTGCGTATTAATTCGCTTTCTATTGTAATCATTTCATAATATATACTCAACAGAAACAGCGATAAAACAAAAGCAGCAAAGCCTCGGTCACTGCTCATCCTGCTGCTTCTTCGCCTCTGCCCTGAGGCGGAGGACCTTGTTGACAGCGTCCTCTATCTCCGAGACGAGGAACGGATCATACCTGTTCTCGGCTGTGGTAAGGAGCATTATCACATCGGAGCCCGCATCATGCTGGGCTTTCTCGATCTCCTTGTCGATTGCCTCCGCCGCAGGGGAATCAGCGCTCTTCACGCCTTCCATTGACATGCGCATGCTCTTGTATAGCCTGATGATCATGTTCATCATCATCTGGTTCTCGAAGAAGCGGTAATCCATATCCTGATGGAGCGCATCAAGGAAAAGGAGCGCCTGTCTGAGCGTCGTCGGCTTCTCCTCGGCGAGACGCATGCGGCAGTACTGGCTGAGGGAGATACCCTCCGCTTTCGCCATCTTCGACACCGCCTGGTATTCATCTTCAGAAAGCCTTATGCTTATGCATCTGTCACTCATTCCCGACATCCTCCTCTATCGTGGCCCTGACATATTCAGCCACGGACCTGTTCTCCTGCTGCGCCTTGTCGACGATGCACTTGTATGTACCGTCCTTGACGCGGAAGGCAATGTTCCTCGTAAGCTTGTCCTCCTGCCTCTTCCGGGGACGGCTCCGCCAGTTCTCATCCATCAGCGGTCTCCTTCGGGGCTATCCATGAACCAGCCAGCGATATCGTCGATGTCATACTCGGCAAGGTGCGATGCATCCCCGAGAGAATCGATGGCAGCCTCTTCAGCGGCGTCCTCATCCGGATCGTCTGTGCTGTCATTGATATAGTCATCAGACCGCCCGATGATCGGGTCGCCGGCATCCTTCCTCTTCTCTTCATCCTTTCCGCTCTCGACCTCTGCTGTGTAATCGCCGTCATGGAGCTTCGCGGCGCCTTTGAGCGCGTGCCAGCCCTCGTTGTCCACGCCTTCGTTCACTCCATCATGGATTGCTTCCGGATGCGGATAGTTGTCGTTTATATCAGGCGGAGGAAGAGTCCTTCCATCCTTATCCTTATAGAGCCTCGTGAAGCGCGGATCCATGTAATACCTGATCTTCTTCGCCTTATACGGATGCTCTCCGGAAGAGATGATGATGCACTCGTTATCATCCATCGTCCTTATCTCCTCCGCGGTCATGAGCGATCTGCCGACCTCTGAGACCGAGATATTCGCATTGGGCTTGGATATGAGATCCACGTTGCCCGAATACCCGGTCGACTTATGCTGCTTGGTAGCCTGTCCGAGTATCCTCTCTATCTTCTGGCATGTGCTGTCATCATTGACGCGGAGGATCACCTGATACGCGAAGTTGTCGGTGAATATCGACTCCGACTGGTACAGGACCTTGAGCTGGTCATACGACTGTATCGCGACGGCGCAGAGGACGCCGTAGCCCGCGGAAAGCGCGAGCGCCTTCTCGACGATATCCATCTTCCCGAGCTGCCTGAACTCATCGAAGATCAGGAGGAGCCTGTATGGCCGCTTCGAATCAAGGTCCCTTGTGAGGAGCGTGATCGCCTGCTCATAGAATATCTTGATAAGCGGGACAAGGCGCTGGATGGACGAGAGGGATACGCAGAGATACAGCGATAGCGGTGCCCTGTTGCCCTTCTCGTCAACGATGCCATGGACGAAGTCCTCCATCGTGAAATCCGAGCGGTCAGTTATTGCCTGGACATTCGGATCTGATATGACATTGAAATGCGATGTCATCGTGGAGAGCGTCGAGGAAAGCTGCTTGTCCTCGCATTCGCTGAAATAGACAAGATCCTTCTCTATCTCCCTTAGCGTCGCGACATCATCATCCGAAAGATATCCTTCGGAGCGCTTCTTCAGCTCGCGCTCCCTCCTGCTGATATCATTGAGCCTCTTCTCCACGGATACCGGGACGGAATCCCTGTCATATCCCCTGGCAGCCTTCTCCGCCTCCGCCTTCTCTTCCTCCAGCTTATCCCATTCATCGCGGATCTCCTCAGGATACTGCCCTGTCCTGATATACTGCTGGATGCGCTTGACGTAGTACTTCAGGTACCTCTTGACCATAAGGAGGCCCTGATCCTCCTCGGTCTCAACAGCATCCTCAAGGACCTGGTAGTTCGAGAATATCGATGCGATCTGGGCGAAGTTCTTATGCTCGGGTGGCTCGCAGTATATGACGTATCCGCAGACAGCGGAGAAGAGCTTCCTCGCCTCGTTGTCCCAGAAAGGCTCCTTCGACTGCTCGTTGTTCGGGATGAGGATATACGCAAGGTTCTGTATATCCGGTATTGCCTGCTTTCCTCTCCTTATCGCGAGAAGGGGATTGTAGTGTATCGACTCATCAGGCTTTTCCGGCCTGAACTGGAATGTATATGAGAACCGTGCCCTGCAGGATGCGGAGATCTCCCAGGACTCGGCCTTCGGGTCGAGTATGATAAGCGATTCCGGCCACTGGAAAGTCGTAGGGATGAGGACTGAGACACCCTTTCCGGAACGCGTTGATCCGACAACGAGCGTATGCGCGTTCTTGCTCTGGGTTATGAGGTCGCCAGGCTTCTCGAACCTGTACTCAGTCTCCTTCCTGTCCCATTTCTCAAGCCTTGCCTTGTAATCAGGGCGGCTCTCCCCCTTCTTCCGCTTCGGCTTCCTTATCCGCACCTTCCTGTAGACCGCATCGAATGTCTGCCCAAGGACAAGCCCCTGCTTCTTCAGGAGCCCCGCGGATCTCAGGTCGTTCTTCGTTGCCCACTTGGATGAGCCATGGAGGGTTGTCTTCCGGTTCGCGAATAGGCGGAATATGCGGGATGTCGTAAGGGAAAGGACCAGCCATATGAACGCGGAGAGAGCGACCATGGCAACGCATTCCCACGAAGATCCCTCGAATGCCCTTATGCCCTCTTCCATCACATAGACGAATGTCTCCCCGGGCGAGAAGAGCCATATCCGGAAACTCCCTATGGATACTATCCTTATCGTCTCCGGGATCATATAGTAATTCCAGCCGCAGAGGCATATGAGCACGGCTATGCCCAGATACATAAGCGGCAGCAGTATCCTCAGCGCTATAAGCATCCTTCCCTCCTAATCCCTTGCCTTCTTCCTCAGGTTCTGCCATGTCAGCAGCTTCGGAACCTTCCCGTCCTTGAGGAAGCCGACCTTCGCGAACTGCCCATCGATGGCACTGCGGTCAAGCTCTGCAGGGATCTCATCCTCCAGCACATGGAGCTTCCCTTTCTCGTCCACGATGCTGAAGATATATGAATCCGGATCCTCATCAGAGATCCGGTGGCTGACGATGCGCCCTGAATACGGGACGAAATCATCACCCGTTCCTTCCACGACGACCTTGTCAGCATCGTCCATGTCTATTCCTGCCCGCTCCATCTTCAGATGCTTCTGGAGCTCGGCATCCCAGTCCTTGTCAAGCCACCATCCGTGGATTGCGCTGTCATATCTGACCCTGCCACCGGAATGCCTGCCGAGGTATGTGAGGCGGCGCCTGAGGATGTTCCTCATCTCCTTATCGCGCTTCTTCATATCCTCGAAGGTTATGCAGTACCTGTCTCCCTCCCTGTGGTTGAGGATATGTATCTGATGGTCGATATAGGAATAGGACCTGTTCTCCACGAGCTTCCTGGATATCTCCATGGCTTCCTCGACGGACCGTTCCCCCATGAAATCGGTGAGTATGCGTCCAGCATCCCTGAAGGCCTTCTGCTTCCTGACATAATCCCTGCTGAAGCGGAGATAGCCGTTTCTTCCTGCCCTTGCGCCCTTCTCCATAGGAACCCGGGAAACAAGGATATGGACATGCGGATGCTCTGTGTTGTAATGGTTCGCGGCGAACCACAGGGACGTTGAACTGCCGATAGCCGGGAAGAATGAATCCTTCATGAAGCGGCATGCAAGCTCCGAGAGGTCGACATTGCTGTCCTCGGGAGAGAGGATGATGCGGAATACGGGCTTGTCCCCGAGCCTGTCGATCACCCTCTCGTTCCTGATGAATACCTTCTCGCCCTTGCTGTTGTATGTATATACAGCCTGGTCCCTGACAGCTTCCTCATAATATGGCTTCGGCCTGATCGCGGCCTCTTCCCTCGAGATATAGGCAACCTTTGCCGCGTTGCTTCTGGCGGTATCAGGCCCGGATCTGTCCGAATAGGTTATCTTCACAAGGCATCTTCTCTGTCCGCCGGAGATAGCCTTCTTCAGATGCGCTGCTGTGGAACGCTTTGCTGTCCTCGATGCATGCGGAGAGCTGCCAGCGGCAGGAGCAGAAGCCCCGCGGCGCTTCCCGCCCGGCCTTCTGATGCCCGAGAGCTCGGCCTGTCTTGAGAGCGGTCTTGCCGGATTGCTGGCACCGCCTGAATGCCCGTAGTATGATGCGTTCTTCCGGCTTCTGTCCGGCTGCTTCGAATGAAGCCCCGCCTTGAAGCCATACGAGACAAGCCAGAAGTCCTCCGCGCCTCTCCTTATCGGGCGGCGTGAGGATATGTGGCCATCGAGCTCCCCGGACATATCAAGCGATATATCGCGTCCCTTGTAATGGACATCGAGAGGCCTTACAAGCGAGAGTGTCCTCATCGGCCATCCCTCGCGATCCTCTCGAGCTGATAGCCATCAAGGTCGAATCTTACAAGGGCAGAGCCCTCTTCCTGCTTTATGAAATACTCGCTCTTCCTCTCAGCGTTGCCGATGACGGTTATCTCATCATCAGAACATCCCATCTTCCTGTAGAGCTCCTTTATCGCCTCTGAGCCGCCTTCCCTCACGGTGCTGTTCGGGAGGAATATCTCCGTATGGCACGATGTCAGGAACTCCTCGAAATCATCGATATCGCTTATGTTCTGGAGTGCGAAGATGACGAATACGTTCTTCTTCCTGAGCGTCTTCAGCCATTCCTTGATCTTCCTGCGGAACACTGGATGCGAAAGAAATTTCCAGGCCTCGTCGAGGATCAACAGGGACGGCTTCGGATCGGCATCGAAGAGCTCATCCATACGGTCGAACATGAACTGCAGCGCCGGGAGCACCGCCTCATTGCCGAGGTTCATCAGAGGCCCCATCTCTATCATGGTCTTCCTCCTGAACGAATCCTTGTTGAACTCATCCGTCTCGCCTCCGAAGAGCTTCGAGAGATCGCTGTCATCGAGGATCTTCTGGAGCGCGGGGAGCGCGAGAGACATCGGGTTATAGCCCCTGAGGCGCTGGGTGAAGCGCTCAACCGTAGGCGGAAGCGACTCATCCCATTCACGGCAGACAGCCATGAGCTCCTCGGAGATATCCGGGGTAAGCGTTATGTTCGATGAGATTATGACGGTCTCAAGCCAGTTCACTGCCTGCGACGGCTTCGTCATTATGCGCGAAAGCGGCATGAAGGAGAGCCTGCTGCCCTCGGCTGTGGGGATATACACTGCTCCGCCTGTTCTCTCACAGAGATTCCGGAAGGACATATCCTTATCGAAGAGTATCACGCGGGAATCCGGGTATCTCGCCCACTGGGATGCAAGGAACGCGAGGAGTATGGACTTGCCGGAGCCCGTGGCACCGACTATGACCGTATGCCCGACATCGTCCTTCGGACCATTGAGATTCAGGAAATACAGCTCATTCGTGATGAGCTTACCTATCGCATGGGGCCAGCCCACGCCGGAGATGCTCTTCAGGAAGTGGTTTATATTGCTTCCATGATACATGTCCGTAAATGGTATGATATGTGAGATATTCGATGCCGTAACCCAGGGTTTCCTGCGGTTGGAAAGGCTGTCTCCCGGAAGCGATGACTTCCATGCCGGGAAGTTCGACGTGCTGTCCTCCGTGATGGCATCGAATCCTACGGAGCTTATGACCCTCTTCGTGATCGCGACCATATCCTTCAGACGCTCAATATCCTCATCCATGAGGATGACCGTGCTTGTAAGCTCACCGATCGTCTCGCCTGTCGTAAGGTCATACATCACCTGCTGCATGTCCTCGACATCCGTTTCGGCCTGCGCCTCGACGACACCGGAATCCTTGCCGGTGGATGTCTCATAGAACACTGTCTTCCAGCTCTTCATGCCGGAGCGGTAGGCCTGCTGCATCTTCTTAGCCTCGGCCTGGGACTCGAAGTTGTTCCTTGGTATCCACCTTGTGACCCATCTGAAGCAGAACGGGAGCGCGAGAAGGCCGACGAGAATGTTCGGATATGTCCTTGACGGGAATGAGTTGATTGTCAGGGCCTGGAGATACTTGTCTCCATAGACCATGGGCTGGCCCTTCTGCATGAACTTCGTTGAAAGGTAATCCGAGAGGTTCCCCATCCCGTTCTCAGGGCACTGGTATTCCGCGAGATCCGTACCTGTCATGTACTTGAGGAAGTCCATGATGCTGCAAGGCCCCTCTCCATCGCATGTAAGGGCGATCGGGCGCGCGTTGATCGTACGGAGCGTCGACTCGAAGTTTATGAATACATTCTCCGCGTGCTTCCTCGACTTTTCCGTTATGCCTGTCGATTCGAGCTTGACCTCGCACTTGCACACGGCGAAGTTGCGGTTGAGCATATTCCGGCTAGAATCGCTGAATATGTCATTGCGGTGGAGCTCTATCTCCAGATCCGCATCATGCATGTTGTCCGCGCCGGATATCACAGGATCGACGACGACTGTCATAGGGATCCTTTCCATGACGAACCAGTAGGCGATCTTCGTCACCTTCTGGTCATCCTCATGCTGCTGGAACGTACGGGCTATCCTGTCCGATATCTCATCACAGCTGACCGTATCCATGGCGGAATCCGGGTACTGGACATACCAGACCTTCATGAGGCCCCAGTCCTTGGTGAGCACAGTCCCGTCTGGATTGAGCTCCTGATACGGAAGCGCGTCCGCGACCCTTTCGCGTGGCTTCCCATGCCTGCCGAATAGACCCATTATGAATTCTCCTGTCAATCAGATAAGCCGGATGAACCGGCTATGCCCCGAGGCCGGTGTGCCGGCATCCGGGCATAGGGACCAGCCCCGGCCTCATGGCTCGAGATACTGGTCCTCCTTTATCGCGTCCATATAGTTCGCCAGCCAGTACTCGTCTTTCCTGAACTTGTATCTGAGATACAGATGGACGATGACTCCCGGCACTATCAGCTCCCAGAGGAACCCCGTAAGCACGAATACCATGATCGGTATCAGGTAGCATGGAAGCACCAGGAGCGCTGGCGCTCCCATCTGGTGAAAGCTCTTCGTGAGTGCTCTCGCCAATCTTGATTCCCTCATGCACCCTCCTCAGAGAAGATATCCCCTGGCATAGCCGGAACCGGTCGATGCGCTCGTGATCCCGGTGATATGCATCAGGAGCAGCGAGAAGAACATCACGACGAACACAGTGATGAGGAACTTGATCACAGCCTTCTTGATATTCTCCATCTCGTGGTTTGACGTCAGATAGGCCCTGACTATGTCGAAGATGAACTTGCTCGCGACAAGTCCTCCCGCTGCTGCGGAGAGGACTATCGACTCAAAGAAGCTCAGAGGAAGGGCGAACGGATTCCTTGTAGGTGATCCATTTACATTGCGTGCATCGCCGAGCCCTGGAGCGGTCCCGGATCCATCGGCCGCCCACAGAGGAGCGGCAACGATGAAAAGGACAGCCAGGATGGCGAGTGTCTTACCAGCCTTCCCCATACCAGCCTCCTCAGAGGGAAGTCAGCGCTGTCTTAACAGCATAGCCTGCTGCCTTGAGGGCATCGAGGCTGACCGACTCTCCTGTGAGTCCCTCGAAGAACTGGCCTGTAGCGAGACCACCGCCTGCAGTATCCGATGCGGATGAGCCGAATACGAACTGCACGAGGACTACATAGAGAACGATGACGCCGACTGTGACGACAAGGCCGATGATGGCCTTCTGGAGCCTCGTCGGATCCTGCTCGCGGTGCATCATGGCATTGACGACATCGATCACGAACTTGCAGGTGACGATGATGCCGGGGATGATACCTGTGCAGAGTATCATGATCTGCTTGATCGGATTGACCGACATGCTTCCCATTCCGTCTATTGTCGTGGATTCTGCGAAAACCGGCACTGCGATTGCCAGCAGCGCAGCCATAAGGATGATGAATCTCTTCTTATTCATTCTGCATCTCCTATTGAAATCTGTGATTTATCAATTCCCGGAAACCGGGTGTTTTCCTCTTTCACAAGCACGGGCACAAGCTCGGCTTTTATGTATTCAGGGCCTACGAGCCCATAGAATGTCGAATCATATGAAAGCGGGGTGTCGCCCTGAAGCTCATAGAGCCCATCGGGAGAAACGGATGCTACGCGCTTCGCGAGATTCCCATCCGAATGCGTCCCGAGATACCCCCTGACCATAGGGGAATCCGCCTGGACTATATCGCCTTCGGCTATGTTCCAGGCCGGAAGCCTGAGATAGAAGCCGATGGGAAGGCTGTCGGTATAGTTATATGGGAAGAGAACGCCCAGAAAAGCCACCGCAAGCATCGTGGCAACCGCAAATGGAAGAACTGCTATCATCCGCATCATCTCTTTCCCTCCTTGCCGCTCCTTGCCTTCTCTGCCTGTTCCTTCAGATAGTCTTCCGGAAGCAATGAGAAATAGGAGATCTCCTCTCCTTCGCGGAGCCCTTCAACCCCAAGCGCGGAAAGACGCTCCATCGTCGTCCTCTGGATCATCGCCCTGCTTTCTGAGATCCTTCCATCACGGAGCGTCAGCCAGGCCATGCGGCGCTCAAGATCCGAAAGGCCTTTCCTCATATGAGCTTCCGTGTACGGCTGGCGGACAAACCCCGCCTTCACCGCAAGGAGCATCGCGGAGCATGCGCGCGGGTATACGGGTATCATCCTGCTGAGCTTCTCATCCCCTATCGTCATAGCGACCGCGACCCCCTCATAATGATCTTCGGCCTCTGATGGGGCTCCATGATGGCGTTCTCTATCGCCATGAGATCCCTTCTGAGCGTGCCTTCCGATATCCCAAGGAGATCCTCCACATCCACAACTGGCACAAAGGACTCCCGGGCCATCTCCCTTATGTTCCTGACAAGCTCGGATCTGACATTCCTGCACTCCGGCATGAGAGCCACTGCATCCGCCCAGTTCCTGAGAAGCTCCGAAAGGCTTTCATTGAAGGAACGCTCCCACGCTCTGCTCCTGAAAAGTGACATGAGCTCTGCCGGGGTCACCCCTTCCTCGATCCCGCCGATATCAAGGACGTTCTCGACATCCATCCCATGGTCCTCGAGAAGCCCTGAAACCCATCGGACAGTAGCGACAAGAACCTTGAGGTACTTCGGGGTCAGCTGGATATCTGCCGCGTATATATGGAATTCCTTCACTGGGGATACAAGGATGATGCGCTGATAGCTCATGGCATGGTCCTCCCGCCGCGTCCCGGCCTGAATCTCGGTCCATGCATAGGCGTCTCCCTTGAGCGCTTCCTTGCCGGCAGATCGATTGTCCTGATATTGAGAAGGAACCTGTCGTATTCCTTCGGTGAGCTCTTCCTTATGAAGCCTCCAAGCTCATCACGCTGCCTGTCGAGGCCGACGACGGATATGGCAAAGGCCGAAGGGAGGCTCATCTCATAGAGGCTCTCGTCCTTTTCGCGCCTCAACCTGTGCTTAGCCTTCATTGCATCGGAAAGGTATATGGTGATATCCTTCCCGCGATAAAGCAGCTCGGTACGCTTCCAGTCAACGGAATCAGCAAGCCTGCTGTTCTCCATAAGGGAGAAGATATCGAGCCTGCGCTTCCTGCCATCCTTTCCTATGACCTCGATCTCCGGGCGGTTGCCCTGCTTTGCAAGCACTGGCTCGAAAGCCTTCAGCATGCATGCCATGGCTGTGACCTTCCTTGAGAACCTTATCCCCTTCCCAAGAGGGAACCCATAGCGGTCAAGCTCCATGATGGCGCTGTCAACGGTTCTCTGGTCCTGCATCATCAGATGGCTGGCAGCCTTTATGCGATGCGTCTCAGGATCCGCGATTATAAGCGCCGGGACAAAGCATGCAGGATGCTCCCTGTCGATATTCATTGCATAGGAGCTATCAAGCATGTATATCTCATTGTCCGAACCATCGGGTATCCGTCTGTATAGCATCATTCCGCCTTCGTTACAGTTTTATCATCTGTAAACTTTTCATTCATTATAGCGTTAACCATAATAAATAGCAAATCCATGCCGCTATAAAATACGAACAGGGATTATGTGGAACAGCTATGGTTCGGAGTCTCAGGTTCTTGAGAGCCCTCTCTGAGGAAGCGGTGCCTTACGCGGCTTCTCTGGAGCAGAAGATTCCTTCTTCTGGCCCTTATCCGCGGGCTTTATGAATCCCCTGCTGATGGCATCATCGATTGCCTTGTCAGGAATGCCTTCAGGGAATACTGCGGCTATATGCATTTCATACATATCAGCCCTGCTGAGGATGCCCTTCGCTGCGAGGATGCGCTTCGCAACGCCGCTTATATCACCTTCGAGCCTGGCAGCCTCATCCTCGAGCCTTGCCGCATTGGACCTTGTATCAAGGGGTATGGAGTCGGCCTCCTTCCTTATCTCCTTTTCCATATCGGCCCTTTCCTTCTTCATGTCACTGAGCCTCTTCTCTATTGCCTCGATCGTCTGCTCCGGAAGCTTCCCGTTCTTCCTGTCCCTTGCGAAGTCCTTCTCGGTGCTGGCAATCCGGGCATCAAGCTCAGCGGCCCTATCGGCAACAGGGGTCTTCATGGTATTGGCGAGGGCTTTCTTCCTGCCTTCAAGCCTCTCTTCCAGCTTCTCCCTCCTTTCGCTGAGACTTTCCATGCCTTCCCTGAGCTTGTCTATGGACGGTCTGAGCTCCCTGAGCTTCAAAGCCTCCTCGAGAAGGTGCTTCCTTCCCGATTCAATGCGCTCGGCTTCCTTGATGACGGGCCCGGAGGCGCTGCCTTCAGGGAAGATGCGGCCAGCGATCTCCTCTGCATCAAGGCCGTTGTCACGGATGCCTTTCAGAAGGGATTCCCTGCCTCTGAGACCGAGGATGTCAAATGCCTCAGGATCCTGATGGAGAGCATCAAGCTCATCCCTGTGCCTTTCAAGGAGGAGCTTTGCCGTCGCGATATCAAGCGCTTCGTCATAGACAGTGCTTCCGTAGTCACGGGCGATATCCGGATCGATCCGGTTGAGCTGGCTGTCCTCCCTGAGCGTCGGGTCGGTCTCCTCAGGCATGATGCAGCTGTATATGCCATCAATGCCCGTCTCGAATATCGCCCTCATCTCAGCAGGGGTTATCCCCTCAAGCTGCATTCCGATAGCACGGAAGGTCCTTTCCTCATCGCCGCGGCCAAGCCTTGAGATCTCATTCCCCGGGACGTTCTCCTCATACTCCCTCATGCTCTTCACGACGAAGGAATATGCGGCTTCCGGGAGCCTCTCCCTGAAGATGCCGAGTATCCTGTCCCTTTCCGCCTCCGTGAAAACCGGGACAGCTCCTGCCACATGGGGAGTGAATGATATGCCTTCGGGGGAATATCCGCTGCCGCTTCTGGAGACACGGACATAATTCGGGATCCTCGCAACCGGGCGGAGCATGTCATCGCCTGTCCTTCCTGCTGCAAGATTCTCCGCCGCCTGAAGGAACATGCTGTCATATGACGCAAGCGCCCTGGGTGGGATGTAGAACCTCTCCGGCCGCGATGCAGCAGAAAGCGGCTCAGCTTCTTTCCTGAGCTGATTAGATCTCTCTATGGAATCAACGATATCCCTGTCCGGGCTGCAGAGCCTCGAGAGGAACGGATACGGGATGCGTGATTCGGCATTCCTTGCCGCGCTCCGGATCGCCGCGTATTTCTCCGGTGTCATATCGGGGTCCTTTGATGCCTCATTGAGCTCCCTTCTCGCATCGCGGTAATCGTTATACGCCTCCAGCTGGCTCTCAATGCTCATCTCGCCGGCTCCTATCCGTATCTCGTTGTCGAGGCCGACTGATGAGATATATGCCCTGAGGATATCGGCTGCCGCAAGCCCATCCTTGCCGCATTCCGAATAAAGAACCGGGTCCTTCATTATGGAAGATCCGCTGAATAGCTCCTTCACTATCGCATCAAGCCTTTCAGCCTTCCCGGAGAACGGAATCGACGTATCATCATATGTCCTTATGAAATCAGAAAGAAGGCCGAGTGACCTGTAGAAATCCCTGGAATTCTCTGCTTCGATCGGGAACTTGAGGTCCGTGTCCTTCCTTGCGATCTCATCCTGGAGGATCGTTGTCGGCGAATTCTGCTCCTTGTCATGGTTGACGAAGATGGAGTTATCCACGCCTTCATCATCAAGGACCGAATCCTTCAGCCATTCAGGCGCGTAGATGTTGCTATGGTTGAGATTGGCAGTATACCTTTCCCTGCTCCATGTATCATCCTCCTTGATCTCCGACCCCTTCTCCATGTCCTTGCCATCATAGGATGCGAAGTTGAGGTTGTCCGTCTCGCGGATACGGACATCGGCCATCGTATCAACGGTCACATGCACGCCGAGCACGCTGCCGAGGATATCACGGCCAAGGGCGATGCACTGGGCAGGGTCGGAGGCGTCATAGGAATCCGAAATGGCGTATTCCTTCCCGTCGCGCTTTGATGCGTCAGTGGCAGGGCCGCCTGCTATGGTCGCATTCGTGCGGCAGATATACTGGCCGTCCTTATTGCTTCTCATGAAGCGCGGCGCCCTGAGATGGAGGATATCCTTCATGAATGCCTTGCCCATCCTCAGAAGCTCCGGAGAGCCTGCGATAAGGCCAGAGCTGTCAGCATGCTCCATTATGATATCCGCCTTCTCATCATCTATCGCGTCAAGGTCGATTGCCTTGATGAAGAGGCTTCCGATCAGATCCTCTGGCGGTCTGTCCTTGCCGGATGTCCTGATGCGCCCGGCATCGGAACGATGGATTCCCATCATGCCGGAGAATCCCATCATATCGCGCTGAGCGGCCTTTGCTGCCGCTGCAATCGGATTCACATAGCTCTCATTCACAGATCCATATGCCATAATACCAATCCTCCTATCAGTCCCTGGACATGCCGCCGATTCCGCGGGCTGTCCTTGCCTTGCGAGCGCCTTTTTCAGCTGACGCGCTGCGGCTACTATCCTTATCGCTCTCTCTGTACGCGCCGGATACGGATCTCTCCTTCGTTTCCTTCGAGACCTCTTCCCTGATCGTCGGCTCCGATTCCCTGAGGCGCGCGGCGATTGCCTTATCGATGGCATCCAGCCTCTCTATCTCGCTCTCGTCAGGGGAAGTGACGATAATGCGCCTTGGCGTCCCGCTGGAATCCTTCTCGAAGATGTCCTGTCCCTTCATAAAGCTGATTGCCCCGTCAAAGACATTGTCCTCGTCCGGTGTAAGCTCATAATAGCCGCCGGAGTTCTTCCTCACCTCCCAGTTAGAGGCACTGAACGCATCTCCGAAGTTCGTGCCGCTTCTTTCAGCCCTCTCCCTGAGATCATTGAAATACCTTTCAGGTGCCACTCCATCGGGAAGGTGGACCGTGAGCGTCCTCGGGCGCTCGTTGAGGATATGCCTGTTCCTGAGGCTGTACGGGAATTCATCCCTGTTCCTCGATGCCTTCCTCGTGACCTCCTTCACGGACCTTATCCTTGTAGGCTCAGGGCGGAACACGACTCCCTCCTGGAGATAGTCGCGCCTCTTCACGGCCTTTACAGAGTCATCCCTCAGCGTCTTCTGGAACGCGTCCTCTGAAAGCCCGAATATGCTTCTGAGGACCGTGCTGCCAATCGGGTCAAGGGTCTTCTGCCCATAGAGATACTCATTAAGCGCATAGCGGATATCCGGACGCGTCGTCCTTTCCCCGTTTTCGCCGGATGTGACTGTGTAGTATTTCCAGTTCTTCCTTATGGCGCTCTTAATGGCGTTGGGGCTCATCCTGAGGAAATTGGCGAATTCCGCCATCTCCGGCTGGTTGATGAGATACCCAGCCTTCTTCTCCCTTGTCTCGCTGCTGTCTGAGCGGGAATAGAGCTGGCTTCTGAGGAAGGCTACCTGCGTATCGAGATCCATGCCCGCAAGGCGGTTCATGACATAATTCACCTTCTTCCTGAATCCCTCTATTGACTCCGCGGCAAGAAGACGCAGAGCCTTCTTATCGCTCAGGGTCCCATCAGCTGGGAGAAGCCTGCTGTACTTGCTTCTGAGCCTCTCCTTCTCCTCTGCCTTCTCCTTCTCGTCGGTAGGAAGCGCTATCCCATGCGCTGATGCATAGGTGCGCTCGGCAAGGGCGGAAAGCGCATCAAGAAGGTTTATGGTGCTCATGCCCTTCTGGATGTTCCTGGATGCGGTCTCAAGCGAGCGCATCTGAGCCACGTATTTCCTGGAGATCTCAGGATCAAGCTTCTCGATGACCGCGGACACACCGTCCTTCCCAAGCAGCTCAGGAAGATGCTCTGTAAGCGTTGCGGGGAAAAGCTGGCGCTCCGAGCCTGCCTCAAGGAGCATCGGCTTCCATCCCCTGGAAAGCGCGTCTGCCTTCCTTGTGCATTCATCAGCCTCCTCGCGGAGCTGCTTAGACATCGCTGTCGCCTCTCTCCTGGCGTCCTCCTGCCCGAGGAATCCTATATCAATAAGGTCATTCCTGGCGGCCCTTCCATAGCAGAGATCGCCGGGATAATCGGATTCCTGCGTTCTCTCCGCCGCAAGGCCCATGACACGGTTCCTCCTGAGGTATGCCATAAGCTCTGTCCTCTTCGGGGGAATAGAACCATCATCCTCTTTGATGCAGTACGGTTCCGGGTCGTTTATGAAGTCGATCACCGGCTGGATGTCCAGATACGGGTTGTTCGCATACGCCTTCCTGATATCCCTTGCAAGGAGCTCATGGCGCGACATAGCGATATCCTCATCAGGTTCATCCATGGCAAGTATGGACTCCTTCGTGTAAGGGACTGCCGGTCTGTCATGCGGCGAGAGCGAAAGCTGTGTCCTGAAACGGTCCATGACGGACATCTGGGTCCTCGGATCAAATCCGCTTGCCGCTACATCGCCATACTGCGCTGAGGCAACGCGGCATTCGCTGGCCCTTGAGCGGAGGGCTTCCACATGACTGTCCACATCATCCTTCACGAGCGATATGATGCTCTCACGCGTGCTGTCATCAAGGATCCCCGCGAGCCTGAGCTCGGCAAGCGCGGATGCATAACGGGTGAAATCGGGGCCTCTCGAGCCTGTGGAAAGCTCATAGCTCCTCTGGTTGTATGCCTCCACCTCATCAGGGAATACCAGCATCGCGGTGCCGCCCTTTATCATGGAGATCTCCTTGAGAGGATTGACGCCGAGCTCGATTCCTTCCTCGCCCGTGTTCCCATATACAGGGGATGCGAGAAGGATCTCGTTCTCATCGGCCTTCTCTCCCCTGCTCTTCGCATCCTGCTTCCTGGCGTATACCTCAGCATTCGGGAATGCCTCGCGTGTGCGCCTGACGGTGCTCCTCGCGGATGAGTACTTATCCCTTATCCTGACCTTCGCTGCCGCAAGCGACACGCTCTCAAGGGCATCTTCCTCGGAAAGCGCTATTCCCGACTGCTCTGCCCTCTTCACGGCCTCCCTTGCAAGCGCGCGGTCATTGCTGGCGTGGAGCTCTCTCGCAGCCTCGGCAATCTCCGGGTCAAGCTCCTCCATCCGCCTGAAGGCTCTCGCGGCAATCCGGAGATTGTCCACGGTCTCCTCGGCTGCGGCTATCGCCTCATGGGGATAGATATCGCTGAGGACAGATATGAGCATGCTCTTCTCCTCCCGGCTCTTATCCATGACGATATCTGCGATATACCTTCCGACCTGCTCGGATGCATCCCTTCTCTTATCCTCATCATCAGCCTTTCCCGATGCCTCAATGCACCTCTCGCGGAAGCTCTCGATGTTCCTGAGCTCCGTATCAGAGAAGAATCCTGCGAATGAATCCGGAAGCGCCTTGACCTCCGATTCCTTCTCAGAGGAAAGGATATCGCCGAGCTTCCTCATCGCATCGGCGTTGTACGGTGAGCTCATGAGGAGATCTATCTCAAGGGATTCAGGCGATGCCGAGAGCATGCCCGCGAGCTGGCTCCTTGCGTCCTGCAGCCTTCTGGCGTTGTCCGTGCGCTCCCTCTCGATCTCGCGGTACATGGCAGCCTCTGACCTTGAGAGTGCCGGGGCCTTTGCCATGTCCTCCGCAATCATATCGAGCTTGGTCTTGTACTGATGCTCCGCGGAATACAGATTCACAAGATACCTGATATCGCGGAATGCGGAATCCACGCTGGAGTCGGAGAAATCATGGGATACGGAGGCGGCCAAACCTTTGGTGCCGTTTTCCCGGAGCTTCCTGTCCACTGCCCTGCTGAACTGATAGCCTATAGAAGCGAGATTGCCGGAGCTGACCCTGAGCTCCTGGTTGGCGCTGAGGGAGCGTCTGAATGCCATATCGTATTTCTCTATCGCATCCTGGTAATCCTGATACGATGAAAACTCCAGCTTCTCGATCCTGTTCTTCTGGAGGTCGAACTCGCGCCTGATGTCCTCAGGCGTGTAGATCCCGCCTATTGCAGGGGAAAGCCCTATCTCCCTTGCCTTCTCGGCAAGCTGAGCGGAAGCCTCCCCGAAATCCTTCATGGTATTCTCGCTGAGCGTAGCGGCGGATGCCGTTATGAATCTCTGGAGTGCGCGGAGAACAGTGGAAACGGGAAGATCCTGGACCATTCTGCTCCTCACTCGCGAAAGCCTCTCGTCTATCTGGGTGTTGAGATCGTTATAGCTCCGTATGAATGCATCCCTGTTCCCGGTTCCTTCATGCATAAGGAACTCATCATTCCTCATACGGAAATCCCTGATGATCGTCTCTGCGCTGGTTTTCCCGTATTTCGATATATCAAAGCCTGCTTCCTTCTCCATGTCCGCATATCTTTCAGCGAAGGACCTGATATCCTTCACAGCGGCTGCATAGGCTGCATTTATCTCCTTGCTATGGCTCATGCGGTACTGATGCGATTTCTCCACATACCTGACAAGGGAGGCGCTCCATCTGTTGAAATTGGCAAGGTCCCTGGAATCGCCGATGTTCTTCGCTATCTCAGGCGGCTCCTTCTTCTCGCCGGTCTTCGGATCGAAGTACGGCATCTGCTCCATTATGTCATTGGTCCCTGCCCCGAACGCGAGCTCCGGGAACATCCTGGAAACGGCCCATGCATTGTCGAGAGTTGCCGCATCGCAGCGGGCGATGAGCCCGTCGATCGATGAGCTGAGGACATTGTCCTTCATGGCATCAGGAACCTCTGTAAGGTCTCCCATGCTGGAGGAATTCATCCTGAGGGAGAACAGGCACTCATTGAGCCTGACGATATCCTCGACAGTGTAATCGGAAGAGCAGATCCTCGCGATATCCTCATCGCTGACTGTCTTGGGCTGCGGCCTGTCAGGTTCCACATAGGAATTCCCATCGCGGAAGTCCAGCGAATCAGGAGCGATGTCAAGCTCCTTCCCCGTTATCGCCTTCGCAGCATCTGAGAGCTTCTGCATGAACGCATGTATCTCCGATGAGATCCCTGTTATCGAGTTCTCGTCAGTGGCTGCTATGAGCCCTCCGCCGCGGCCACCGCGCTCATCCTCATCCTTCAGCTCGTTCACATTCGCTGAGAGCACGCTTCCGTAGCCATACTCCCCCGGACCGTCTGAGCCGAAGGCATCAGCCTCGCGTTCGGCATCCGCTATCCTTGCCTCGTTCTCGACGAGCTTGCGGTTCAGCATCTCGCGTCTCCTGAACTCAAGCTCCGAGCTTGCCGCCTTGAATGAGACCGCTATGGACTGGATATAGCCCAGCGCGTTCCTCATCTGCTCTTCCATTCCCTTGAATGGCTTCTTCACAACATTCTTGGAGAAGAAATAAAGCCCTTCTGTATGAGCCGCAATGTATGCGAACTTCTCAGAAGGGTTGTAATCGCTATATCCTGCCTTATCAGCCATAATCCATGTCCTCCTCGCCGTCCAGCGGCTTCACCTTTATTTGAATAATACTGCAATATATGAAAAGATTTCAACAGTAAAGACTATAATATATAGCGATTGATGCCGGATTGATCCGAATCAATCTCGCTGTTCATTGCAATCAAGGAGGATTCCTATGCTGAGAAGATCATTGATATCATTGATGGCGGCTATATGCCTGCTGTTCCCTGTCTATTCCGCTGAGAGCGGCGTGGGTGCCGATACGGATGGCGTGTTGCCGCGCATCTACACGGAAGAGGAGCAGGAGCTGGTTCCTGCTGATGCGCTTGCCCTGGAGGATGAGGATACGGCGATGGCATATCTCTTCCTGACATCATACAGCCTTATGATGGAAGGGAAAGGCGAAGGCGGGCTGCTCTGCTTCTCCGATCAGGGAGAATACATCGCGGGCTTCAGGATGGAAGGAACCCCGGAGGATTTCTTCATGGACATCCCCGCTTCCACCCTCTTCGTCCCATATGCGCTCCCCACACAGCTCTGTGCCGCGCTCTTCGCCGGGCTCGATGACGTGGAATCAGTTTCGCGGCTCAAGGAATACTATGACAACGGAGGGCTTTCATGCATGCTGGTGACAGTCCTCCAGATAGAGGAAGAGACGGTATCGGAGGATCCTGTCTATAGCCTCGCAAGGCGGCGCATAGAGAGAAGCGCGGCGGCATCCGGCCTTGATATCGGTCCGTTCTATGAAGCATACGCATCAAGAGGCATAACAGAGACCGATCTTGTGAACAGCTTCCTTCAGGGAAAGAAGACCGCGAATGATATCGCTCTCGATGCCATAAGGATAATCAAGGAAAACTCTGAGACGGTGCCAGCTATGGCGAAGGCGATGCCGGTTTTCGGTATCATAGGCATCGTGCTCGGAATGATCGCAATAGCCGTTGCAGTAGCCGGCATGATAATCGCGAGGAAGGCTTCGGCAGAGAAGAACGATGCGGTGGATTCCGATAGCCTGGATGATGCAGGATCGGACGAAAACGAGGAAAACTGACCGTTTTATGGAATCCTTTCCCTGTCCGCGGGCTATAATATATGTGAGCGGGCTGAAAGCCTGCAAAAAACTTTCTGGATAAATAAGGAGCCACGCATGGGTGACAGTAGGATAAGGGATTACGTAAGAAAGGATGGGGGTGCGGAAGCAAGGGTGTATGTGCACGAGACACCGGAGGGCCTTCTCGGAGGGCTCTCCGATGAGGCGCTGCTTCTCCAGGACAGGTGGAAGGGAACTCTCTCCTACCTCTCCTCCATCGGCCGCTGGGATCACGCGATACACATCTGGGACAAGAAGAACGTCCTCTACATCGAGGCCGGGTTCATATACGCTGAGAGCGATGATAACGGCCTGATAATGAGGACGCTTGTGGCGATGGGGATAAACAAGACGGACAGGTCCTTCCCTATCATCATCAAGGAAGGCCATGAGTATTACGAGGAAGCGCTGAGGAATCTCATCAATGACACAGTTGATGCGCTTGTCTCCGGATACGGATACTCCAGGGTCTTCCAGGTATACGACGCGGAGAAGTTCGAAAGACGCTTCAACGGTAGCTGCCATATGGTGCTGGATGAGAAGGGAGAACGGCTCGACAGCGACTATAAGGTCGTAGAGCCGAACGGCTCGCTGATCTTCAGCCAGGTACCCGCCGCAGTTGTTGATTATCTGATCTGAACGAGCAGGAGGCCGCAGTCAAGCGGCCTCCTGTATTTTTCCTGGATTACCATCCAGATTTGATTATGCCATTCAGGTCCCTTCGCCAGAGCTACCGCCAGGGCCGGCGCCTCCTCCACCATTTTTCGCAGCTTTGGATTCCTGCCGCCAGTTATAGAGCTTGGAGCCAAGAGATGACCCATCAATCTTATTGCCTTCCTTATCTTTTTTTGCTCCAATATTGCTCATCCATCTCGAAGCGCCCATCATAGCTTTATAGGCCAGCCCTGACGTATTTGCCATACCAGAAGCGGCTTTGGCAAGAGCTGCACCGCCAATTGCTCCAGGAACACTGCCAACTGCTCCCAATGCAGCGCCTCCGACTTTTGCAGCTTTCTTAACTGCTCCTCCTGCTGCCTTCGCGGCAAGGAATTTACCCATTGCTGCCGTGATGCCCTCACTCGAGACATTGCCGCTGAGGATGGCGTTGGTTATCTGTGAGCTTTGGTTAACGAAATATGTCTGCATGAAGATACAGAGGAATGATATGAAGATATGAGCAGCGAAGAGATCGAAGCTGGTTGTCTTCTCAATCGATCCTGTCTGCTTCAGCGTAGAGATGCCTATACCAAGCGGTGCTGCCTGTGAGCTTATGATCTTTATGAATTCAAGCTTATCGCCTATCGGTACACCAGCAAGAGTAAGATTATCCCTTTCCCGTAATAGAGCATTAGCATCTGTAATAGTATTTACGGCATCTGTAGTCCAATTCGTAAGCTGAAGTATCCCATCGTCTCTCATGGATTCAAATTTGCTATTGAGCCATTTCATCATTCCACCTACATATTCCTGCGCCTCTCCAACTGTTGGTACTGTAACGCTATGCGGACTCAGAAGTATATTGAATGTCGGTATCTGGTTCTCTATATCTTCATTCTGCAGAGAAGCATCACCTGTCAGTTGGGCATAGTTCGACTGTGTAAGACCTGACACCTGTATAGTCGCACTTGTGATGCTTATCTGGAGAGCTGACAGAAGCGATGACGTAATCGAGTCGACCATATTGAAGGTTGTGAATATGACCATCAGAAGAATAAATAGCTCCATCATATTGGAAAAAAGCGACATGATTGCCTTCTCTCCAAGGAACTTGAGCGGAGAGAATACGACAAAAGGCGTGATGCATATGGTTACTCCAAGAAGCAGATATACCTCGCATATATTCAGCATGATATGCAGGGCTGAAAATGAGATAAGGATACAAGCGAGAATTCTTACTCCAAGATATACAAGCCTAATAAGAGGATCAAGGAGAAAATCTGGAGCAAGTAGGGATGCGAGCTGTTTCCATATCCACTTGAGACCTCTCATAAGCCAGTTGTCGCCTTCTTCAACTTCAGAAGTTGGAAGGGAGAAATCAACAGCATTGTACAGATTGACACCAGTACCACCTACATTCTCAGGGTCTAGTGAATCAATTACGTATGTAAGATTTCGCACTAGCAACCCGGGATATTCAAATACGGTTGCATTGACCATGGCTGAAAGAATCCGCGCTTTTCTTGTCGTGAGATTACTAGTCTGTTCGTACTGGTTTTCAACTCCGGTTATTGTCCGAGCCATAAGTAGGAATCCATAACGAAAAGCTTCAACAAGGAAAGGAAGCGCAGATAGAAGAAGAAACATAAGAATACAGAGAAGGCCTTTTGAGATTATCTCTTTGAGGATTCCTCCTTCCTTGTCCGTAAGATATCCATAGATGGCGGAGAATATGATTTCCGCGGCAAAAAACGAGAGAAAGAGGACTGTGACCATATTCCATGAGGAACGCTGCACCGCAGAAGAAACACCAGAAACCGTCTTTGTATATGAAACTCCATCTGAGCGCTTGCCGTCCATTGTCAAGATACCATTTGAAAGCTGGTAATACCCATCGGAAATCAAAAGAGCATTTGAGGGGGTAATGTCTGTAACAGCCATGCCATTTATTGTTTTGCCGTCTACTGTATTGCCATAGAAAAGCTGTAAGATATTCGGGAATGGTGTCATTCCAAGACAGAATGTCATTGTTGCTTCATCAAATATACCAGCAACACGCATCATCGTACCACCTATTAATGAGCTCGCGCCCCATATCATTGATCCTGGCAGACCTACGTGTTCATTTGAGACAATATTGTCAGTTTGGCCTAATGCAGAACTCCATGCAGAAGAAGCATATTCAGGATCATCGGTATATGCCTCGGTAGCCGCGGAAGAATAGACTCCTGAAATCAAAACGAATAGAATTATAAAGATAACCAAGATTTTCTTCATTGAGATTCCTTAATACGATTCAATTGAATCCAAATCGTGTGTGTGTATAATCTCTGGTGGCATCTGCCAACCAACTAAGCTCTGAATCCCTCAAAGCTCTTTCCACAGCCAATGCCGAAGCTTCAAGTCTTGCGTGTTCCTGGTCAGCAAGATCCTGCTTTCGATTTTCTGCCTTCTTCCTGTTTTCCTCGAGTTCATCTATCTGCCTCTGATATTGTTCGATCTGCTCGGTCCAGTTCTCTATAGATGCCCTGTATTGTTCTGCCAATGTTTCATTCTGATTATTAATCGCATTTAAATAGCTTGCCCGTGCTTCAATTATCTTTCGCTGAAGCTCAGAAATTGTTTTCTCAAGACCTTCAATACCATCAAGTCCTACAAGCTCACCTGATGCACGAAGAAGAAAATTCGTCTCTACTGTAATATCAGAGATATCCCCGACGTAATCACCAAGATATCCAAGAGCTTTTGTGGCATTGGCACTGTTAGAAAGTAATGTACCAAACCCACCCAATATATCCCAGGCATCGCCAGAAGTAGGTATACCTTCAAAGATATTCCATGAATCCTGAAGCGACTCAAACACATCTGCTCCAGAATTCCCCAGATCCTGTATCATTCCTGTTACATCACCGAAACTGGAAAAAAAAGAATCCCATGCTCCATTGGTGCTATCCCAGCCGGCAATCTGACCTGCCATGCTCTGCAGACCATTCATGATATTGTTGAATCCGCCCTGCGACATTGTCTTCGCCGCATTGAGAAGCCGCTCGTATTCCGACTGCCACTGCTTGATCTGCCTGCCCCACTGCTCAACCTCTGACAGGAACTGAGCGATTCCCTCTGTTATGGCAGTAAAATCCACAACGGGCATATTCGCAGAGGCAGGGAAAATCCCGACACATGCAACAAGAAGAACCATCGCGATGAACTTGCGTATCCTAGTCATCCTATACTCCTCCAGCTCCCTTCTATTCAGTATTCATTCTAGTTATAATCCCTGTTCATCTTCAAGTATACCAGCATATATTGGAATAAACAGATATTTTATGCTTTAATGAACAGCAATCATACAAGCAGGCGCCTGCGGCGCTTTCCTTCAGGGCCAAGAGGAGAAAGGATTATACAGATGCTTGATAACAAGAAGATATCAGAGAGAAACGCAGAGCTCGTCAGACGCATAAAAGCCGACAGGAATGACGGCGCCGCATACAGGGAGCTGATCGATCTGAATTACCATATGCTTGGCAAGATGGCTGCTTCATATAAGCAGCCGCTGGAGATGAATGACCTGATAAGCGAAGGGATCTTCGGCCTGATAACAGCTGTCGACAGGTTCGACCCAGATGCCGGCAACAGCTTCATGACCTATGCGTACTGGCACATCAAGCGTTATATGAACGATTACATCAGAAGCCTCTATGCAGTTCATGTCCCGAAAGGAAAAATCGATGAGAGCAGGAAGAACGGGGATGAGATCACGAATATGCAGTTCGCCCTCAGCCTACAGACAGGGAAGAACCTGGATCTCATCGACGGGGTGGACAGATATCTCGCCGCCGAGAAGGATGCGATGGATGAGTTCATGGAGAACGAGCTGCAGAACGATGTCAGGAAGGCTATCCAGAGGCTGAAGAACGCCAATGAACGCACTGCCCTTCAGCTCTTCTATGGCATCGGATGCGAAAAGGTGGGAAAAGAGGCGATAAGCAGGATACTCGGAATATCGGTACAGAAGGTCGGAAGCTACATCAGGAAAGGAAGAGAGCATCTGAAGAAGGATCCGGTTCTGAGGGACTGGTATTATCTTCCGGGCTAATCCTGAAACATTATTCCGAAGAGAGCGCCCCTTGGCTGAGCCAAGGGGCAGATTTCTTACATTGAATATTCGTTAATTACAACATGACCGAATTTGATTCCATTGACTTCCAATGGCCCTTGGAAGAGCGTAGGATCTGATGGATCCTTGTCAAAATCGAAGACGAATCCATCGCTTATCGCGTTGTATATATTGCCATCGATCTCAACGATCACCTCAAATGCTATGACCTGATCCTGTCCGGCTGCCCTGTTGGAATACAGTTCTCCCTTTCCCCAGACCCTGACATCGGCATGTTTTCCGGTATAACTGCCGCTCCCATACGGAATGGATATCCGGAATCCGTTGTATGTGTATACATGGCCTCCATCCTGATCATCAGCCCAGTATTCTACAGAGAATGAATCATCCACCTTGTATGTTCCCTGTTCAAGGTTTGTTGTCCCAAGCTGTTTCTGTGCCCAGTCGTTAAAATAATAGCCTGAACTCAGGACTATCGCAGCAGTATCGAATGCAAAGGCTTCGTCGCTCTTCAGAGAAGAGAGAAGCGAAGAAGCATATGTTCTCACGAATTCCTCATCCGTATTCACGGCCGGAGCACCGGGAATCGTCACAGCATCGTTGCCATAAAGACCTTTCACAGAAAATGCCTTTCCATTGAATATGCGGGAATCAATAGACGCGGTATAATCCCAGACCTCATTCGTATGCTCCCCCGCCTTCGATGCATCAATCGTTACTGAGTATTCCAGGTCTGGTTTAAGCTCCATTTCCTGCTCATTTCCCTGATGATCACGATATAAAGCGATGACAGTAAAATCCTCTGCATTAGCCTTGACTGTCCCCGGAACCGTGATGCTTATCGGAACCGATGGTGCTGTCACTGATAGATCATACGCAGCATAAGCAGCAACACTGCTTCTGAATGGCCTCACCTCTCCGGTTTCAGACACAAAAGAAACTGTTATGCTGGATCCGTTCCTAACGTAGGTATCATCACAACTAACAGGAACATCAGTCAAGGTTTCTGTTGTAGCATCTGAATATGTAACATTAACCGTAAAACATGAAGAATCAAAAGCCTGCCCTACGAGAAAAATACCGGTCTGAACGATATCTGCACTAACGATGACCTTCGGGAATACTGGCTCATCTCCACTCTCATCACTTTCCTTCACTGAGAATACAGCAGTCTTCGTAATCCCTGCATATGTCGCCTCAACCTTCCCTCTCCAGACATTGCTTCCAGTTTCAGGATCCTTCTCGTACTCGGCAATGATTATATTGCTTCCATCAAGAAGGCGTTCTGATCCATCGCTGTATTGCACTGAGACAAGGAACTGAGACGGGTAAAATGCATTCTCATAGAGCACGGTATCACTGTCTTTCAGGATTATGCCTATATCCTTAACGGTTTTCGTCGTGGAAACAAGCTCGCCTTCTCCGTTCTGCTCGGCCTCGTACGAACCATAAGCTCCACCGGCCTTGAATTCCGTTATGGAGATTGAAATGACCGTTCCATCCGCCTCTATAACGATGGTACCTGTAAAAACAACCCCATTTCCGGCCTGATAGTCCGAGAGAACGTATGTCTTTGAGCCATCAGCTGCCACAGATGATGGTGATGTCTTGTCTATCGATTCAGCTATCGCGGCGTTGATAAGATCCTCTGTGCTCTTTCCTGCATCACTTCCTCCCACGCTACACGAGGAAGCGGCGAATAAAAGCAGAATGGAAACCAATATAATAAGCTTTCTCATATTCCCCTCTCCCCTTGGATTCTAATGAGAGAGAGGATGATATGGAATACCTGAAAACGAAGGTATGATTCTTTCCATGAAGGAATTATTCAGGAATTTACAGCTCGTATTCAGTAGGTTCATCGGTTCCATTATCGGTGTCGAGTTTGAACATTTCATTCGCAATTTCTTCATTTACAAACCAATATCCAATTGCTCTTCATAAATCCACCAGCCAGGAAACCAGCAGCCTTGTGCTGATGGAGGAATGACTGAATATGGGACGAAAACGCACGACAATATGATTCCGGGCTATAATATCAACAGGACATGAAACGGCGCAGGAAGAGGCAGAACATCAATAAGAAGAACAGCAGGAAGAAGGTACTGAAGCCTATCAGGCCGCTTCCCGATACCATGCGCCGTTCCGTGAGAATATATCCTGAATTCTCTCCGGAGGAGCAAGACGCCATCCTCAGCACGATGGCTCTTTACGAGGAGGCCTTTGATGACTTCTCATCTTACTGCGTGTTCCATCGCACGACAAGCCGTAAGAAGCTGCAGGCGGATGTGTATCCGTATTTCAGGACTGTTCACCCGGAATTCCCGTCAGCGCTCCTGCAGTCCGTGAGGGACCAGGCAGCGGAGGGGATAAAGAGCTTCAACGAGAACAATCCAGAGAGGAAGTATATGGTCTCTCCGAAGCTGAAGGGAAGCACGATGAGGTATACCCTCCGTGCCGTATCCCTCAGAGGCAACCTCCTCACGCTTTCGACAGTCGGGAAGAGGATAAGGAAGCTCATAGAGATCCCGCGGTTCTTCCTTGAGCGCTACCCGAAGGAGGACGGATGGAAATTCAACTCGGCTCTTGTCGGGATTGATTTCAGGGACAGGATATACATAACACTCGTATATACGAACAAAGCCCCTGCGCTGATGGAGCTTCCGAGAGACCCGGAAGAGCTTGAGAAGGTGACGAAGGGCCATGACAGAGGCGCGTACAACCCCCTGTCTGACTCTGATGGGAAGATATACGGTTCAAAGCATATATCGGACGTGAAAAGGAGATATGCATACGACAGGAAGACATGCCAGGAGAAAGGCACCCGGTCAGCGAAGAGACGGCTGAAGGCTCTGAGCGGCAGGGAAAAGCGGTTTGTCAGGGATGCCAGCCACTGTATGTCCGCGGAGGCGATCTCCGATGAAAGCGTCCGCGTCCATGTTCTTGAGAACCTCAGCGGGATGGAGAGGCAGAGGGAGAGAGGTGCGAAGGGAAAGAAGACCCGGAAGCTGATCTCCCGATGGTCCTATTCGCAGCTTGAGTTCGACATGAGGTACAAGGCCCAGGCGAAGGGCAAGAGGGTCGAATTCGTCGATCCCGGATACACATCCCAGGAATGCTCCTGCTGCGGGACCATAGACAGGAACGCTCGGGATAAGGGCGAATACCGCTGCAGGAATTGCGGGCTGAGGATGCAGGCCGACGTGAATGCCTCGAAGGTGATCAGGAAGCGATGGATAATGAACTACACCCATCCGCTTGCCGCGGACAGCGGCTCGAAGGATGGGCAGGCTGCCGTCAGCCAGCCAGGGAGGCCCGGCGAGAGCCAGGCTCACCCGGAAATGGATGGGGTGCCATTGGTGAACGGCTCCAGAAGCGGAGCTGTACCGGTGGAGCAACGCCCACGTCCAAGCCTTTCAGGTTAATCCTGAAGGTAGTTGACTGCATAAGCCGGGCTTATACAGCTATCCTCTCCCGGGAGGGATTTATGAAGAAGATTCTAGTTATATTCCTGATTATTTTCCTGTCATTGTATTCTCTGTCAGCATCAAGGGATTCTCTTAGAGAGCTTCTTGAATATACGGAATATGAAGGCTCTATAATATCCCATGATGTAGAATTCATATTGAGCAGCGATTACATATCACAGTTCTTCAATTATATTCTATATACTCCAGATGCGCTTTGGGTAGAACATCTAGATGTATATGCCAGACTTCGTAGAATGACAGATTATGATATAAGCAGCATGCTGAGTATATTGGTTTATGGCAGCGATATTTTGAGATCTAATGCATTAATAAACATAATACGATTTGATACGAGGGATTCATACATAAAATATACTCTTGATTCAGCCCTTGAGAATAAAGAAAAAGAAAAGAAACCTACTTATTCTGTAAGCTATTCTGATAGATATACCTGCCTTATTGGAGATGATGTTTACGATGTAATCTCATGGGGCAAGGATGACGAATTCTACCTTGAATATAGAAACTATGATCTGCGGATGATATATCTAGTCTATGGAGAGAACCTAACTCCCAATCTGATAAACAATATTGAAACCGTTATATACGGAGTTGAGGTGAATCCCCAAAGAATATGATCCAAGCGAATGGGATTTTCACCACCTCACCCGCCTGATATTCCCTGCCGGGCTTATACGCGGATTATCCACGGAGGCAGCCATAGAGCCTTTCCTTGCCGCTGCGGGTTCTGCCTTTCTCGTAGCAGCAGGCTCCTGCACAGGTACAAGTATGCCCTGCCCGAGAAGCGCATCAAGGAGATCAGGCTCCCTTTCCTTCCTTATGGAAGATTCATCATAAAGCGACGGATCATACGGAACGGTATCATCCCGGCCGTTGCTGAAGAACCCCAGCGCTTCAGGATCTATCCTTATGTCGCTTCGTCTTATTGGTCTGGAGAGCCCAAGCCCGTCAATTGATCTGAGGCGTGAAAGGCCGAGGTACAGCGAATGCGGAGCAAGCCATCCGGAAAGATCGAGATAGACTGTATCCAGCGTCAGCCCCTGCGCCTTATGGTATGTGACTGCATATGCGCTCTTGCAGGCCAGCTGCGTTGCATATCCTGCCTCTACTGCCTCCAGAAGCCCTGACTCGGGATTCTCGAGTATCCTGTTCTTGATGAAATCCTGGCGCTGCACCGTGAAGCGGCGGCCGTCTGCGGTCCTGACCACGGGGAGCGCGGATTCGAATCCGACGACCTTCCCTATCGTCCCGTTCTGGTATGCCTTGTCATCGCTCCTGTCATTGGCGGTACACATGACCTGCTGCCCGAGATATATCCTCGTGACCTCCTGGATTCCAGGGAAATCGGTGGATGAGACGGTACCATCATATTCAGCGGCATGCTCAGCGTAGAGCACTCCGTTCTCCTCGAATGACTTCTGGTACTCGGCATTGAGCCTGTTGACCGTCTCGTTGCGCCCTGCAAGGAGCATCATCCCGCCCTTTCCGACAGTGGATGAGAACTCATCAAGGGGCATCACATGCTCATTGAGCTTATCGAGCATCTCATCCGTCACATTCCCCATCCTTATGGAATTGAGTATATCGCGGAAGCCTGCATCATCCTGGCGGTAGACATCATAGAGCTCTATGGTCCTTCTCTCCCTTGCCTTATAGCGGGGCGAATTGAAGAACATCGAAGAGCTGCCGTAGAGCTCCATCCATCTCGGGCTTGCGACCTCATCCTGCATTGCCTTCGTGACAGGCATGAGCTGCATGACATCGCCGAAGACGATGAGCCTTATCGGGGATCTGCCTTTCCGCATGCGGTTGGCCCTGTCTATATGGACCATGAGGTAATCCATGAGATTCACGGAGATCATGCTGACCTCGTCTATGAGAAGGGTGTCAATCTTCTGCAGCCTCTTCACGAGCTTCCCATCGATCCTGCAGGGATCGTACCAGTCCTTCGGCTCTATATGGAGGCCCGCATGAAGGGTGACCGCGGGTATCCCCTCCTTTGCTATGTTGAATGCCGCGATACCGGTGGAAGCTGTGCAGAGCTTCCTTCCCTTCAATAGGTCATAGGCAATACGGTAGAGAACGCTCTTGCCGGAACCTCCTGGGCCGGCTATTGTCACGATCCCTATACCGGGATCCATTATCGCATCCAGCGCTTCCTGGAATGCTGGGCTTGATGTATCCACCCAGCTGTAGCTTGATGGCAGAACGTATCTAGAAGACATTCCTTATTCCTTGTCCAATATATCAAACTCCTTCCCTCTGCATATATTATAGGCCGGAATGCATGTCTGATGCCGGAATCCAGGCATATTAAGCGTATTCCAGCTCCAAAGTACACCAAATCTAGTGGCCTTCGGCCTTCTCTCCTATTAATGCTTTGCAGATTTCAGGAATCTGACTAAATATTCATTACGATTATGATTCAATATTCTTGACAGTTATGCAAGCATATAGCAATAATATCGTGTAATAATGCATTAATAAACGTTAATACTGAAAAGAGGTTCTATGGATCAGCAGGAAGAGAAGAAGAGAGCACTGAAGGGAACGCTGGGAAGCTTCATAGCTGCCAACAGGCTCTTCGGGAAGGGCGAGGAAAGGTACTTCAGCCCGGAGCGCGGCGGCACGTTCAGGTGCCCGATATGCGGAAGGAAGCTCGGTCTCTTCGTGAAGTCTGACGGCTATTCGGATCCATGGGGCATCAACAGCTTCGGGCACTGCCCTCATTTCGGGCATGGCGGGGAATACTCATCCGACATATTCGGGATGTATGCCGCTGTCTATGGGATCTCAGAGAAGGATGCGTTCTCCCGCCTCATGAAGGAGGAGGAACTCACGGCACCGGGAACAAGGCGCCGCCAGATGCAGATAGCTGAGAGGGAACGCCAAGAATACGGTGCCGCAGCGAACGGCTTCATAAGGAAGAACATGGAGAAGCTTGATTCGCTTGGATACGGGAAGAGGATGCTCCCTGAAGGCAAGGCCCTCCTTGAGAAGAGAGGGATACATATCGACAGCATGTCGCAGCGCCTCAGAGGGCTTGTCAGCTATATGCCGGAAACGGAATTCCTCTCGAAGAGCGGAAGCGCATATAAGGCAGAGGGCATAGTGTTCAGGCTTGGGCAGGACGGGAGCTCGTTCCAGATCAGGAAGACGCATGGAGGCTCCTATGTATCAAAGGACGGAAGCGACTTCAGATTCATATCCATGGGTCCTGCCGACTGCTTCAACGCGGAATGCATAGCAGATGCATCAGGGGCACCGATATTCATAACCGAAGGCCCGTTCGATGCCCTCTCGGTGATCGAGGCCGGAGGACGGAACGCTGTGGCCGTTATCGGCGCAGGGAACCATTCAAGGCTTATTGAGGCTATGAGGAAAAGAGAGAGGCCGGCCGTAGCATTCATATGCTTCGATCCGGATGAAGCCGGGAAGAACGGCGCGGCTAAGCTCTACAAGGAGCTCATGGCGATAGATGGGATCACCCCGCTTCCCTTCCCGCTCGGAGGAAGCTGCCACGACTTCAATGACCTGATCATGGCGGACAGGAATAGCGCGGAGGAAAGGATTGCCCTTGCATCGGGCATAGCGAGCTCAATCAGTGCGGGATACCTCTCGAAGAGAGGCGCATTCAGGCTCATAAAGGCACTGAGGACAGCAGATGCGGAAGGAAAAGGAGCGGAGAGATGCAGCGAGATGCTCTCCTGGCTCCGTGGTGAATGGAGGAAGAGAAAGAAGCATGCCTAATACTAGGAAGGATAAGGCTGACAAGAGGATATCAGGCGAGCATGAGAACTGGCCTAGAAGATATTTCATAGCATTCGCCATCTCGGTACTGCTCACCGTGTCGCTCTTCATCGGAAGCTATTTCAGGCTTGCCGAGCTGGCTGCGAAAGCGACCATGGCAGGAGGTGCGGCATGAACGCAAGGGAATGGATAGACAAGTACTGCACGTTCAAAAAAAGGCAGGGACGCGCTCTCACGGTAAAGAGGTTCATCGGATATGTGAGGAACCTGGTCATCCTTGATATCCTCGGAGTTCTCGCGTTCTTCTTCCTGGATCCAGCGACAGCGCTCATTACGCTGCTGATCCTGATGCTGGTGATGGGGATCTTCGCGATCTACAGCATACTCTCCCTCCGGCTCAGGAAATGCGAGGAACGCATAGAGACAGGAAGGTATGTCTGATGGGAGATGGGAAAGGAACCAGCCGCGGACGCGTGATCGCGCTCGCGAAGACCATAAAGGATCAGATGGGCATCCTCTCGGATCTGATCGATGAGCTGGAATCGGAGGATGACTGGCTTACCCTTGAGGAAGTCAGGAGCATGATACCCGGCGTGAAGGTGAACAGGCTGAACAGGCTTACTGCATCCGGCGCGCTGGAAACGCGGAAGCTGTCGGAGAGGAAGAGGCTCTACAGGCGCTCATCCCTTGAAGCGGTATTCGCAAAGGAATTGAAGGAGGCACACGGGAACAGATAATCCGGAAGGAAACATATCAAACACAAGCTGGTGCGGACGGGAAACCGTCCGCTTTGTCATGGAAAAGGCCAGCACGCGGCTGGCCTCTGTAAGAGAATCCGGGATCTCACTGCATGTTCATTTCCCTGTCAGCCCCCCCTCTATGCATATATGCCAAGAAGAAAAGGCTGCCATAAAGAAGAAAATAGACAGGGAAAACGAATAATCAGAGATCTGAGAGAAGCCTGCGATCTGTCTGTATCTCATATACAGTGAGGCGGGAACGCTTGTCCGGAGCATAAAGCCTGTCGATAAGGGCCGCTACGGGAATGAGGTTCCTTGCGTATATGTGGGTATATATACGCTGTGTCTTCGTAAGGCCTTCCTTCGAATGGTCCCATCCGAGCCATTCCGCGCTCAGCGGCCCAGGGACTCCGCATACAGCCAGGCAGGACTGAAGGCTATGCCTGAGCACATGGGATGTGATGGACTGCCAGACCTCGGCCCTGTCCGGATACACGCTGCACGCGGTAGCTATGATCGAACCCATAGCCATCTGGACTTCCCCATAGCTCATGGAGAAGAGGTACCCGTCCTTGTCAGGCTCGAGAAGCGAGATGGCATCCACGGCAAGCCTCGGAAGCGGAATGGTCCTTGTGTATTCGTATTTAGGCTTTCCTATCGAGCCGCATCCGGCCTCTGTATACTTGAGTGCCTTCTCGATGGTGAGGACATCCCCGGAGATCTCGTCAGTGGAGAGAGCGAGTATCTCTCCCCTTCTCATCCCGGTCGTGGCCGCAATGCAGAAATAAGCGTAATACTCAGGGGAAATCATGCGGTTTCTGAGCGCGAGGATATCAGCGATATCGTTCGGGTCGACCGCCTGACGGGGAACCTTCTCGTAATGTATGTCCTTCAGGCCATTTGCCGGATTGAGGTCTATGTAGCCCTCGTCATGGAGGCCGCTGAACATAGCCTTGACCATCTGGAACATCTTCATCGTCGTGCAGTTCCTGCCCATCTCCTCCACGAGAAGCTTCCTTATCGTGTTTATGTCCCTGGAGTCGATATCCTTCACTGCCTTATTGAGGAGCCGTGGATACCTTCTCGAGAGTATATCCTCCAGGTCGATGGCATACCGGACCATATGCTTCGCATGTCCATAGCTGTACAGCGTTCCATCGCGCTTTGCCGCCAGGTATCTTGGGTTGGTTTCCGGTGTGCGGTACAGTCTGAGGATCTTCTTCAGCGGCGGGCTGAGGACGAATATATCCTCGCATATCTCGCGGTACATCTCCGTGGCTATCTCAAAGGCTTCCCAGGGATCCTTCTTCCCGGTTGTCTTCCTATAATCATTCCCGGTCATAGGATCCTTGAAATAGAGGGAAAAGCATCCGGTCTCGCCTCTTCTGTAGATATAGAAGCGGGCTTCTTCTGATGCGATGCGGAACGGCGCGACCTCTCCTTTGAGGATGAGCTCAGCCTGCTTGATAGCCTCTGTCCGGTCGGATCTTCCGGTGCATACGGACACGGCCTGATGCGTTCTCGGCTCTATGAATTCGAAGTAGAAATGCCTTGTCCCTGGCTTCTTGTCGATAATCGTATCGGCAACCCTGATATCCATTTTCCCTCCTTCCGGAGGCCTGGGAATGATACTATAAAGGGAAACATACCTGCAAAATGCCGATTTCTATTTTGCTAAGTTCTTGCACAGGCTGGAGTTATGAGTGATGCACTAATACCCGTTAGAGCTAGCGGCCCGATGCTTCGCTACCGACGCCGGTAACAGCTATGGGAACCAGCTCCTGCAGACGGCACTGTAGTCTTATAAACGAATTCTGGGATAATGTCAAAGGCTTTGGGAAAAATAGGGAATAATAATTGCCTGAGTACTGCAAAAGGACATCCATTCCCTGTTAAAATAGCACTATGGTAACTATCAAGGAACTTGCTGAAAGCACTGGTGTATCAAGAGGAACGGTTGACCGTGTCCTTCATGACAGAGGAAGGGTCTCGCCGGAGGTAAGGGAACTAGTGCTTAAAAGGGCAAAGGAACTAGGATACCAGCCCAACAGGGCCGGTAAGATCCTTGCTGCCAGGAAGCAGCCGCATCGTATCGGAGTCGTACTGCCTTCGGAAGGCAATCCCTTCTTCCACGATGTGATAAGGGGAATGGAGTGCGCTGACAGAGAGTATTCTGAGCTCGGGTTCTCCATGGAGATAAAGGAGATCAGGGGATTCGATAAAGACAGGCATATTTCCGCAATAAACAGCCTGAAGGCGGATGGAGCTGACGCAATCGTCGCAGCGACTATCGATTCCGATGATGTGATATCAGTGCTGGAGAGCACAGGTCTTCCCTTCTCCGCAGTCAATTCAGACCTTTCATCATCTTCCAGGCTCTGCTATGTCGGACCTGACTACTATGGGAAAGGGGCGCTTCATGCGGGTCTGCTTGCAATCACTGCAGGCCGAAAGCGCGGCGGGATCCTGATTCTCAAAGGGTCAAAGGATATGAAAGGCCATGATGAGATCATCAGGGGTTTCAGGGATACCCTTTCAAAGCGTGGAATCGAGGCTGGGATAATAGCTGAGTTCGAGACCGGTGATGATGACGATAAAGCAAGGATGATAGTGCAGCGTGAGCTTTCATTCCATCCGGAGATCGATACTCTCTTTGTATCCACTGCTGGGCTTATGGGTGCTGTTGATGGCATTGATGGCAGGGATATGCTTGTATTCACCTCGGATGATGTTCCCTCCACAAGGGAGCTCATACGGACAGGTGATGTGCAATGGACGGTCTGCCAGGAACCATACAGGCAGGGATATGAAAGCATAAGACGCATGCAGGATTTCCTGATCGATGGACGGGTTCCCGACAGCCTCATAACAGAGAACATTGTAAGGATAAAGGAAAACCTCCTGGCTTAGCAGGAGGTCTTTCTTTCTCTGATGCTCAGAGCGAATACATCGGAACCGAGATATCGACAAGCTTATGCCACTTCTCATAGAGCTCCATATATTTCTTATGGTTCTCCATGTCAGGCATTGCGCTCTTTGATGGATCGAATGCGATATGCTCCTCTGCAATCTCCTTTATGTCGCCACCCTCGGCAAGCCAGAGTCCCTGGAGAGCCGACCCGAGAGCTGCAGCCTCAGAGGAGACTGGAACACGGACAGGACAGCCGGACATATCTGCGACAAGCTGTCTCCAGAACGGGCTCTTTGAGCCACCGCCAGTAAGCGTAATCGAATCGACGGCAATACCATTCTCACGGAAAGCCTCAAGTCCGAGCAGGAACTCGAACGTAACACCCTCAAGCGTTGCCCTTGCAATATTCCCAGCCTTGACGTTATCCGGAGTCATCCCAAAAAGGACACCCTTACCATCCGGAAGGTCAGGAATCCTCTCTCCATTGAAGAACGGCAGCATCATGAGACCTTCTGAGCCGATAGGTGCCTTCTCTGCCTCTCCGTCGAAAGCTTTGACATCAAAGCCCATGAAACCCCTCATGATCTCGGAAGCAACGGTACAGTTCATCGTGCAGAGAAGCGGAAGCCATGTGCCATGCGATGAGCAGAATGAGGCAAGTCTGTTCTCCTTGTCATGGAAGGCATGGGAAACAGATGAGAAGAGCGTGCCCGATGTACCGAGGCTCATCGTAACAGCACCATCTGCGACAGCGCCTGTTCCAATCGCGCTCATCATATTGTCTCCGCCGCCCGATGCAACGGAGCAATCCTCGGAAAGTCCGAGATCGGAAGCTGTCTCCTTCTTTACCTTGCCGATGATCCCTGGCGCTGGAAGAATCGGAGGAAGCTTATCGATCAGATCCGGAGAGATTGCTGCGACAGCATCCTTGTCCCATGTTCCCTTGAAGATGTCCATAAGTCCAGTACCGGATGCATCCCCCCTCTCCATCACTCTCTCACCGGTAAGGTAGAAGTTGAGATAATCATGGGGAAGCATGACCGTTGCCATCTTCTCGTAGAGATCGGGGTGGTTCTTCCTGAACCAGAGGATCTTGCTTGCCGTATACCCTGGAAGGATTGGATTGCCGATTCTTTCGGAAAGGGCCTTCCTTCCTCCGAGCTTCTCCTCTATCTCATAGCACTCCGGAGCGGTTGAGGTATCGCACCAGAGCTTGACGCTGTAGAGGACGGAGCCATCGGCGGCAACTGGAACAAATCCATGCTGCTGACCTGAAACGGATATGACTCCGATCTTCTTCCTGATATCCGCCGGAACCGCCAAGAAGCACTTCCTGACAGCATCCGTCCACCATGAAGCCTTCTGCTCCCTCACGCCCCCATCACCTACGATCAGTTCCAGAGGCTCTGCATGGGAGGCTATGATCTCCTTGCTGCTGCTATCGTAAACGATTACCTTGATGCTCTGTGTTCCTGCATCGATTCCGGCTGCGATCATCTCTTCCTCCTTAGAATGGGCACTCGTCGCTATAGAGCATGCTCTTAGGCTGGTTGAATGCAATATCCTTCACGCCGAGATATGTGAAAATGGCATGGAGAGCCTTTCCGGCATGGCCGAATGCAACCGCGCCATGGTGCGGATATCTCTTTCCGATAAGCACGTGGCGATAGAACCTGCCCATCTCGTGGATAGCGAATATACCGATTCCTCCGAAGCTCCTTGTCTTCACAGGCAGGACCTCTCCCTGGCAGATATATGCCTGGAGCGATGTATCCGCGTTGGAATGGAGGCGGAAGAACGTAATCTCGCCAGGAGCGATATCACCCTCAAGCGTACCTCTTGTGAAGTCCGGAGTATTGCCATTCTCCAGGATTCTGTTCTGGATGAGCTGGTACTTTATAGCTCCGCCTGAGAGACGGCAGAACGGTGTATTTCCGCAATGGAAGCCCATGAATGTATCCTCGAGAGTGTAATCATACTTACCCTTGATCTCAGACTCATACATGTCGCGTGGAACGGTATTGTTTATATCAAGAAGCGTGACAGGTGCGCCTGTAACACATGTTCCGATATACTCGGAGAGTGCTCCATAGATATCGACCTCGCAAGCTACAGGGATACCGCGTGATGCAAGGCGTGAGTTGACATAGCATGGCTCGAATCCGAATTCCTTCGGGAATGCAGGCCAGCACTTGTCAGCGAATACGACATACTTCCTTGCACCCTTATGTGTCTCCGCCCAGTCAAGGAGCGTAAGCTCAAACTGAGCCATGCGCGGAAGGAGATCTGGATATGTATCGCCTGTTCCGAGCTCTGCAGCCATTTCCTTTACGATGCCATCGATTCTCTTGTCACCATTGTGGTCACGGTAAGATACAAGAAGATCAAGCTCGCTGTTCTCCTCGATCTCGATGCCAAGGTCATACAGCGCCTTGATAGGAGCGTTGCAGGCGAAGAAATCCTGCGGGCGTGGTCCGAATGTGATGATCTTAAGGTTCTTCACTCCGATGATTGTCCTTGCGACAGGAATGAAGTCCGCAATCATCGATGCGCATGAAGCAGCGTCACCGACCGGATACTCCGGTATGTATGCGGCAAGCTTCCTAAGTCCGAGGTTGTATGAGCAGTTGAGCATTCCGCAGTATGCATCGCCACGGCCGTTGATGAGGTTGTCTCCCCTCTCCTCTGCTGCAGCCATGTACATGACAGGGCCATCGAAGTACTTCGCGATAAGCGTTTCCGGAGTCTCAGGTCCGAAATTGCCAAGGAATACAGCGAGAGCATTGCATCCAGCAGCCTTGACCTCATCAATTGCCTTGAGGGCATCATTCTCATTCTCCACAACTGTAGGGGCCTCAAAGACCTCTATGCCGAGCTTTCTGCACTCATCGCCTATTGCCTTTCTTCTATTCTCTGAGATAGAGATAACAAAGCAGTCCCTGCTGACTGCGATCATACCAAGTTTAACGTCTGGTATATTCCCTGCCATAACTTCCTCCTCAGCATGCGTGTTCGAGCACGCATCGTTATTCTTAATACTATCCTTCTATGACAAGAAGTCAAGCTTTTTCTGATTATACTACTGAAATAGCCAGTTGTGATAAGGGAAATACCGCTTTCAGGAAGATTGGCGAGGCTTGAGTCAGGCCATGCCGCCGGGGAACAAGGCCCGGATGATCTCCTCCTGCCTCATGAGCATCGGCTCTGAAGAGAAGTCATTGGTCTTATGGTCATAGCCCTGGAGATGCAGTATGCCATGAACGAGAAGCCTGAAGAGCTCCTCATCCTCGGAAACAGAGAACTCTGAGGCATTCCTTCTCATCGCATCCATAGATATGAACATGTCGCCAAGCTCCTTCTCCTCTCCGGGGAACGAAGGGAACTCCTCTCCATCGAGAATGCGGAATGTGAGGATATCCGTAGGCTCATCCTTATCCCTGTAGTCCCTGTTAAGAGCCTTTATCTCATCATCGGTAACGAAGTGGACGGAGAACTCTCCATCCTCCCCCAGATAGCCCAGTATCATGTCGAGGCTTCCCGCAACATCCTTGCCTTCCGCCATTCCATGCTCATCTTCAATAAAGTACATATCAGTCCTTCTCGTATTCGATTCTCTGGTGGTCGCGCCCCATCAGGTAGAGGATGAAAGCTTCCTTGATCTTATCAAGGTCATTGATCGTAAGCTGGCTGTTGTTAAGCTGCTTATAGTTCATCTTATCGATGATGATTGAATTGATAAGCTTCTCGTACTTCTGGTGGTTTGGATTCTTCAGCGTTCTTGTCGCGGCCTCTGAGCAGTCAGCGAGCATAACGACAGCGCTCTCAGGAGTCGCAGGAATGCGTCCCGTATACCTGAAATCCTCTTCGCTCACCACCAGTGATTTATCCTTTGCCTCCCTTACGGCCTCATTGTAGAAGTACTTTATGAGATCATTGCCATGATGCTCGGAGATTATATCGATAACCTCCTGCGGGAGTCCTATCTCCTTGGCTTTCTCAACACCTAGCTTCACATGGGACTTTATTATAGCAGCGGAGAGCGTCTTGTTGATCTCATCATGGACATTGCGCCCATTCTGGTTCTCTATGAAGTACTCTGGATGCTCGGCCTTGCCGACATCATGGTAAAGCCCTCCTACCCTGGCAAGCTCCGCATTGGCTCCAATCGCTTTGCACGCATCATAGGCCATCTCCGCAACATTCTTCGAATGGTTGAAAGTGCCGGGAGCAACCTGGCTGAGCCTGTTAAGCGTAGGCGTATCGGTGAACGAAAGCTCGTGCAGCCTGTACGAAGTAGGAACATTGAATACCTTCTCCGCAATCGGAAGGATTATGGAAAGAAGGATGAATGAGATGACAACATTGATCATCGAGACGAGGACATTCGTCATTATCATGGAATAGGACTGGCTGTAGATTACGGAGACAAGCAGCGTGACGACAGCTGCCGTAAGCGACGAGAACAGTGTCTGATAGATGATATCCATTCTCTCATTGCCCGATCTCATGAAGAGCATGGAACAGACTATCAGGACAATCAGGTAGAAGAACGTGAAGCTCCTCGAGCCTGGATAGATCACTGCACAGCCCGATAGCAATAACCCAAGAGAGAATCCTATCCTCTTCCTGCCGGTAACAGCTGCGGAAAAGAGCGGGAGGAACAGGAATGGAAGGAACGGGTCCACATAGCGTACTCCGTCAAGGGCAAGCGCGAGGACCATAAGGTATGAGAGTGTCAGCGTGAATATCGTTGCGACAAGGAACAGAGTGAGATACAGAAACAGCCTGTACCGGTATGGTATGAAGTAGAAAAGGAGGAATACGGTCATTATTATGAAGGCCGCGATATATACCATATATCCGAAAGCCCTGGCTGGCGGTATTGATACAACGGCATTCTCCCTCATCCTCTCTATCGTCCTGAGCTGCTGATCGGTCACGATCGTATCGCGGCGGAGGATGTAATCACCTTCATTGACCTCAATCAGCACAGGGGGAACGGTCTCTGCAGCATTTTCCCTCATCGCAACGGTAAGGACCGAGTCATAATCAACATTCGGGGTGACGATCATGGCAACGATATCCGCAGCGAGATCAGCATTGCCGCTCTCGATATCAGGATAGAACTCGCTTATCCACCCGATGACATACCTGTACACCTCAGAAAGCGTCACAGCCTCATCGATCGGTATGACAGCCCCTGCATGCGCGAACGGAACTCCGGATGGCTCTATCTCGATGCGGGTATAGCCCCCGCTTCCAGCGGCCTGTATCCCATCGTCACTGAATATTCCATCGCTTACAAGCTCAGATATGCAATCTGAGACAAGCGACAGGACCATGGTGGCGGAATCACCGGAGAGGGATTTGAGACGGGCAATCGCATCGCTGTCGAGATGCATACCATTCTCTTCGAAAAATGATGAGAGATTGCCAGATGCGTATGCCTGGCTGAAATCATTGAATCTCGTCCTCATCGCTATAGATGAGGATACGGAGTATGAGAACTGCGGAAGGATGCTCTCCGCGGCACGCTTCACGACATCGTTTGTCGCGACCTCATCGACATATGAGAAATCCGCAGGTGCGATCACATCCTCATCCGAAAGCTCCCCTGCCCGGTACTCCCTCGAGATATTCAGGACGAATGCAGGGTTCGCGGAAAGAAGCAGTGGGAATATTATACCCGCCGCTCCTGCAAGGAAGATAAGAATGAAAAGCACTGCCTTCTGCTTTGCAGAGAATACAGCAAGCGAATCGGCAATCATTCTAGTGCTCTTCATCATTCCCCTCCGAATATGCTCTAACAATATCCCTCACGATGCGGGACCGTATAGTATCACTATGAGTGAATCTTATCACGGAAATCCCCTCGATACCACCAAGCAGGGATGCAGCCTCCTCAAGTCCGGACTCCGATCGTCTCGAGAGATCTATCTGCGAGGGATCGCCCGAGACTATGGCCTGGCTGTTTTCGCCAAGACGCGTGAGGAACATCTTCATCTGGGACCTTGATGCATTCTGTGCCTCATCCAGTATCATGACGGCATTATTGACGGACCTGCCTCGCATATATGCAAGAGGAGCGACCTCTATCGTCCCCGTATCCTCAAGTCTCTTTATCTGCTGTGGGTGGAGAACATACTCCATCGCATCATACAGCGGTCTGAGATAAGGGCTCAGCTTCTGCTGCAGATCGCCGGGGAGGAAGCCCAGGGATTCACCTGCCTCGACTACAGGACGAGCCAGAAGAAGCTTGCTTCGCCGTCCTGACAGCACCTCGGAAAGTGCCCAGATTATCGATAGGAATGTCTTTCCCGTTCCAGCAGGTCCAAGTGCGAGGACCACGGAATCGCTGCGGAGCGCACTTATGAAGCGCCTCTGGGCCGCGCTCTTAGGATAAACGGATCGTCCCTGTACAGCGATAAAGCTCTTTTCAGCCCCTACCTCAGCATCAGGATTGGAAAGAAGCTGGTACTCCATGAATATCTCAGGCTCTGCAAGCACCCCGCCCCTCTCCGACAGCTTTTCAAGCCGCTTCATAAGCGGTATGAACAGTGGGGATTCCGAGGATGCTGCAATCGATGTACCCCTTACGGAGAGATCTGTTCTGAGCAGTGCCTCAAGGTATGGGAGGTTGCAGTCATTTGGTCCGAGCACTGCGGAAGCGGCCTCGGGCGTGAATACATAGCTTTCCATTATTTCTGTCTCCATGATCCATTCCTCTCTTCCCATGTCTGGTCAATCTTCAGGTCAGGTATTGTCTTCCAGCTGAGGTATATCGAGAACTCAGGCACAAACTCATAGGAATCTCCGTTGAGGAGGACCTCCGCTGAGTACTTTACATTGAGATTCCAGTCATCCATGTAGTGGATTATCTCAAGGGCGCACTCATCAAGTACGAAGTTCGTGTTGTAACGTCCGTTGCCGAAAAAGTCGAATGACTGCCAGAGATCATTGAAGAACTCCGATACAGAGAATGATCCCGTCCTGAAGTAATCATAGAATCCATTGTTGGATGAAGTGAATGAGAACTTGAAATCGAGGAACTCCGCAATGCGGAATGTAAATGATGGTGTAATCGTGAACGATGCAGCATATGGATTGTTCATGTCCATCTCGAATGACGCCTGCAGGCCGAAGCCGAAATACAGCCTTCCCTTCCAGAGCTGGAAGAAGACATTATCCACATCGGCATGTGCCTCGATAGCACTGAAGGAAAGATTCTCAGCTGGTCCTGCCCATTCGAGCATTATATCGAAATACGGGATTTTGAGCGTCGCGCTTATCGCATTGAAATAATGGTTGTATCCGGCACTCTCGTATTCATAATCAACGAATCCGGTAATGGACCAGTTCTTGTCCGCCGTACGCAGGGAAAGGGATGCCGTACCGTAGAACGGCGCCATGAAATCGCTGCTGTCAAAATCAGCGGACTGGTACTTGAGCGATATCGATGAGGTTATGTATGTGCCATTATAGCCTGCCGAAAGCTCAATGAGGTCGCTGAGGAAATCACCTGTATCATCATCCTCCAGAAAGCTCCATGAGAATGACAGGGCGAATGGACCATAGCTGTAGGAGAACTTCGGAATAAGCGATGCAGAGAGAGGTGGCAGTCTGTATGTGATAGCAGGGGTGAATGTGCCATACTCCGTCTGGAAAGCCTTCGAGAACCCTATCGAATGGCTTGTGACAGTATCTCTGTCCCACCCAGGGTTGAGCATCGTCACATCCTCTACACTTCCCTGCGTGACGCTTCTGAGATTCATCAGCTTCGTTGAGAGACTGTACTGAAGACCGATGAACGGAAGCGAAAGCGATACGTCGGAATTCACGGAGGTGTTCTCAGTCACTATCGATGCGCGGTGGCGGTCCTCCACCATGTATGAATAGGATGGTGTGAATATTGCATCGAGCGATACATAATCGGCCATGTCGGCTTCGAATGTGAGACGGGCTGCGCTGTCCGATGAGAAGCTCCCATCCGTTGTATCTCCATTCGCATCGAATTCATAGGTATTGCTCAGGCTTTCTGAGAGCGAGTACTTGAGCGAAACATTGAACTCCTTGCCGGCAGCCTGTGCTGCGGCCCTCTCCTCCGCCTTGTATATATCATATAGGAGCGGATCGGAAAGCAGATGGAGATCAGTGATATCCGTCTCCTCCTCTTCTGTGGCATTGATCACCGAGCCAGCTGTCCCGGAAAGCGAGAAGAGCGTACCGGAAAGGGACATCCCGAACTCCGGAAGAATAGCCTCTTCCATATAGAACTTCTTCTCAGATGAAGACCAGCGGTAATCTGCCGCGATATTCGTATCTGTTATCCTGAAGGAATCTACGAATCCATTGTGATACTCGGAAGGGAGCGTGTAATTGAAGTCGAGCGTCCTTGAGAATGTTGATATCGAGGAATTGTAATCCTCCGGGAATTCCGCTGGCTGTATTACCGACATTATCGAGAAGCCGGAGACTCTATTGCCGAAGTCCTGGAGCACCCTGTTATCCGAATAGAAAGGAACGGAGAGCTCTGTCGTGACCCCGAAATTCTCATATGAGAGCGTATTCTGCCCGTAATACCGGAAGTTCTTCACCCCGTAGTTCTCATTCGCATGGGACACAGCTATACCGTTGAAGAATGAGAGGGAGAGCGTGCCATCGAAGAAATTCAATACACCATCAATACCAAGATGGACACCTGTGCTCGCATATGCATCGGCCATGATAGCAAAATATGACGAGGAATCTTTGGCCCACTGCTGCAGCGGTGTAAGCGGTTCTTTGGCGGAATAATATGCTCCATATGGCTGCAGATCGCCTCCGGAATCACTGGATGAGAGCATGGACATGAAGGATGAATCATCCCCTGATTCCTGCACTTTCGATGATGATCCGAATATCTCGAATGTCGTATTGAGGAATGCGCCTTTCGATGAGGAGAATCCGAATGATGGGTTGCCAACGACACGGGAACCTGGGAAGAAGAAATATGGAAGGTAGAGTATCGGAACACGGCCTATCGAGAGGTAGGCATTGGAGATGAACATATCCGACCCAGGCAGCATCGCTATCGTTGATGCGGTTATCGATGAATGCGGATCTTCGGCCGCAGAGCCGATCCTTCCGCCTTCATAGAGGATGGATCCTCCAGGGGTATATGTGAATGTCTCTCCTGAGGTGAAGATCGTAACACCCTCCGCTCCATCAGTGCCCTCCCTTACTGTCGAGGTGGTGGCATTGGATACCTTTATCTCGCCGGAATCCCAGAACACTGAGACGATATCCGCATTGATATCATCGATTGAGGCATTGGGGCTGTCACTGTGATAATGGACGTTATCAAGCGCCGAAAGATGGCTGTTATCCGTATCGATGATTATCGTATCGGCACTGAGGTCCGAGACGATGCCGTTTCTGTCGGTGAAGGATATCGAGGCATTACCGGTAAGCACGAAGCTTCCGGAATCGGAAAGCAGGTTCTCCGCCTGAAGGATATCGAGTGTGAAATCGCCGGCATCAGATGGGATTTCCTCAGCATAGGCTTCAAGTCCTTCATACTGATATAGCGCATCCTGAATCGCTTCTCTCGTTCCATCGGACGGAAGGCCCCTCAGCTCCGCCATATTCCTCAGTTCATCATCCGTAGCGAAATAAATCGTTCCCGCAGTTACTGCGGAAAGCGCCATCGATACAGAAATGAGGATGATAAGGAGAGCCGAAAGCCTATGCATTTAACCCAGATACCTCCTGAGGAAATGTCCTGTATAGCTTTCAGGAACCCTGGAGATATCCTCAGGTGTCCCTTCCGCGACCAGATAACCGCCATCATCCCCGCCTTCCGGCCCGAGGTCGATTATCCAGTCTGCTGATTTTATCACATCGAGGTTATGCTCGATGAGGATAACGCTGTTGCCCTGATCGACAAGCTTCTCAAGGACCTCCAGAAGCTTCTTCACATCTGCGAAATGAAGACCTGTGGTAGGCTCATCAAGCACATAGAGTGTCTTTCCTGTCTGTATCTTAGAGAGTTCCAGAGAGAGCTTCACGCGCTGTGCCTCGCCCCCTGAAAGCGTGAGAGCACTCTGTCCGAGGCGGACATAGTCAAGACCGACCGCCATAAGCGTCTCAAGCTTTCTCCTGATCTTAGGATGGGCAGAGAAGAAGCTATAGGCCTCCGCTACGGTCATATCAAGCACATCCGCGATATTCTTCCCTTTATATGTGACGGCAAGCGTCTCCTTGTTGTACCGCCTACCCTCGCAGACATCGCACTTCACATAGACATCAGGCAAAAAGTGCATCTCGATCTTCAGCTGTCCATCTCCGGAGCAGTTCTCACACCTTCCACCTGGCACATTGAATGAGAATCTCCCTGCACTGTATCCCCTGGCTTTCGCCTCAGGCATCGATGCATAGAGCTCACGGATCGGAGTAAAGAGATCCACATAGGTCGCAGGATTGGATCTCGGTGTACGCCCGATCGGAGACTGGTCTATGGATATGATCTTGTCGATATATTCCGTTCCAGACAGCTCGCTGTAGCCGGAGAACGTATCCCTCTTCTTCTGCAGCCTTCCTTCAGCAGCTGGAAGCAGTATCTCATTGAGAAACGTGGACTTTCCGGAGCCAGAGACGCCTGTTATCACAACGAACTCACCGAGAGGTATATCCACATCGATATTCTTAAGGTTGTTTCTGGAACAGCCCTTAACAATGATGTGATGCCCATTGCCCTTCCGCCTCTGTGGCACAGGTATCGTCATTGCTCCTGAAAGGAACTGGCCTGTAATGGAGTCAGGATTCACCTCGATCTCCCTCGGAGTTCCCTCCGCAATCACCTTTCCTCCCCTCTCACCAGCTCCGGGGCCGAGATCGACAACATAGTCTGCAGCCCTTATCGTATCCTCATCATGCTCCACGACGATAACTGTATTACCGAGATCACGGAGGTGCTTGAGCGTATCTATAAGCTTCTGATTGTCGCGCTGATGCAGTCCGATAGAAGGCTCATCAAGGACATACAGCACTCCTGAGAGCGCGGAGCCTATCTGTGTTGCAAGCCTGATTCTCTGCGCCTCACCGCCGGAGAGGGTCGCAGCGCCACGGTGCAGCGTAAGATATCCGAGCCCTACATCTTCAAGGAAATGGAGCCTTGCATTGATCTCCTTGAGTATCTCTGAGGATATGGCCTTCTCCGTATCCGTCAGCTGAAGAGACTGGAAGAAGCGTATCGTATTCGAAACGCTCAGCTTTGTAGCATCGATGATGTTCCTGCCTCCGATATACACGGAGAGAGCCTCCTTGCGCAGCCTGTCGCCATGGCATACAGGACATGTAACTTCTTCCCTGAATGAATCAAGCCACATCCTTATATTCATCGACTGTGTCTCGTAATAGCGCCTCTCAAGCTCTGTGATGATGCCTTTGAACTCTGTGGTCTTCTTGGAAGATGTTCCCTGATACGTATAGCTCAGGCGGTCGCTGCTTCCATAGAGAAGAGCATCGATGAAGCCTTCCGGAAGCTGATCCATAGGAGTGTCCATGGAGCAGCCATAGTGCTTATACAGCGCCTCGATCCCGGCCCTGTAGAAATTAGCATCGGGCCTGTGCGTCCTTATCGCCCCCTGGTTATACGAAAGGGAGCGGTCGGGGATTATCTTATCCGGATCGAACTCCTTCCTGAATCCAAGGCCATTGCACTCAGGACATGCGCCGAACGGTGAATTGAATGAGAAGAAGCGCGGCTCAATTTCAGGAATCGTTATACCGCAGTCAGGACAGCTGTTCTTCTCACTGTAGAGCTCGGTTGTACCCTCGTCGACATACTCGACCTCGCATAGCCCTGCGGAAAGCTCCGCACACTTCTCTATTGCATCGGAAATTCTCGTTCTTGCATCTTTTGTATTCTTCACCCTATCAACGAGAATCGAGATATTATGCTTGATCTTCTTCTCGAGCTGCGGAATGCCCTCGTCGAGGGAATAGACCTTGCCATCAATCTCGGCCTTGAGGTATCCGAGGCGGAGCGAATCCTCCAGGACAGCCCTGAATTCGCCCTTCTTTCCCCGTGCGACGGGAGCAAGTATCATAAGCTTTCCACCCTCGGGATGGGAGAAGATGAGATCTATGATCTGGTCAACGGACATCTCCGTTATCTCACGCCCGCACTTTGGGCAGTGCCTATGGCCGATCCTTGCCCAGAGCAGACGGTAGTAGTCATATATCTCAGTCACGGTACCGACCGTTGATCTCGGATTCCTGTTCGTTGATTTCTGCTCGATTGATATCGCAGGGGAAAGACCTTCTATAGAATCAACATCGGGCTTCTCCATGCGTCCGAGGAACATGCGTGCATAGCTTGAAAGCGATTCGATATACCTTCTCTGGCCCTCTGCGAAGATCGTATCGAAAGCGAGAGAGCTTTTGCCCGAACCTGACAGCCCTGAAATGACAACAAGAGAATCCTTCGGCAGATCCAGGTCAATATTCCTGAGGTTATGTTCCCTGGCTCCGCGTATAACAAGTCTATCATTCATCGTCAATCACCTCGAAAAGCGCAGATGCGGCATCCTCTGCTGATGTCTTCATCACGAGAGAACCTTTTCTGTAGATATATACCTTGTCACCATACCCTGTAATGGCATAGTCTGCATAGCCTGCCTCACCAGGTCCGTTCACAAGACAGCCCATTATAGCAACAGTTATGTTCTTATCAAGGGCAAGAAGCCGTCCTCTGTTCTCCCTTAGAAATCCCATCGTGTCGAATGTATGCCTGCCGCATCTCGGGCAGGAGACGATCCTGACGCCCTTCTCTGAAAGGCCTGTAACACGCAATAGCTCAGCCGCAGCAGCGACCTCGTCCTCAATCGATCCCGTCATGGATATCCTTATCGTATCTCCGATGCCTGACGAGAGGAGGCGTCCGAGAGCCCAGGTTGAGCGCACTGCTGATATAACGCTGTCACCAGCTTCCGTCACACCTATATGCTGCGGATATCCCGATTTCCCTGCAAAGAGCCTCGCGGCCTCTGCCGTCTCGTCGCCATCGGAGGACTTCAGTGAGACGACTGTGTTATCGAAGCCCATGCTCTCGAAGAGATCTATGTAGCCAAGGGCGCTCGATACCATCCGGGAGGGAATGCCTCCTTCCCCTGAAGGCAGAGAACCGGAATTCAGACCTATGCGTATGGCAGTCCCATGATCCAAAGCTGCCTTCACAATCTCCCTGGTCTTCCACTCAGCCCCTATATTCCCTGGATTGATCCTTATCTTATCAGCACCGGACTCTATCGCAAGTATAGCCATGCGATAGTCGAAGTGGATATCAGCAACAACGGGTATTGGGCTTCGGGATGCTATCTCCGAGAAGAAAGGAGCGTCGTTCTTCGATGCGAATGAGAATCTTATGAGATCGCACCCCATAGAAGAAAGAGAAGCTATGCGGCGGAGTATGTCATCGACACTCTCCACGCCGAAAGGCCTGTCATACATTGTCTGGATGCGCACAGGAGCCTTACCCCCGATCTCCATCCCTCTTACATGAGCGCTTCTGGACGAGAACATCTACTCCACCCTATACATGCGTACCGATGCACCAGCCGTCCTGGCAATGAACGGCTCTCCCGGAAGGAAAAGCACAAAGCTACCCTCTCCTGCAGTAACAGCAGCGAGCGGCTCCCTTGAATCAGGGGTTTCCCTCCAGGATGTGCTGAAGACTGCAGAGCCCCTGTCAACGATGAAAAGCACGGTATGCTTCCTGTCCACGATGTATCCATCCGATGGAGCTATCGCATCAGGCTCCATACCGGCATATCCTTCCAGCCCTTCAGATAGCGTCCTATAGAGATGAAGAGCCTCTAGCTTGTCACTGACCATATACAGAGGATTATAGCGGAAAACGGCCCTGAATGATAATCATCTGCCCATATAGGACTGAAGATCCTCGAACCACATTCCCATCCACCGCGCTATCCTGCGGGGAGTCGCTATCTCAGGGAATTCAACGACCATCAGCCCCTCTTCCGGGAAGCTGTATTTTATGCCGGCGCTTGCAAGTCCGTACTTTGAGTCCTCCTTGCTGAAGAATCCCGAGACATACTCATTTGTGATAGGTTCGGAATAGCTGATTCTGACCGATGTTCCTTCGACCTCTGCCCTGAAGAGATTGTCCCTGACCATGAAGCTCTCTTCGGTGATTGCCTCAGCTTCCTCTTCCTGATCCTGATAGACTACGCCCTCAGTATAATCAGCAGGCTCTACCTTCCCAGCAATGATATCAGAGCTATGGACTGTCGTGGCAGAGCTATCAATTCCGGCATCCCCATGCGGTCCAGAGACTGCGATGAGAATAGCCAGGAGAGCTGCAATGATCACAACAACAATCAGAATCTTCCGAGGAGTCATATTACTATTCTCTGCTAAGATTGGCTAAATTCATATCCCGGAAAACGGGAAAATCCAGAATTTCATTCCTTAATTGCGGAGAAGATTATCATCATGGGCCTTCTCATCTCATCCTTCATGCCATCCAGTTCCATCATGGATTCTGGAGGCTGTGGCTCCGAGATATCCAGTATGCGGAAGCCTGCTGAGAGCAATGAGCGCACATATGTCGTCAGCGTTCTGTGGTATTTCACAACATGCTGGCCAAGGAAGACTGCATCCCTCCTGCCTTCATAGAAGTAGTTATCGACCGGGAAGTGCCTTATGACCCCATCCTCTCCATAGCACCAGTCCTGTGAACCTTCTGCAGTGAATACCGGATGCTCTGCGGAGAATACAAAGGCCCCGCCAGGACGCAGCCATTGATGGATCTTCCTTGCTATTGATGGAAAATCGCTGATGTAATGGAATGCTAGGGAGCTTATCACAACATCGAAGGAGCTGTCGGGAAGCTCAAGATCCTCCATAGCAATTCTGCGATACTCTATTGCACTGTTGCTGTTGATCTCCATTGCTCTCTCAAGCATCCTGCTTGAAATGTCGGTTGCAAGCACGTATTCAGCTCCATGCTGGACGGCATATGCATCGTGCCAGCCATATCCGCATCCGAGATCAAGAACCCGCTTTCCGGAGAAGTCCGGAAGATGCCTCTCAAGCTCGGGCCATTCCCCTGCTCCCTCCAGTCCTTTCTCAGAGCGCATCATCCGGCTGTATGTCAGAAAGAACTCCTTGTCGTCGTATCTGTTCTCCTTCATGCAAATACCCCATCAAGAAGCATCATCGCGGCAAATCCAAGCGCTGCGCCTATCGTACCCAGATTAGAGTGCTCTCCCTCCGATGCCTCAGGGATCAGCTCCTCCACTACGACATAGAACATGGCTCCTGCCGCGAAAGAAAGGAAGAGCGGGAGAATAGCGCCAGCGAATCCAACGAAGATGAAAGCAAGCACTGCCCCAGCAGGCTCTACAGCTCCTGAAATGACACCTTGGATGAATGCAGAGCCCCTGCTCTTTCCTTCCCTGTACAGAGGGAATGATACGACCATCCCCTCTGGAAAGTTCTGGAGCGCTATACCGAGGGAGAGAGCAAGTGCGGACGCATATGTCATCGTTCCGCCGGAAGCTGCAGTGACAGCTGCACCCGCTCCTACGGCCATGCCCTCCGGGATATTGTGGATTGTCACCGAAAGCATGAGAAGCGCTGAGCGTGAAAGCGATGAAGGTCTTCCCTCCGGATCTGAAGCAAGGGCATGCAGATGCGGCGTCAGGTAATCGATGAAGAGCAGGAAGGCTATACCCAGAAGGAAGCCTGATGCTGCCGTATAGTACGAAGAGGACTCTATCGCAGGAAGAAGAAGCGACCAGACAGAGGCTGCAATCATAACGCCTGAGGCAAAGCCCAGCACAGCCTTCTCCGTCCTCTTGCCTAGCCCGTTCTTAAGGAACAGGACCCCTGATGCACCAAGCGCGGTGCCTATGAATGGTATTATGAAGAGCAATGCAATCTGCATACATCCATGATAGTACATGTACAATGATATTCCAAATGGCTAGAATCGGGCTATGAGAACTGCGCTTATCGACGTCGGCGGCGGGATGAGGGCCGTTTACGGCGCTGGGATATATGACTATCTGATGGACAATGATCTCTATCCGATAGATCTTGGCATCGGTGTATCCGCTGGAGCTGCGGATCTCGCCACGTACTTTGCCAGGCAGAGGGGAAGGGTTCTGAGGTACTTCACTGTCTATCCAAAACGCAGGCAGTATATGGGACTCTGGCCATTTCTGACGCGCGGTACGTTCATGAATCTAAAATACATCTATGAGGACCTCTCCCTGCCTGGATGCGAGGATCCATTTGATGCAGAGACATTCCTCCGCTCTTCTTCCGATATGGTCTTTGTAGCGACGAATGCCCATACGGGGAAGCCGGAATATCTTGAAAAGAGCTCAATAAAGATCGGCAATCTGACGGTACTTGAGGCGACAGCGGCCCTACCCGTGGCATGTAAGCCGATAGAGTTCAACGGAAAGCTTTATTACGATGGAGGCATCTCGGATCCGATACCATATGAAAAGGCATTCAGCATGGGAGCTGACAAGGTCATCGTAATACTCACGAAGCCAAGAGATTTCGTCAGGGATCCTGAGAAGGATAGATGGATCGGTAATACGCTTTCCAGGCGTTACCCGGAAGCGGGGAAAGCTATGCTGATGAGGGCTGAGACATACAACAGCCAGATCAGGGGCATGGAAAGATATGAGAAGGAGGGAAAGCTCCTTGTGATAGCCCCTGATGACACCTGCGGCGTCACTACGCTGAAGCATAAGGATGAGGATATAATGAGGCTGTACGATAAGGGATACAAGGATGCGGAGAAGATTATTCCGTTCCTTGGAATCTGAAGAAAGAGAAAAAAAGAGCAGAGCCCGGAAGTGTAATGAGCTCTGCTCTTATTGTTTCCCGCATCCCCTGCCCCGATATCCAGAGCAGGATACGCGTTCCTATATCAGCCGAGAAGCAGGAGACAGAAGACGAGTGTGAAGAGAGCGACTGTCTCGGTGATACCGATAACGATGAAGTAGTTAGCCGTTCCCTTTCCAGTCTCAGCGAGTGCATCGGACGATGCTGCTGCGACCTTGCCCTGCATCCATGCGGAAAGACCGATTGCGAGTCCGCCGAAGACACCGGCTCCAAGGCAGAGCAGGTATGATGCGCCGCCGTCAAATGCTGATCTGATGAAGTTCATAAGCAGGAAGCCGTAGATTGTCTGTGTAAGAGGAGCTCCTGCGAATGCGACCATGATGAATGGAGCGGGCTTTCCCGCAGCATAGCATTTCTTCCAGCCGCCGACTGCGCTCTGACCAGCGCATCCTGTTCCGAGTCCTGATCCAAGTGCAGATAAGCAGAGTGCACATGCCATTCCGAGATAAGCAAGATTTTCCATATCCTTCTCCTTAGCTATTGCTAGCAGATTTATCCTGAACCGTCTTTCTGAACGGCTCGTAATTGTATCCGGCCCACTCCATTCCGAGAGCTCCGGAGAATTCCAGAAGATTGAGTCTTACACCATGCACGACGACGGAGAGAAGACCCATCACAAGATTGAGCACATGGCCAAGCACTATCACAGCAATGCCGATGACAAGCATTGGACCATGCATCATCCCATCGCCCATGTTGTTGAACGACTGAGCGATTGCAAGCGATGCCATACCGACAGCGAAGAGCCTTATATAGCTCATCAGATTCGAGAAGCATGAAATCGTATCAAGGAAGGTCGTAAAGAAGCCCGCAAGCCCCTGCTTCAGGCCTGTTCCGAACGGAATGCCAGGACCTTGCGCAGAGAATACGCAGACAAGAACGAATCCAAGACCGACTCCTCCCGCGATGAACGGTATCGAGCATGGCTCACCAATGACAAGATTCAGCGCAAGGAAGTACAGCAGGATGACATCGATCAGCCATCCCAGCTCGGACAGGAGCGATATATCCTTATCCTTCGCTTTCCTGATTATATTGATTATCCTTCCAAGCGATAGCTGCACTGCACCGAGTATGAAGCAGAACTTCATCAGCATGTTCTGCGTATACGTCGCATCCAGTCCAAAGACCTCGGGATAGTTGGCAATGCTCGGTATAACGAGCTTCTGGAGGAACGGAACCTTGTATAGGATAGATTCCGATCCGAACCATGTCCCAGTGACGGCACCCCACACAACAGTCGCAGCACCTACCACATATATGAGAATATTCAGGTCCGAGCACTTCTTCGCCTTATGCTGCATAAAGAGCCCGATAAGGATGAATATGATACCGTAGCCCGCATCGCCTATGATCATTGCAAAGAACAGCGAGAAGAATACCAGGAAGTACGATGAGATATCATACTCACGGTATCCAGGCACCGTCCCAAGGATATCAAATACAGGCTTTACGATCCTTACGAAGCCCTTGTAATTGATCTTCGTAGGAGGATTGTCATCATCGTCGGGATCGGAGAGCATATAGGCAAGGGAATGCTTCTTAGCATATGCCTTGAATGCATCCTCATCTTCCTCTGGGATGTACCCAGTGAGGTAGATGATATCATCCCCTTCAACGCTCTCGGAGACACGCTCGAATGTTATCGCTTCATCCTTTCTCTTCAGGAATGCTTCATAGGAAGGCACATAGGCAGCTGCCTCACTGATTTTAGAGGCAATCTCCTTCAGCCTGCTCTCCCCTTCGAGGATCTCCTTGTCAATCTGTGCAAGGGATTTCCTCGGAAGCCTGAACTCGGAGAACGCTGATCCCTCGGGAATCATTCCGGAAACAAGCGCAATGGCAATGCCTTTGCCATTGTATGCAACAGGAATGAACCTGCAGTCAGGATCGCTCCGGAGAATCTCAGCATCCTTCGCATTCCCCGTGTAAATATGGATGTCGATACCTTCAGAAGCGAGGGATGCTAGCTCATCGGGGTTGAAGTCCCCGAACGGCGAGATCCTCTCACGCTCATTCCTGAGAGCAATGAGGGAACCATTGAGGCTATCCTCTTCAGCAAGAAGGGATATAAGAGAGCCATGGACTGAAGCGAACTCCTCACCGGAGACCGCCTTCCCAGCCTTGACCTTCTTTCCCCCGCGCTCCTTCAGAACCTGAAGCACATGATCGTATTCGCTCCTCTCCTTCTCCAGGGCATCGAGACTCTGGGATTTGGAGATCATGTCAGTGATATGCATCACACCTAGATCGCGGAGCGAGACCAAAAGCTCATCCTTCTGGCTTCTGGAGGCTGCAATGACCGTTTTCTTCATCTTAGCTATCATATCAACCTGCCTTCACCAGCTTCTTCTTAGCTATCTTTCCACGCACGACAGCTGCGGTCTGCTGATCCTGAAGATAGATTCCTATCACCCTGATATTCTCCTTTGCCTCGGGTATCTTCACCTTCTCAAAGAGATTTACACGCTGCGTCGTCGTCCTAAGCTCTGCAGAGAGAAGCTCAATTCTCTCCTCAAGAGTCCTTACAAGTGCATCGAACTTCGCGATATCCCTCAGGGCGACAATGGCCTTGTCGACCCACAGGGGATAGAAGTCCAGATCGTATTCAATGGGCTTGAAGACAAGCTCTCTGAACACAGGCACTTCCACTCCCGCTATATTCCCCCTGTCCTTCTCTATCCTATCAACCTTGACAAGCGTACCGATGGATTTTTCAGAGGGGAACGAAGCATTCTCGCCATATACAGCAATCCAGCCAGAAAGAGAAGCCTTGGCCTTAGCCTGCTCCTCCTTCAGCTTCGCTATCTCCTGCTCAGACTCCCTTATGACAGCCTGGAGCTGCTGCTGCTTGAGCTGCAGCGTTGGAAGATAGCGCTGGAACTGCTTAAGGGCGTCCTTCTGCTTCTTCTGCTCATTCTTGGTAAGCTTTACACCCACTCTAGCGCTCCTTGGGCCAGTACTGCTCTATGAGCTCAGTCCTGAGTCCTGTCTCATTAGGCTCGAAGCACTCCGCAAGGATCTTCCAGCCTTCGTCGAGAGCTTCTTCGAGAGGAATATTCACCGAAAGGTCCATCATCCTCGATTCGAACTCCGCACCATACTTCAGAAGCTTCTCATCCCAGTCTGACATCATGAATCCCATTGAACGCTTCTCAAGGGAATCCTTGTATGCGCTGTAGAGCTTGATCATGCCATCCATCAATGATCTATGGTCCGAGCGTGTATCCTTGTTGACGTTCTGCTTCAGACGGGAAAGGGATCCGAATGGCTCGATATGGCCATTCTTCAGATAATACTGTCCCTCCGTGATGTATCCCGTATTGTCTGGTACAGGATGCGTGACATCATCGCCAGGCATCGTCGTAACACCAAGGATTGTAACAGATCCGGCACCTTCGAACGATACAGCCTTCTCATAGCGTGATGCGAGGGCGGAATAGAGATCTCCGGGGTATCCTCTGTTGGAAGGAACCTGCTCCATCGTGATTGCAGTCTCCTTAAGCGAATCGCAGAAGTTCGTCATATCAGTAAGGAGAACAAGAACCTTCTTTCCCTGAAGGGCAAAGCGCTCCGCTACAGCAAGCGAGAGATCTGGAACGAGCGTGCATTCGACAGTAGGATCGGATGCAGTATGGATGAACATGATAGTCCTTGAGAGAGCGCCGGAGCTTTCCAGCGTATTCCTGAAGAAGAGGTAGTCATCATACTTCAGGCCCATTCCTCCCAGAACGATGATATCAACCTCCGCCTGCATGGCGATACGAGCCAGAAGCTGGTTATAGGGCTCGCCGGAGATTGAGAAGATCGGGAGCTTCTGCGACTCGACAAGGGTGTTGAATACATCGATCATAGGAATACCTGTTCTGATCATCTTGTTCGGGAGTATTCTCCTTGACGGGTTTACTGAAGGACCACCGATCTCAATCATATTCTCTGTAAGCTCAGGGCCGTTATCCCTCGGATGGCCTGCACCATCAAAGATGCGTCCAAGCAGATTATCGGAGAAGCTGACTCTCATCGGCACGCCCAGAAAGCGGACGCTGTCTCCTGTTGATACGCCCATTGCTCCCTGGAACACCTGCAGTGATACCTTATCACCATCGAGCTTGATTACGTTGGCAAAACCCTTGCCGCGTGATGTCGTGATCTCTGCCAGGTCATTGTTCCTTACGCCTTCTGCCCTGACAGTTATGACGTTTCCGACAATAGATTCAATCTTCGTATAGACCTTCTGCATTTACTTCCTCCTTCCCTTATAGAAGGATTCGAGATCCTCCTTGAGCGTTCCAAAGCGCTCATCAGACTCCGCAGTTCCGTTCCAGTCAAGGAAACGCTGCCTAAGCTCATTGAAGAAGAGACGGGCGTCCTTCTTATCCTCAAGCTCGAATGATGAAGTGAGGATATCGTACATGACGGAGAACACAAGGCGCTGCCTGTCTACTGTGACGGAAGCATCAACGGGATCGAAGGAGTTCTGCTGGAGATATGCCGAATCAAGGAACTCACCCTTCTGATAGACCACATAGTCCTCAAGCGATGTTCCCTCTTCTCCGACGACCTTCATCATCTGCCCGACCTCATTACCTCTCCTGAGGTATGAATATGCCTCAGCAACCTTGTCCTTATCGATTATTCCCTCATATTTCGACCATGAATCGAGAGGATCGATGGCAGGATACTTTCGCGCATCGGAGCGCTCTCTGGAAAGGCCATGGAATGCGCCTACGACCTTGAGTGTCGCCTGGGTTACAGGCTCCTCGAAGTTTCCGCCAGCCGGGGATACCGTTCCACCGATCGTGACAGTACCTGTACGTCCATCGCGGAGCTTCACCTTTCCTGCCCTCTCATAGAACTCAGCAATCCTTGACTCCAGGTATGCAGGGAATGCCTCATCTCCAGGAATCTCCTCGAGACGGCCAGACATCTCTCTCATAGCCTGTGCCCAGCGGGAAGTACTATCGGCAAGAAGGAGTACATCCAGTCCCATATTCCTGTAATACTCAGCCATCGTGACTGCCGTGTATACGGAAGCCTCTCTAGCCGCAACAGGCATACTCGATGTATTGCAGATGATGATGGTTCTCTCCATGAGGCTTCTTCCGGTCTTCGGATCCGTAAGCTCTGGGAATTCCTTGAGGATCTCAACAACCTCACCAGCACGCTCACCGCATGCTGCGATAATTACGATATCGACATCAGCGTTCCTTGAAGTCAGATGCTGGAGAACGGTCTTCCCTGCACCGAATGGTCCAGGAATACAGTATGTACCGCCCTTCGCCACAGGGAGGAAAGTATCGATGATCCTTACCTTCGTGACCATTGTCTCATCTGGGAGGACTCTGTCTGCATATCCCTTGATAGCCACCTTGACCGGCTGGGTTATGATCATTGAGAGCTCCCTCTCATTGCCCCTTCCATCCTCGATTACGCAGATTGTCTCACGGCTTCTATGCATGCCTTTATCTGCGATGCTCTTAATCTTCCAATCACCCTGAAGCGTGAATGGGACCATGATCTCATGGCGGAAGATGCCCTCTGGAACATAACCGAATGAATCGCCGGCAATCACCTTATCCCCTGCACTCTTCGTAGGAGTGAAATCCCACTCCTTATCAGGGAGAGGATCAAGATATACACCTCTCTCAAGGAAGAACCCGCACTTCTCGGCAAGTCCGGGAAGTGGATTCTGCAGTCCATCGAAGACCTGGGTAAGGAGTCCAGGGCCAAGCTCTACAGAGAGCATCTCCCCTGTGAATTCGACCTCATCGCCTACTGCGATTCCTCCGGTCATTTCATAGACCTGCAGCGATGCTATACCATCGGTGATTCTTATAATCTCGCTCTTGAGACGGGTATCACCTACATGGATGTATCCTACCTCGTTCTTTATTACCTGGTCCGAGAACCTAACATTAACCATGTTCCCGTTGACGCCGGTCACCAGGCCAGAAGCTGTTGATGCCATATTATCTCCTTACCGGAAAATATCCGTTTCAATTTCCTTATATAGCCTGTCGAATTCCGAAAGACCCTTTTCCTGGCTGAATGATGAGCTGCGCTCCATAAGCTGAAGCTTCAGCGAGTATATCATCAGAGCCCGTGAAGAGAACGGAGACCCGCCCTCCCTCGACGACAGGAAATCAAAGTACATTCCAAGAAGAGCCCTCTCTCCTTCCAGCGGATCGAGATCCTCGACAATCGACCTTATGCGGTCCTCGAAGATCTTCTCCCCTCCGGATACAACCTCGTATCCAGGGAAGCCGAGTTTCTCAGCCCTGACGGAATTCATTACTGCCCTTATCTTCTCCGAGTACTCCTGCCACTCCCTTACGACAGGATTCCCTGCAGCATCGGCAGAGGAAGAGAACACAGCCTTCTCAAGATCCCTGTAATCCTTCTTTGAAAGCTGCTCCCTGGCCTTTGCCATGAATTCCTCATAGGTAATCGGAAGCTCCTTGCCCATTGAGAGCATCGGAAGAGTCGAAGCAAAATAGTAGTACTCAGCCATAGGACCTCAGAGAATGGACTTCAGAGAATCCGAAAGATATGGGAAGAGCAGCTCCTGGCACTTATCTGCGGAAACATCGATATATCCAGAGCCATCTTTTTCCGTGATTCTGAATCCTGCCTGCACAGACTGGGAGGGCATGAACTCAAGACCCGATGCGATTTCAGAGGCGAAAGCCTTCGAAAGCTCTGCGGAGAGCGCACTGAGATCTTCCTGCGGAAGCTCAACAGCCTTCCCTGAGAGATCTCCTGAAAGAACCGCACTGATGATGGAAACAAGATTGCTTCCATGCATTTCCTTTGATATAGCCGCTGAGAGTATCTTCGAATACTCATCCTCGATGCTCTTCCTCAGAGAGAGGGAGACATCGCGTGCAGCCTGCTTTATCGTCGCCTCCGAGGAGGATTTCTCAAGCGCGATTGACTTCTCAGCATCCGCGATCATCTTATCACGCTCTTTCTCAGCCTCTTTCACGATTGCATCGGCCTGTGCCCTAGCTTCGCTGATTATCCTTTCGGCTTCGGCTTTTGCGCTGTCAATGCCTTCCTTGCGGATAGAGGCAACAAGATCCTGAATCTGCTGTTCCATTTATTCCACCTGAATTCTTTTGTTTTCTATGACTATAGAACAACGGGCATGTACAATCAATGGATTACATCTATTTTCAATATGAAGTTTGCTCAATATTTGCTTTTTTGTCGATTTTGGATAATATTCCAGCGATGAATATCGAAGAGCTGTACACAAGGGACAAGCCCGTCAGAGGGCTTATATCAATAAGGAATCTGCTATCAGGAAAGGTCTATCTCACAGCAACAGAGGACGCAGTGAATGATATCACGAAAGAACGCTTCTCACTGGATCTGGGAACCCACAGATCGGCAGAGCTGCAGAAGGACTACTCGGAGACAGGGCTAGAGCTCTTCTCCATCGACCTTGAGAAGGAAGCCGGAAGCGGCGATGATCTCGGCACACTTCTTGAGATGACGGAGAAGGAGTATCAGGACCGGGGTATCATTCTATATAGATGATTTCCTGTCTTTCAGGATAAGATTCATTATTCCCCCGACTGCGATCCTGATTGCAAGGTCGGTATCATGAATGATGGGATTATCCAGTCCGGCGGCTGCCCTTTCCTGATTGCTTACAACTGCGAAAACAGAACCGCACCGAGCTCCAAGGGATGATGCAACTGTGAAAAGAGCAGCGCTCTCCATCTCTGATGCGAGGACGCCCAGTCTCTTCCATGCCTCCCATTTCGCCTTAAGCTCGCCTGATACGGGCATCCTCTCAGGATCAAGCTGACCATAGAAGGAATCCTTGCACTGCACGATTCCTGTATGATAGCGGCAGCCCTGGCTTTCTGCGCTTTCAGCAAGGGCCAGGACGACGCGGAAATCCGCAACGGCTGGAAACTCCATTGGCGCATACTGGAGGCTCGTCCCCTCCTGTCTCACAGCCCCTGTCGCAATCACAGCATCACCGCTCACCACATCCATCGATATTCCTCCGCATGTTCCAATTCGAATGAATGTATCGGTACCGCATCTGAAGAGCTCCTCCATAGCAATCGCAGCAGATGGACCGCCGATGCCGGTTGATGTGACGGAAACCTTCTCTCCACCGAGATAGCCGGTATATGTCACATACTCTCTGTTATCCGCTATCTGTACAGCATCATCAAGGTACTTCGCGATAAGAGGTACGCGCTTCGGATCTCCAGGAAGAATCGCATAGCGGCCTGTATCGCCTTTTTTCGTACGGATATGGTACTGGACTCCTGTCCCATTCATGTAATCAACCATATTGAGGATTATCACATGGCATAATTGAGCGCGCAACTCTTGATTACCCCTGCCTCACTCTGTAAACTCTCCGCCATGAAAGAAAGAAATGCCGGCCTTCTCCTGCTCCTGACCTCATTGATATGGGGTCTTTCATTTGTGGCGCAGTCCGTTTCAGCAGAGAGCATAGGGCCATTCACATTCAATGCCGTACGCCTGATCATAGGCGCTATCGTCCTCATTCCCTTCGCAATACCCGGAATACGTAGACACATAGGCGACAGGGAATACTTCCGCAAAGCCATTAAAGGAGGAGCAATCTGCGGACTCTGCCTATCAGCAGCCGCTGTAACACAGCAGGCAGGCATCGCAGTCTCCGGTGCAGGAAAGGGAGGATTCATAACATCGCTCTACATCATCATCGTTCCGATCATCACGATGGTATTCGGAATGAGGCCGGGGATCAGGACATGGCTATGTGCTGCTGCAGCCCTTGCAGGCATGTACTTCCTGACACTCTCTGAAGGATTATCGCTATCAGCGGGCGATGGTCTTCTAATCGCCTGCGCGTTTCTTTTCGCGCTCCATATCATGGCAATAGACAGGACAGGAAAGGATGTCGATGGGATACTTCTCTCGATGCTGCAGTTCCTCATAGGAGGCATACTCTCCGGAATAGGAATGTTCCTCTTCGAAGAACCCACAGTCAGCTCGATAATGGATGCATGGCTTCCTGTATTCTATGCCGGAGCGTTCTCCTGCGGAATCGCATATACGCTTCAGGTTGTCGGACAGAAATACATGAACCCTGATCACGCTGTTCTGATACTGTCGCTTGAAAGCGTATGGGCCGCCATCGGTGGAGCACTGATACTCGGAGAGAGGATGAGTGGAAAGGAGCTCTTCGGATGCATCCTCGTATTCGGTGCTGTAATCATATCGCAGATCAATCCTAAAACCCTTCGAAAATGAAATGATAATCATGCATAATGATATCTGAAATATGGTGTTATTATGCATTTTTGATTTCATTATTATATTCTAATCAATTAAATTTATAGAAAATATATAAAACTTATTATACTGCTATATATCTATACCAAGCAATTGTATGCAAACTAAATATTGATACTGTAATTCACAATACAGGAATAATGCTGCTCCCATGTGATATGCTACCGGATCACTTCAGTTCAACATAGGTCTTGCCCATCCCGCCATCCTCCGGGCGGGCAAAGTAGTAGTCCTTCACCTCTCTGCGCTTCGATAGGTAGTCATGAATACCACGGGAAAGAATGCCATCACCGAAGCCATGGATAATGCCGAACGTTCCCATTCCTGCAAGTATGGCGGCCTCCATCTGGTCATCCATCCTCTGCAGAGCCTCCTCAAGCGTAAGTCCTCTGAGATCGATCGTATAGGATGCTTTCCGAGAGCTTCCGGAAAAGCTCAGAGCCGCCTTCCTGGGCTCTTCCTTCCTTGCATGCCTTGCCATACTGCGCTTTATCGTCATGCGGAGCCCGTTCTCAAGAAGAACTGCAAGATTGTTCCCATTCACCTCAAGAACCTTTCCATGAGTCCCAGCCTTGCCGCAGAGGATATCATCGCCTGGCATAAAAGGACGATCATCCAGAGCCTCATCCTCTTCCTCTCTGACAAGGCTCTCCTCAGCGTCTCTCTTCTTCTCAACATCTCTCATGAAGGCCTTTGCCTTCTGGATCTTCTCCGTTGTGAGCTTTCCTGTACGTATATCGCTGATGAGATTCTCAAGTGTCCTTCGCGATGATCTGAGGTATGATGATAGCTCCGCAACCCCATCCCTTCTCAGCTCATTCTCAAGTGCATCGAGCTTCTTCTCCTTCTCTGCAAGCTCTGAACGCAGCCTCTCTGCTTCCCTGTTCTTCAGAGAAAGTTCCGTCATCTTCCTGTCGAGAGTTCTCTCCTTCGATAAAAGCGCCTTTATGATCCTCGCGGAGGACTCCTCTCCTCCCATCAGAGCCTTTGAGGCTTCCTCCGTGATGACTCGCGGCATCCCCATCCGCTTTGCAGTCGCGACGGCATGGCTATCTCCGGGAATTCCCTCAAGAACACGATATGTCGGAAGGCCTGATCTCTCATCAAATTCCATCGAGGCATTCATCATATTCTCCTCTGAATATGCGAAGCTCTTCACTTGAGAATAATGAGATGTGATGCAAGTAAGTCCGGCATGTGAAGCAAGATACCTCAGTATCGCAGAGGACAGTGCAGCCCCTTCCTCCGGATCCGTCCCAGAACCGAGCTCATCAAGGATCACAAGAGAGGCTCCATCGCAGCGAGAAGCTATCGATGCGATATTCTTCATATGCGATGAGAACGTTGAGGCAGCATCCTGGATTGACTGCCCATCCCCGATATCGGAATAGATCGAGGAGAAAACAGGAAGCACAGAGAGCTCCGAAGCCGTTATGTATCCGGAAATCTGGTTCAGGGCTACAGAGAGGGCAATCGTCTTCATCGTGACAGTCTTTCCTCCGGCATTTGCGCCGGAGAATACAACTGCCTTGATGCCTTTATCGAGCCTTACGGTGATAGGAACGGCATCCTTGCCGATAAGAGGATGTACGGCATTGAGCAGGGAAAGCTCTTCCCCGCGCTGCGGATGGTGGGCCTTCCGCCTCTTTGCCCAGACTGCAAAGGAGTGGTGAAAGTCAAACACAATCACACGCTCCAGCATCTTCTTCATGAAAGGAATCGTATTCCTGGCCCTATCGGAAAGCTCGTGGAGGATCCTGGCCTTCTCCGCCTGTATCCGCTCCCTTGCGATCACTGCCTCATTATTCAGTGATACTAACTCGAACGGCTCGGCAAAGAGCGTTGAACCAGAGGATGACGAACCAGAGACATAGCAATTATCGACAACTTTTGAATCATTCCGTAGTGGGATTACTATACGCTCATTACGATACAAAGGCTCTGATTGCTGTATGCTATCCCGGTTATCATGCATGAATGAGGCCGCACTTCTCATTCTTTCCGACCTGACACGCTCAAGCTCCCTCTGAAGAGGCCTGAGGCGTGGATGATCCTCATATACGGCTCCATCTGCATCTAGGGAGGAGAGGATATCATCGGAAAGAACCTTATCCTCGCTGTGGATATCCTCTTCTTCGCCTATGTAGCCAAGCATTGAAATATACGATGCAAGGAAAAGACCTACACGACGTATATCTGCGCCAGGAAGATCAGCATGGGTGCGTGATACATAGGAGAAGATATCCCTTACAGGAGGAAATGGATCGGGTGCATCTCCCTCGGAAAGCGACATATAGCGGTCAATCACCGCTGCACGGTCTTCAATCACATCGGAATCGGAAGTGAACAGCGATGGGGATATTCCCTCACGCCCTTCGGGGGAGAGTGAATATCTTCTGACACCATCAAGGACCTTATCAAGTTCTATATCCCTTACAGTTCTATCATCCACGGCTTTTTCTATTCCTCATATATGCAGGCTTTCTGTCTCTAAGGGCATCGATGATGCGCAGGTAGCTCTCGTATCTATTTCCATCAATGATCCCCTTCTCCACAAGCTCCGGGACGATGCATCCATCCTCGCCCTGATGCAGGCACCCATCATAGAGACATTCACCTGCTGGAAGCTCGGGGAAAGCCTCAGAGACCTTCTGCAGGTCCTCAAAGGGAACCTCAATCTCCCTGACGCCGGGAGTATCTATTATCGAGAAGCCATCCCCCTCGATATAAAGCGAATGATTCGTCGTATGGCGTCCCCTATTGTATTTCTCCGAGATATCGCCTATACGCTGCCCGCTGCCAGTCAATGTATTGACGAGCGTTGATTTGCCAACCCCGCTCTGGCCGACGAACGCAGAGCATTTCCCCATTATGGCAGACTTCAGATCATTGATGCCTTCACCCGAGACGGAGGAGGTGTATATGACCCTGAATCCAAGTCCGCTGTATAGCCTAAGCGTCTCATATGCATCATCATCCGCTTCATCGGCCTTGTTCAGGACTATGATGATCTCCGCGCCTGAAGAGCAGGCAATCGCACGGTCAAGAAACCGTGGCCTGAGCGGCGGAGAGAGCGGAGAGACCACAATTACGCTTATATCCTGATTGGCTGCGATTGTCTGATTGAGCTCACGCTTGGTATTCCACCGCTGGAATGCGCTCTTCCTGTCCAGCACAGCATGTATCAGGGCCTCATCTGCAGAATACGGATTACCTTCCGCTATATCACCGACAGCGGCAGGGCTGTACTCGCACTCCCTGCCTTTCATGACCTTGCCTTTTATCCGGCAGGTATATATCCTGCCATCATCGAGGGATGCCGCTGTATAGATATTGTTGATGGACCGCCGTATCTGGAAGCGCATATCGCGAATGATAGCACACAGTGAAGATTGACACAAACCGGCTGAGGAGAGAACATAGATTATGTTTCCACTGACCAGATGCTCCGCTGAGGGCTGCCCTGCATTCGCATATAAGGATACAGGATACTGCTATCATCATAATCCAGATAAGGAAGCCATACTCTCAGGCTTCATCAGCAATCTGGAGAAAGGGAATCTTATCAGGGACATATCGATAGTGAATGCAGAGGTCAGGAATGTGAGAGCCGGAAAGGGGCTATGCATTATGGCTTCCAATTTCTCCTTCACTGTCTTCGAGGATACAGCATTTGACACCTCCTCTATAATCGAGTCATTCTTCGATTACTGCATATTCCGCAGATGCACATTCATCGGCGATGACATCAGGTACTCTGTATTCGCTGGATCATCGTTCATCGACTGCAGGATAAATGATTCGACTGTCATACATAACAGCTTCATGGGCATCGATGCCAATAACTCCGATTTCTCCTCCAATGACTTCTACTTCTCAAACTTCTCGCTTTCGAAGCTTGTGGATACTTCGATGGAGGACTGCAATCTTAAGCGCACGAATTTCCGTGCAGCGATGACGAAGAATGTATCCTTCCGGTACTCAAATCCTGAGGAGGCATTCTTCAGGAAGGAAGAGGGGTATACGATATGAAGATATACCCGCATCTATCCACCGAGCGCCTTGCGAATGTATATCTTGTCACAGATGATGAGGGAACGGGACTCATCGTCGATCCTGCTCATATCGACAAGGAGATTATCGAACATATCGAAAGCTGCTGCAGGAATCTTGCCGCCGTGCTCATAACACACAGGCATGTTACCCATACAGAGGGACTCGGAACACTGACGAAGATCTATTCTGTTGATATCTATGCGGCATCCGATGAGATCAACGGGATAAAATGCAGACGTATCAGCGATGGAAGCAGGCTCAGGATCGGCAATCTCGATATCGAGGCTATATCCGTACCCGGGCACTCCATGGATTCGCTTGTATACAGGATAAACGGCGGTGCACTATTCACAGGTGACACGCTTCTCTCTGGATCGATAGCGACTACCCACAGCCATATAGAGAAGGAACTGCTTGTACATTCCATCTGCACAAGACTGCTGACTCTTCCTGATACAGCGATAATCTACCCGGGACATGGGGCATTATCGAAACTCAGGATCGAGAAGATGTTCAATCACGATCTTCTGGAATCTGCTGAGTGGGATACGAGGAGCCTGAAAGCGCGCATATGACACACTGGAAGCGGTCTGGCATAGGAGCTTCGAATACCATCTCCCTGCCGCTTGAAGGATGACGGATCCTGAGCTCTCTGGCATGGAGCATCAATGATGCATCAGGAAATGAGGAATCCTTCGATCCGTAGATCGGATCCCCAAGAAGGGGGTGTCCTATCGAGAGCATATGAACACGGATCTGGTGTGTCCTACCCGTATATATGCGGACATCAAGAAGCGCATAGCCATCCATCTGCCTGAGGACTTTGTACGCGGTCTTCGCATCCTTGCCCCTGACAGGAGAATCCGTTGTGCGGAACTTCTTCCTGTTCCAGGGATCCCTCTCTATCCTCCTCTCTATAATCCCTTCCTGAGAGGTGAAGAATCCCTTGGCAATCGCATAGTAATGCTTCTCGGTTCTGTGGGAGCTGAACTCCTCCTGGAGCTTCCGCTGGCTCTCGAGCGTGCGGGCTATTATCATGACACCGGAGGTATCCTTATCAAGACGATGGACGATTCCGGGCCTTGTATCATCATCGGATGTGCTGAAATCATCGCCATAGCGTCCTACAAGCGCATTGGCAACAGTCCCTGAATAGCAGCCTGCTCCTGGATGGACAGCAATGCCCTGCTCCTTGTTTATCACAAGGATATCATCATCCTCATAGAGGACGGAGAGAGGTATATCCTCCCCTTCAAGTCCCTCGAATACCTCTTCATCATATTCGATGTGGATCCTGTCCCCGGCTTTGACCTTAGCGCTCTTCTTCGCTTTCTTCCCATTGATGGCAATCACTGTGCTCTCCTGGGAAAACACGGAGCGCTGTATATCACATTCCTTTGATGCTATGAGATCGACACGCCCTTCGGCAGATGCCTCGAGATCAGCTGTCCTATGCCTTATCAATTGCCTACCTTCCCGAGAATCCAGTCAGTGCCTGCGATGATAAGAGACAGACCTGCGGCTATCCCTGCCTGGATTAGAACCTGCTGATACTCCTCCGAAGGTCCTGGCATACCCATCATGGAAGCAAGGGAGTACACACCCATGGCCACAGGGAATGTTATGACAAGCGAACCGAAGAATATCGACTCAGCTCTTCTGAGCTCATGCGACCAGATCGGGAATTCCTCTTCGGTATAAGGCTCATATTCAAAATCAATCGTATCTGCAGCAAGCGGTGGCAGGGCTATAAGCACAGCCAGAAGCAATGCTATTATCCTTCTCATTTGCGCTCCCCGAATATCGCAGTTCCGATGCGCACCTCATTCGATCCGAACTCAAGCGCCTCCTTCCAGTCTGCCGACATTCCCATAGATAGTACATCTATATCGGGGGAAAGGGAAGAAATACGGGAAAACGCCTGCTCTGCAGCGATGAAGGCTTCGCGGTTCTTGTCATAGTCGAATCCAAGAGGTCCGACAGTCATCACTCCTCTGAGCCTTATATGCGGGCAGGATGAAATAATATAGCATGCAGCATCGAAGAGCTCGTCAGCTGACCTGAATCCAGCCTTCTGCTCCTCTCCCGAGCTGTTGAGCTCAAGAAGCACGTCGATAGTCTTTTCTATCCTTGCGCTCTCGTCCTCAATCTTCTGGATCAATGGCATACTATCAACGCTCTCAATCCTTGAAACAAGGGCGACTGCCTTCCTTACCTTGTTTCTCTGGAGCTGTCCTATGAGATAGACCTCCATACCCTCCGGGCGCTCCTCAGGCAGAGGAAACTTGGCCTCTATCTCCTGGACTCTGTTCTCTCCGAATATCCTTGCACCTTCAGCATAAGCTTCAAGAACAGCCTCATATGGATGGAGCTTCGAGACTGCGACAAGAACAGCCTTCCCTCCGGAAACCCTGCTCACTTCATCATAAACATTCCTATAGCCCGTCATTTTGAGTTCCTTATTCTTTCAAGATGCCTGCGGTCAGAGGCCTTCGCATCCTCTTTGTATTTCCTTCTCAGATCCCTTCTCTCACGAACCCACTCAGAGAGTATCTCGATATCGCTCTGGAGCTCCCTGCTTCTGGCAGTGATCGTCGGGTTTGCAAGCATGATATGCTTCGACCTCTCCCTGAATTCCTCAACAGAGCGCGAGACACTTGCCTCAAGACGTGCCCGGAGCTCTCTTGCAAGCTCTGCCTTGCCCTCGCCCTCAAGCGCAATGACTCTGCTCTCGATATCCTTCCTGGTAGCCCTGATGCGCTCAAGACCACGCTTGAATGCATTCATCTTCATCACGGAGAGCGTTGCATCGATGCTCATGGCGATGACAATGAGATATGCGGTATAGTGCTGGATGATACGTGGAATTCTGGTGATGAAATCCGAGAGCGGAGGATAGACTGCATATACAAGGACCAGACCCATGATGCCGAACAGTGTCGAGTTGAGCATGCATACCCTGCCGTTTATATTCATCCTATGCTTTGAATAATCCCAGAGCTTGACAGAGAAAAGCTTCTCCAGGGCCCATGATGTGAAGTACTCAAGCATCGATGTGAGGACCAGTCCGAATATGAAGATCAGCACAGGATTGGACCTGAACGGCTCGAGCAGCACAAGCACTATCATCGCTCCAGATCCATAGATGGGAAGATACGGCCCATACAGGAATCCCCTGTTCACGAATCTGTGCTGTGGAATGGAGCAGTATATCACCTCGGAGATATAACCTAGGATGGAGAATATGAAGAACAGTATTATGTAACTATCAGCCACTGCAGCCTCCAGTCAGAAGATAACCCAATGGAGGAAAAGATTAAAGCACCAATCTTCGTATTACCACCGCTCCATGCAGCTGCATCGGGGATATGCCTAGTGCTATCAGGATGCTTTCTTCCTGTTTACCACATATATGCCAACGCAGACGAGGATGAGCGCAAGGAGCTTGTTCAGCTGAAGAGCCTGATCGACCTCTCCGAGGAATATGGCAGAGAGAAGCACTCCGAAAAGCGGCGTAAGGAAGTTGAATATCGTGACACGGCTTACAGGATTGTACTTAAGGAGAATTCCCCACACAGAGTATGCTACTGCGGATATAAGGGCCATATACAGCAGCAGGACATATGCGGAGAAATTGCCGGGAAGGCTTATTCTTCCTCCAAGCACAAGACCTACGATGATCATTACGAAGCCGCCAAGCAGGAACTGATAGCCGCTGAGCATCACAACGCTGAATCTCTTAGAATACTTCTTCGAGAGAATCCCGGACACAGCAAGGCTGATCGATGCAAGAAGGACCAGCCCTTCTCCATTCAGCGCAAAATGGAATGATGCGCCGCCCTCAAGGGAGATATTCATCACGACAACGCCAAGAAGCCCCATCACACAGCCAGCGATCTTGGCCATTGTAAGCTTCTCGTACCTGAAAAGAAGACTTGCGAGGATGATGGAGAAGAATCCCGATGTTCCTGAGAGGATAGTGCCTGTAACTCCGCTTGTATGCGCAAGTCCTACATAGAAGCAGAAATACTGGAACATCGTCTGGGCAAAGCTGAGCTTAAGTATCGAAGGGAAAGATCCCTTCTCAGGAAGGATGAGCTTCCCAGACATCAACGACTGTATGAGGATGACAAGAATACCTGCCAGAAAGAATCTGATTCCTGCGAACAGAATAATCGATATGGTATCCGAAGATGCGATACCGAACATCTCATAGCCGATCTTGATTGCAGGAGTAGCACTTCCCCACAGGAAGCAGCTGAGCATAGCCAGCAGGAAGACAACAGGAAGCTGCGTCATCTTATTCTTGTCCATCCCAGAACCTCTCATAAGCGCAAAATAAAAAGCCGGCATAACCGGCTTATGGAGGATACAAGGATTGAACTTGTGACATCTTGCTTGTAAGGCAAGCGCTCTCCCGCTGAGCTAATCCTCCGGACTTGGCTAAGATAGCACAGATGAAAGGTTGTTGCAAGTGCTTTTAAGCAATCAGGCAGCAAACACTTTTCCAGCAATCCGTGGACCTATCGTTCCATTATACAATGCGACAAAACGTCCTACTCCTATGAATGCAATAATCGTACCTATACCTACACCTGATGGGCTATGGAGGAATATGAAGCCGATTGACAGTGCAATAAGCACATTGACACCATCGAAGATATTCTTCACAAGTCCAACAGATCCATGGGAAAGATCGGACAAAGCCTGAACGATGCCATCACCAGGATTTGGGATGATTCTCATCGATAGCGTTGCCGCAGCACCCGTCCCCGTTGCGGCTATAGCAATGAGAAGCAGAAGAAGCCTCACATACACGGGAAATGATGGAACATCCGCAAAAAGAGCCTGGAACAGCTTCATGAATCTCGTAAAGACGAGGCTCAATGGAAGCTGCAGGATATCCCGGATGAAATACTTGCGTCCTTTACCCAGAATCGAATGGATAATTATTTCCGAAACGACAAAAACACCATAGAGAATGAATGTCATATCAGCAAACAGCAATCCGGAGGCCTCTGAAATGCTGTAAGCTACAGAGACTATCGGCGAGACGCCAAGTCCTGTCTGTGCATTCAAAGTTATGCCGAAGGCAAGAAGGACCATAGCGGCAAGATAGACCGCGATTCTGAGTCCAGTCCTGCTCTCAGCCACGTGCTCTGATGATGTCATCGGCTTTATCAAGGATGATCTCTGCAATCTCCTCAGGGCTCTTAGTATCTGTTTCAATGACAAGATCGGCGACGGCTTCAGGCGTTGTATTGTCTATGCCGTAGATCTTCATATACCGTGCACTGTCATTCATATCACGCTTTATAGTCTCAGAATAGCGTTCATCATATGATCCGCCTTCCCTCTTCTGGATTCTCCTGGCCCGTGTCTCTGGAGAAGCGGTAAGATAGACCTTCAGATCGGCTTTCTCGAGCATCCATATAGCAAGGCGGGAGCCAAGCACGCAGTCAGGAACAGCCATAGCCATCTCCACCTGGCGTCTGTCGAGCTCCTTATCGATCTCATAATCCTTCTCCGCAAGTCTGCAGAACTCCCAGAAATCAACCCCGCGCTCCTTTGCCATCTGCCTGAATGTGAAGTTGATCATAGGGTATCCAAGACGCTCCGACACAAGCTTTGTGACTGTCGTATTCCCGCAGCCGCTTCTCGAAGATATAGCTATTCTCATTCGATATTCCTTATCTGTTCCCTGATATTCTCAATATTATCCTTCATTCTTACCACAAGAAGGTTTATATCAGCAAGCTGGCTCTTGGAGGCTATGGTATTGCACTCTCTCTGCATCTCCTGACAGAGGAAATCGAGGCGCTTGCCGCATGGATCGGTGGACTCAAGCAGGTTTCTGTACTCCGCTATATGAACGCCAAGCCTCGATACCTCTTCATTTATTGAGTATCTCACGAGTATCGCGCCAAGCTCTGCCATGAAATCAGAACTGCCTGCCTTCTCTCCTGTAAGCGCAAGATATTTCTCCTCAAGAAGCTTTCTATAATGTGACTCGAGATCTCCGCTTCTTTTTTCGATCTCTGAAAGAGATGATGCGAATTCATTGCCAAGCTTCTCAAGGTCGCGCTTAGTGCCCTCGCCTTCCCTGTCCTTCTCCGCTGATATCATCCTGAGTGCATCGCCAAGAGAGGACTCAACACCCTCACGGTATCTGTCAGCGGAAGAGTTCCTGTCAGCGGTGAGAATTCCGTCAACTGCAAGAAGATCGGAGAGCGTTCCGCTGCATCCAGACACTGCCTCTATCTCCCTGAATGCCTTGGTGTATGCATCAAGAAGGCCGTGGTCGATAATAAGAGAAACATCCGAACGGAGAACCTTAAGCCGCAGGGACACCTCTACATGGCCTCTTCTTGCGACCTTGCCTACCTCGCTGTCGACATAGCTTTCATAGGAGGAAAGCTGTGCGGTCATGCTCTTCACGATATCGAGATAGCGGTTGTTGTAGCTCTTGATATCGCACTCGACAATATAATCCTCGGACCGCCATACACCATGGCCGTACCCTGTCATGCTTCTCACTTCTGACCTCCTGCCCTGATTATCATGATATCCTC
>CALXLE010000100.1 GCA_944389115.1 uncultured Spirochaetaceae bacterium
CGAGAAGCGCTTCTATATGCGCATAGAAATCGATGCCTCCGATATGAAGGAGACAAGGAAGGAGCTGGAGGATGGATTTGCAAAGGTCGCAGAGAAGGAAGGTCTCAGCTGGTCCTGCCACTGGTCGGACTACAGGATGCGTGTGGCAATCCTTGTCTCCAAGGCAAGCCACTGCCTCTATGATCTGATTTCCAGAAAGCTTGAAGGCGAGCTCAGCTGCGAGATTCCGCTCATCATCTCAAACCACCCAGATCTTGAGATTGCGGCGAATCAGTTCAGGATACCCTACTACTGCTTCCCTGTCGGTAATGATAAGGCTGAGCAGGAGATGAAGATAAGGGACCTCCTGAAGCGCTTTGATATCGATCTGGTGGTACTTGCCCGCTACATGCAGATTCTCTCACCGGAGTTCACCGATGAATGGAAGGGAAGGATAATCAACATCCATCATGCATTCCTTCCAGCCTTCCAGGGTGCAAATCCATACCTCAGAGCATACCAGAGAGGTGTGAAGATGATTGGCGCAACGGCCCACTACGCATCGGAAGACCTCGACCAGGGGCCAATCATAGAGCAGGATACGGTAAGGGTCAGCCATGAGCTGACACCAAATGGACTGAAGGAAGTCGGGAAAGACTGCGAGAAGAGAGTCCTTGCCAATGCCGTAAAGGCCCATCTTGAGCACAGGATAATCATCAATGGAGGCAGGACGATAGTCTTCCCCGTCGAGCGGTGATCAGATTGTGATTGTGAGCTTCCGCCCAGAGCATGGCTCGATATAGCTTATCGAGATAGCCTCGAGGCCGAAATCCTCGGACTCTATGCCTCCATACTGGACATCTCCGAGGATTGGATGACCGGCCCATGCAAGATGGGATCTTATCTGGTGCCGGAAGCCCCTTGTGATCGTGCAGAGGAACTCCTCCTCGCCTTCTGGGATAATCTCCGTTGTATAGACCTTCCCCTTCATATGCCTGACAGCAGCTGCGACAGGACGGACGCTCTTTCCGCCCTTCCCGAATGAGCGGAAATAGGACGTGACACGTACAGGACCCTCTGTTATTGGGTACTGCGGAAAAGGCTCGAATCCCTCCTCCAGGGATCTTCCAGATGATGTTTTCGCCCTGTATTCCTTGACAATCATGTCCTTCTTCTGCTGCTGCATCAGCGCATCATATGCCTTCTGGCTGCGCGCAATGAGGACAAGGCCTTTGGTTAGATTATCGAGACGATGGACTACCCCGCCCTCCCATGGGTTGTCACCATGGCAGCATCTGATCTCAGGGTAGTATGCAGATGCGATGGAAAGGAGAGTCCGGCCATCTATCGTGTTCTTCAATGGAACAGTCGGGATGCCGCTCTCCTTCCACCATATGAGGGTATCAGGGCCCTCGAAAACAAGATGCGTATCAGTTGTCACTTGATCTTCCGAAGATTCTGAGGAGATAGAGGAAGATATTGAGGAAATCAAGGTAGAGCTCAAGAGCTCCGAGGATTCCTATCTTCGTCAGCTCCTCATTCGTCATATCAGGTCCGAACTGGCTATTGATATCAGCTATACGGCGGGAATCCCATGCGGTAAGGCCGGTAAAGAGCAGAACTCCGATTATGGAGATCATGAAATCAAATCCAGATGATCTGAGGAAGAGATTCACGACCGAGGCGATGATCAGTCCGAAAAGACCCATCATCAGATAGCCGCCCATTCCTCTGAGATCTCTTCTTGTCACCGTTCCATAGACAGCACCACCTGCGAAGACAGCAGTTGCCGAGATGAACGCAAGGGAGATGTCAGCCATGGCATAAGCGAAGAAGATTGACGAGAGCGTAAGACCGGTGAGAGCCGAATAGCCAAGGAACACAGCAATTGCCGTTCCAGTCTGCATCCTCTCTACCCTTCCAGAGAGCATCATCACCATGACAAGCTGAGCAATGAACACGACGAGCGTGACCATTGGATTGAGCACGACATATCTCATTACCGCCATCGAGTGGGATGCTGCGAAGGCCACGCCCGCAGTGATTGCAAGGCCAAGGACCATCCAGAGATATACATTTCTGAGGAGAACATTCTCTCTCAGTGATACATCATGAAGTACAAGCGATTTATCTTTCATTCAAAACTCCTGTCCTAAGTATAGCATATAGAAAATAAGCGGCAAGCAACTACACCCAAACTACGCAGAAGTCCATACACACAGGAAAGGAAGGAAAAGCACTCTGATTCCATGTCCATAGTCGCAGATTATTCTGCTATATCCATACAATACAGATAAATATCAAAATTCAAGAATAGTTCTTGCCATTTTCTCCAGAAATAATGGAATTTTATTGCTCTATCCCCAAAATATGATGGGCTAGGCATTGTCTTGCAATACTGGAAGGAAAATGAGATGCTCATTGCATGATCGAGGAAAAGACTATCGCCCCTGATTTCACGCTTGAGGATCAGGACGGGAATAACGTAACGCTGTCATCGTATAGAGGAAAGAAGGTAATCCTCTATTTCTATCCTAAGGACAATACTCCAGGCTGCACTAAGGAAGCCTGCTCCCTCCGTGACAATACCACGGGCTTTGAAGGCCTGAATGCAGTAGTAATAGGCGTAAGTCCTGATAAACCAGGCTCTCATATAAAATTCAGGGAAAAATTCACACTTCCATTCACGCTTCTTTCAGATCCTGAGCATAAGGTCATGGAACTCTATGGAGCATATGGAGAGAAGATGCTCTATGGGAAGAAGACGATAGGCGTAATCAGATCGACATTCCTCATAGGAGAGGATGGAACGGTGCTCAAAGTCTGGAAGAAGGTCAATACAGCAACCCACGGAGACGATGTAAGGAAGTATCTGGAAGAACACTGAGAAAAGGTTCCGGTACGGTCAGAAGTACCGGAATCCTGGTTCATCGAGGCTGAGTCTCCCATCCCTGAACGTCTCCGCCCTGTCCATAAGCCCATGGAAGAATGATGGAGGGTTATCAGGGATGATATCGGTCTCGCCGAGCACTGGATGGGTGATCTCCCCGCCATACTCATCTCCTAGAACCCTGCTTGCTTCTTTATATGCCTCATCGATAACATCAGAGGCTGTATCGGAAGAGATGCCCTTCGGACAGCCGATGACATCGAAGAACCTTGCTACAAGCGTATGCTTATCCTCATAGCTGACAGCATAGCTTCCTGGGAAAAGGTGGTATCCTCTGCCGCTCTCAAGAGCTGTCATAATGGCCTTCTTCATACCATAGCGCAGATTACCGAGCTTCTCATCCAGATCCAGCATCGCATCCTTGCCGTTCTTCTTCGTTCTGCATCTCAGATTGCTTTCCGCAAGAAGATAATGATAGTGATCGCATGCGGGGAATACAGATGTATTAAGCTCTGCATCTGTCAGATCCTTCACATCATAGATGACAGGGAATGCATCAAGAACCGCATTGCGCTGCTCCTCGATCATATCATTGAGCTCATGGAAGAAAAGGATGGATCCATCGAATGCGGAGCCTTCACAGTTACGGATCACTGCACCGGGCAGAGCTTCGCAGATCGCATCCTTAACAGTTCTCTTGAGCATCCTTATCATGGAATGATCCACAGACTGGGAGTCGAAATACTCCACAGCGAAAAGATCGGCTGCATGCCTTTCCCCGGCATCAATCACCGCATGATAGCATGGAGCGTAGATGACACCTTTATCCGCAACCTTCGCTGCTATGGCATCTATAAGCGCTCTTCTCATGCCCTCAGCATCTTTTCTGAAGCCATCCGTATCAGATGAAGAGCTGATTCCTATAATGGATTCCTCTGTAATCTGTATGATCATATCAGTTCCTGAAGCTGTGCACTGGAGCAGGTATTCGCCCGCCGCGTGCGATGAATCTTTCCGAAGAGAAGCGGTTCACGGCCATTATCGGGGCATAGCCAAGAAGCCCTCCGAAATATGCTGTATCGCCTACATCCTTTCCTATCACCGGTATAATCCTTACCGCGGTCGTCTTCTGGTTGACCATGCCGATTGCCATCTCATCAGCTATTATCCCAGATATGGTGCTCTCAGGGACATCGCCGGGGATTGCAATCATATCCAGTCCGACTGAGCAGATGCATGTCATCGCCTCAAGCTTCTCAATCGTTAGGGCCCCAGCATTCACCGCATTGATCATTCCCTGATCCTCACTGACCGGGATGAATGCGCCAGAGAGGCCTCCGACATAGCTCGATGCCATGATGCCGCCCTTCTTCACCTGATCGTTAAGAAGAGCAAGAGCAGCGGTGGTACCGGGCGCTCCGGTTCTCTCCAGCCCCATTCCCTCGAGGATATCCGAGATCGAATCCCCGATAGCAGGCGTTGGCGCGAGCGAGAGATCCACGATGCCGAATGGTATGCCCATTCTCTTCGAAGCTTCCTGCGCAACAAGCTGGCCAAGTCTTGTGACTTTGAATGCCGTGCGCTTTATCGTCTCAGCAAGAACGCCGAAGTCCGCATCGGGAACACTGTCCACAGCATGCTTTATGACACCGGGACCGCTGACACCTACATTGATGACGGCATCGGCCTCCGTCACACCATGGAAAGCACCAGCCATGAACGGGTTGTCATCGGGAGCATTGCAGAATACGACGAGCTTAGTGCAGGCCGATGAATCGGTATCCTTAGTCTTCTCCGCGCTTCTCTTTATCACTTTGCCCATCAGTGCGACAGCATCCATGTTGATGCCAACCTTAGTCGAGCCAAGCGCAACGGACGAGCATATGCGCTCGGTGCTGGAGAGCGCATCGGGAATCGACTCTATCAGAAGACGCTCGGCCTTTGTCATTCCCTTGACAGGCAGAGCGGAGTATCCACCGAGGAAATTCACCCCGACTTCCTTGGCAGCCCTGTCCAGGGTCTGGGCAATCTTAACGTAATCATCAGAAGAAGAGGCAGAAGAGGCTCCAATTATGCCTATAGGGGTAACGGATATCCTTTTGTTGACTATGGGGATAGCATACTCCCGCTCGATATCCTCACCCGTCCTGACAAGATTCTCGGCCTTCTTCGTGATCCTGTCATAGATTCTCGTGCATACCGTATTGATATCATCCGCCATGCATTCAAGGAGGGAGATGCCAAGCGTTATCGTCCTGACATCGAGATTCTCCTTCTCTATCATAGCATTCGTCTCAATGACTTCAAAAAGATTGATCATCCCTATATCCTCTGCATGCTGTTGAAGATCTCTTCCCTCTGCAGCTTTATGATGCAGCCCATGCTCCTTCCGAGCTCCTCAAGCTCCGCTGAGAGAGCCTTGAACTCCTTCTTCGCTCCATCGGCATCCGCGATCATCATCATGTTGAAGAATCCATCGACGATTGTCTGGCTGATATCCAGTATATTCACATTATTATCGGCAAGGTAGGTACAGACTCTGGCAATTATCCCGACCTGATCCTTCCCGACTACGGTAATTATCGATTTGCTCATGAAAAACAAGCCTCCGGCTATCTGATGATAGCTGAAAGGCCGCTATACAGCAATGCGATTGCGGATTCATTCGGCATCCTCAGCGATACCGAATGTGGACTGCATCAGGAATTATCTCAGATTTCCTGCAAGAGCAGGAGCCATTCCCGCAAAGAATGCAAGGAGGGAGGCTGAGGCATGGAGCGCGGATGCGATGAAAGAGGCATCAACGGCAGCGGAAGGCTCTGTCTGCTCATATTCTTTATGCATATCCGCGATTCTCTCATAAAAGCATGAGGCCGATATCAGTCCAAGCTGAGAAGGATCGAATTCTATGCTGTCTATCTCCGGCTCAAGCACGCGTTCATAGATCATATGCTCCTTGAGCGACCCATGGAACAGATCAGGATTATGCGGGAATGTGAACGAATCGGCAGCATAATGGGCTATCTTCCCTATCCTGTATGCCATTACGACATCAGGGACATCCTCCTCCGCAAGACTCTCAAGAAGTAAAAGCATGCGCTTCCTGGCCGTTGAGTAGCTGTGCCCCCTCATTCTGTCCCCTGGCTCCGTATTCCTCACGAATGTCGTGACAGCAACATCGGGCTGGATATTCCCGAATACAAAGCCAGCAGCTGGGAGGAATCCCATAAACGGACCAAGCATCCTTGCAATCTTAAGTGAAACACGCAAATGGTTTATAAGTCTCATTCCGGAAACCGATACTAGAACAAATACGTAAAAATATCAGTAGGTATAATGTGAAAATTCCATTAATTCATTCTTTATAAAAGCAATATGCATGGATGATTGCAGGGATAGCCCTACGCCATCCCTGCCCTTTTTCATTTCAGGAATCCCATTATGATCTTCTCCTCAGCCTCCTCCTCTGTAAGGCCGAATGTGCGGAGCTTCAGGAGCTGTTCTCCTGCGATCTTGCCTATGGCTGCTTCGTGAATCAGCGAGGCATCGATATCATTCGCGTCGAGCTGGGGTGTTGCGCTCACGGTACCATGCTCTGTGATTATGGCATCGCATTCACTATGCCCGGAACACCTGGCATTTCCCTTTATTACGGAGTGGTATGCCTGATGCGATTCATCCCTTGCAACCGATCTCGAAACAATATCGACAGAGCTTCCATCCCCATTGAGATCGACTGAGAACTCGGTGATTGCCCTGTCATCGCCATTGGTGAGAATGCGCTCATGCACCACAAACGAACCGGAGCAGGCAACGGTGGCCCTGGTCGTGCGCTTTGTCTGGCTTACACCGCCAAGCTGCACGGAATCGATCTCCAGCGTGCTGCCATTGCCTATCTCGGCGCTGGTGACAGGATCAATGCTTCTCTTCGCGATTCCCTTCCCCAGCCCAACGTGCTTCTCGATATACCTGACATAGCTGCCATCACCGATGATGAAATGATGGATACCGTTATGGCGCGCGGCCTCCCCGTGCTCTGCGTGCACCCCGCATCCAGCCTCTATATCGATGCTGCAGTCCTTCCCGATATGAAAATCATTGTACACAAGGTCATCGATTCCTCCGTGCGTAACGCATGCAGGTATGGCAAGACGCTCACCCTTCGTGCCATCATCGACGAAGATATCAAGGCCAGGCCTGTCTTTCTTGGGTACGATATGGATATGCTGGCTGCTCCTGATAGCTATGCCCTTGCCATCCTCTCTGATCGAGTATGCATCGCAGGAAGAGGCCTTCCAGTCAGATACGATCTTCAGTATCTCCTCCGTTCTCTCATTCATGGAATGCCTCCTTCAGACCTGCGGGACAGGATGGACAGCGCTGAGGATGAAGGATATGGCCAAGGACATCATGCCCATTCCCATCTTCCACGACATGTCCATTCTCGATCACGATTATCCTGTCCGCTATGCTCAGGATCCTCTCCTGATGGGAGATTATGATCTCCGTTCCGCCCGATGCCTTCATCTCTGAGAATGCATCGATAAGCCCTGAAAATGACCATAGGTCTATACCAGCCTCAGGTTCATCGAATATGGAGAGCCTTGTACCCCTCGCAAGCACTGTCGCAATCTCTATGCGCTTTATCTCTCCACCAGAGAGGGATGCATCCACATCCCTGTCAACGTAGTCCTTCGCACACAATCCGACCTTGGACAGAAGCCTGCAGAGCCCAGCCTCATCAAGCGGCTCAGGAGATGCGATTCCAAGCAGGTCGCGTACGGTCAGCCCCTTGAAGCGCACTGGCTGCTGGAAGGCATAGCTGATGCCTTTCCTTGCTCTCTCAGTGACATCAAAATCCGTTATATCACAGCCATCAAGCAGGATTCTCCCGCTCTCCGGCTTGTCAATGCCTGCGATAATCTTCGCAAGCGTTGTCTTTCCTCCCCCATTGGGCCCTGTGATGGCAACGAGTCCGCTCTCGCCGATTGCCAGACTGACATCGTCAAGGACACGGCGTCCATCAGGAGTGCTCCAGGAGATATTCCGTAGTTCAAGCATGTACCAAAGATAATATTTTAAAGATGCAGAATCAATGAAAGGAAAGATCCAGTGATGCCACCTTGCCAAGGTGGATGTCAGATAATCACATACCCTGATGTCACTGGGAGCTTTCCTCCCCTTAGAAGATGCTCCATCGCTCTTGATGCAAGCGATGTCTGCCCCTCATATTCAGCAGGATTATCCCTGATTATTCCGAATATCCTCTCTTCAGCCTGCCGCCTGCTGTAATCGGATGATGTCTTTGTGAACAGAGATGAGAAAGCCTTAATCCGGGAATTATCATCAAGAAGGCCGCTGAGCTCATCCGAAAGCAGCCATGATGAGCATACAATTCTTATCCTGTCCTTTGCAAAGAACCGCTTTGCCTCATCAAATGATGATTGCACGCTCTCTCCGGAGATATCATTGCCTTTTGGGATGTGCAGAGCCAGGGTAAAGATATCATCTGTCTGATCCCTCAGCTGATACTGCAGCGATCCCAGCGCGAAGATCCTGAGCTGGAGATGGTATCCAAGCCATCCTGTCTCGCTCAGCCCGGGCTCGCCGCCGTGCGTCCTTTCATATTCCTCTTCCCACCTTGAGATATCCCTGAATGTAGCTATCGCGACATCATCTCCTATACAGCGCTTCCTGTACTCCGGAAGGAAAATCGAATAAGCTGATGCAGCGACAATGGCCAAAGCCTTCTCCGGATCTGCAATGCCCTCTCCACTGATAATCGATTCATATCCCCTCGCAATCTCTTCACGCGGAACGGGAGAGGAAAGTATGCAGTCCTTAGCCATCTTATTCAGATGGATCAACTCAAGAAACAGTGGAAAAGAAACCTCATCCATCGATATCCTACCAGGCAACGGCAAATCAGCAACCCCCCGAGAAAATAAAAAAGGTCTGTACAGATTCCTCTGCCAGACCTTAGAGCGGGAAACGGGACTTGAACCCGCGACATCCACCTTGGCAAGGTGGAGCTCTACCACTGAGCTATTCCCGCAGTATGTATACTCTTCTGTTAAGAGCTTGCGAGAGAAGGGACTCGAACCCTTAAACCGAAGTACTAGTTCCTAAGACTAGCGTGTATACCAATTCCACCACTCTCGCGGTGTTTCTGAGCCGCAAAGGGATCGAACCTTTGACCCGCAGATTAAGAGTCTGCTGCTCTACCAGCTGAGCTAGCGGCCCGAGATTGCTGCGCCCTGTAGGACTCGAACCTACAACCTGCGGATTCGAAGTCCGACGCTCTATCCTTTGAGCTAAGAGCGCTTCCTCCAAGGGAGGTAGTAGGGTGGAAGAAGGGGATCGAACCCTCGACAAGCAGATCCACAATCTGCCGCTCTACCGCTGAACTACTTCCACCATTCTTGGAAAGCATGGCGTCAACCAAGCAATTTCAACGGTCAAGAATATCTCAGAAATGAAGATGTTTGTCAACACTATTTTGCACAAATAATGAAGATATTTTATAATTCTTTAATATATAAGCAATAATGCCGCCATATCGGCGGCATGCATAATAGATTGCCCTACTTCAGTATTCCGTCCAGGAATGCCTGGATCTCCTCAGCCTTCGCTGTATCGGATGGAAGAGGATTCTCCTTGAGGCTGTATACAGCAAGAGCGTACTGCGAAAGCATCACGGCTTCCTGCGCATCGGAGAACTGCCCGAGAGGAACCGTTGAATAGAATGGCTGCCCGTTCCTTCCATTCTGGCCCTCATAGAACTTCATCTTCTCTGTAGGAACTGTGTTCTCGTCATACTTGGCCTTCATCTTGTCGAATTCCTTCGCCCTCTTATCGGCATTCCAGTTCCTGTCCGCAAGCTGCTCGGCAAGCTCGAGATAGTTCGTGAGATTGAGCCTGTTCACATTATCCTGCGTATCGACACAGCGCCTCATATAGCTTATCGCATAGTTCTTGTTGCCGAACGAGAGCGGAGAACCCGGAAGCTGGTTGTACAGCAATCCGAGAACATACCAGCAGTCTGACATATCGGCATTGAAATCATTCTGGACCTTCTCGCAGAGAGCACGCATCGGCTTTGCCTTTGAAAGACTGTTCAGAGGACCATTGACCTGCCCTATGCGCCCTATAGCAGAAGCCTTCCAATGGTATCCATTGGCTGTCTCCTCGATTGCAAGCGACTCATCGGCAAGCCTTTCGCTCTCACCATAGCCTGCAAGCCTTGCATCCTTGTCATCATGGCTTATTCCATCCGTAATGGTCAGTACAGTTCTGGAAAGCCTCCAGAGTATGGCTGCACGGTCGCTGCCATCATCCTCGCTGAGCGCCTTCTCAAGATAGGCTTTATCTGCTTCATAATCCGCCTGATTATAAAAAAGGCTATCGCTGTAAGCCGGATCGAATGCTGCCGCAAGAGAGAACAGCGGAAGCAGCATCAGAGCAAGAACAATAAGTTTTCTCATATTTACTCCTCTGCTTCTGTCTACTACAGAGAGAAGGAGGTGTCAACGGCAGAGACAGCAAAGTAACTGCCCCTCTCTCATCCAGCAGGGGCAGCACTCGCATTAATCAGGGGATAGTCGATGAAATCCATCTCGTTGCTTTCAGTAACGTATTAAAACAATAAACTTATACGGTTCAAAATTCAAGTATTTTCAAAACAAGCACACAAACTACATACAATGATTGAGTTTAAAATCAGAGAGCCGCAGGCGAGGATTCCCAGAATTCAAGCGTATCCATATCCATGACTGTCAGATGCCCCCCATCATGGCCGGCGCCAGTGTCTACAGCCGCAAGGTGGTAGCGGTCGGAGATGAATGGCTTGGGAAGCGGTGTATGCCCAACGAATATCCTCTTGTCGGTTGTGAGCGGAAGGCGGTTGTGGTTGTATATGCGCCCGCTATCCCGATAGCTTATTGCCGAGGATATATATCCCCTATCCCACATGAAATCCTTCTCCTGCGGTGTCATGGCATCCCCCCTGTTTCTAAGCACCTCGGACATATGCAGGAGGTCATCCTCATCAAATCCCATCGGTATGCCTGCATGCACAACGATGTATTTCTCGGTGCAAATGCACAATGGTATGCTTCTGACCCAGGATCCATGCATGGCCTTCTCTTCCTTGCTTATCCGCTCCTCGATGTATGATGCCGCGGTCATGCGGCCGCCATTCGATTCCATCCATACAGGAGGCCTCGCATCGTCGAGGAGGAAGCTCTCAAGCCATACATCATGGTTGCCAAGAACGGGTCTGCAGCTGGGAAGCGACATAAGAAATCTTATAACCCTTGCCGAGTCCCTTCCCCTGTCGGCAATATCGCCGGATGCATAAAGAGTATCATCGCAAGGGCTGAAAGCTGCCTTGTCCAGGACCTCCATCAGCAGGCTGTATTGTCCATGGATATCGCCGACTATAAGATTCCTTCCCATCACCGCTAAATATATATTAGCCAGAAAGCCATGTGAAGAGGCGAAAATTAGACATGGTGTTGGAATTTTATCATGAAACACTTGCAATATCTGGGATTAAATGATATTTTACAGTATCCTTACAAAGGGATGAAGTATGTTTACACCATTGAATATTGCAGCTAGAGAAAGAGAACTTCATTACATCCTTATAAAGGATACCCCGATACCCTCGGTCCCGATGCACTGGCATTCGGAATTCGAGGTAACCTATGCAGTCAAGGGAAGTTTCCGATGTCTGATTGGCTCTATTGAGCACGAAGTCACGGAAGGGAATGCAGTCATCTCCATAAGCGGGGAAAAGCATTACTTCTTCCCTGCCCCAGACACGAAGGTAATACGCATATTGTTCTCACCGGACATCCTTTCAGGGACTCCTGACGATGAAGAGCTGATCAGAAAAGTCGAGGAGGCGCTGAAGTCATCCACGAGAACAACTGCCAGTTGGCCGGAAAAGGGAAAGAAGGAGATGCAGGAGCTCATCTCATGGCTGGTCTCCGAAAGCGGTGACAGGAAATCACCCGCCTACTGTCTTGGGGCCAGAGGCGGTGTGCTGATCATACTGTCTCTCTTCACACGCTATGCTGAGCCAATTGACAGTGAGGCGACAGTGCTTTCCTCAGATGACAAAGTCATGGAGAGAATCGGAAAGGTCTTCGAGCTTGTCGCAAGCAGCTATGACAAGGACATATCACTGTCATCTGCAGCAGATACCGCAGGCTACGTCCCGACATATTTCTCAAGAGTATTCAGGGAATGCACGGGAATGACATTCTACTCCTATCTGACAATGTACAGAATCGCGGTCGCAGAGCTGAAGCTTGTATCCACGGATAAGAGCATCAATGAGATAGCGCTTTCTTCCGGCTTCGGGAGCGTGAAGACATTCGACAGGATATTCAAGGACAAGCTCGGAACATCGCCGCTCAGATACCGGAAGAAGATGCGCTCCTGATCAGTCCGGAAGCTTCATATCCCCAGGCTTTATCCAGCCTGCTTTCCTGAGTATCACGCAGAAGAGGACCGACAGCACAGCAGGCAGGATGAAGTGGGTGATGATGATCTCGGGCAGTGCTCCTGCCCCCATCTCAGCAACGGCATTGAACTGCCCTACAAGCCCGCTTGTCCCCATTCCTGCACCGGATGCATTGTTCGTCATCCTGAATATGCATGTCGAGACAGGGCCTGTTATGGCTGAAGCCGCTGTAGGAGGTATCCAGATTCTCCAGTTCTTCCAGATATTCGGAATCTGGAGCATCGAAGTCCCTATTCCCTGGCTGATAAGACCTCCAGCCCCGTTCTCCCTGTAGCTCATCACTGCAAAGCCCACCATCTGCGCAGCGCATCCTGCGCATGCGGCACCAGCCGCAAGGCCCGAGAGCCCTAGTGAGATGCAGATTGCCGCACTGGATATAGGAAGAGTAAGGATCATTCCAACCACGACCGATACAAGGATTCCCATCGGAAGCGGATAGAGCGTCGTCAGATGGTTGATGAAAGCACCTAGTCCGTTCATGAGAGCCGCAACTGCAGGAGAGACGATCATACCGGCGATGCCTCCTGCGACTATCGTGATCATAGGTACCAGGATGATATCGACCTTGGTCTTCCCTGCTATTGCCTTGCCGCACAGCGCACCTGCAAGGGATGCGATGCAGGCACCAAGGGGCTCACCTGAGATGATTGCTCCATCTGTGATTGCACCCCCTCCTATCACTCCAGCCGTAGCGGCGGCGAAGAGCGCAAGGTTCGGAGCTCCGACAGCCCTTGCGACGCCAACACCTATTGCGGGGCATGTCATTGCCTGGGCAAAGCTTCCTGCTCTGACAAGGAAGTCAATCGATGCGTATGTTCCTATCTGTTTGATGATAAGACCGATGATCAATGAAGAGAAAAGGCCCTGGGCCATTCCATTGAGAACGGAGACAATATATCCTCCGATTCCCTTGCTGCTTATATGCATGATGCACCTCTTGGGATGGGTATCGGATGACAGACAGCATCATGCTCCATCGGCAGGATGAAGGCCTCCGTGCGTATTATTGACTATGGACCGGACAAGGTCAACAGCATCGGCAATCGAAGTGGAAGAAATATAAGTTCATCATAAATACACAAAATTGAGTGGTTTCCGCTTTAATTTTTATTGACAAAATTTCAAATTATGTCAAAGTGTATTATAAGGAGCAGTAAAATGACAGATACAGAGATTTTCAATGCAATTGCCGAAATCGTAGCAGACAGAACCGATACAGCCATGGAGGATGTGAAGAGCGAGAGCACTTTCCGCGACCTTGGAATCGATTCCCTCGACACTGTTGAGGTTCTCATGGAGCTTGAGGACAAGCTCGGAACTACGATCGAGCTCGACCAGAAGATCGAGACAGTCGGCGATCTTGTCGCATTCATCGCAGCAAAGGGGAACTGATCATGATCGAAACCCCGATCACATCGCTTCTCGGGATAAAATACCCAGTCCTCCAGGGAGGCATGGCCTGGATAGCCGATGGGCGCCTGGCCGCTGCCGTCTCTGAAGGCGGTGGTCTTGGAATCATCGGCGCAGGCAGCGCTCCGGCGGAATATGTCCGTCAGGAGATCGCGAAGGCCCGTTCTCTTACGGATAAACCATTCGGCGTGAATATAATGCTGATGAGCCCATACGCCGATGAGATCGCGGCACTCACCGCCGAGGAGAAGGTCAGTGTCGTAACGACAGGAGCAGGCAACCCCTCGAAGTACATGGCAGCATGGAAGGAGAACGGGGTAAAGGTCATTCCCGTCGTAGCTTCCGTCGCTATGGCGAAGCTGATGACGAGGCTCGGAGCTTCCGCGCTTATCGCGGAGGGAGGAGAGAGCGGAGGCCATGTCGGAGAGCTGACAACGATGGTGCTTACCCCGCTGATCGTGGAAGCAACCAATCTGCCAGTGATTGCGGCAGGTGGCATTGCCATCGGCAAGCAGGCCGCAGCCGCCTTTGTCATGGGAGCGGCAGGCGTGCAGATGGGAACAAGATTCCTATCCGCGGATGAGTGCACGATATCCGATGCATACAGGGAGAAGATCCTCAAAGCAGGAGATCTCTGCACGATGGTAACAGGTAAGAAGCTTGGGCATCCCGTAAGATCCCTGAGGACGGCATTCGCCAGGAACTATGCCAAGGCAGAGTTCGGAGGAATGGATGATGAGAGCCTTGAGGCTCTGGGAGTCGGAGCGCTGAGGAAGGCTGTCGTCGATGGCGATGCGGATAACGGATGCTTCCTCTCAGGACAGGTCGCGGCTTTCGTCAATAAAAGAGAAAGCGCAGCGTCCATCATCGAAGATGTTATGATTAATGCCGAGAAAGAACTCAGAGGTGCGATGAAATGGGTAAGATAGCCTTTGTTTTTCCCGGGCAGGGAGCCCAGTATCCTGGTATGGGCAGGGATTTCTACGAGAATTCTGAGGCAGCCAGGGCGCTGATTGATTCATATGAGAACATGGCTCCGGGCCTTATCGATATGCTGTTCAGCTCATCTGAGGAGGAACTGATGAGGACCGAGAATACCCAGAGAGCGCTCTATGCGGTGGAGACTGCGATACAGTCTGCTATGAAAAGCCTCGGCTTTGAGGCCAGCCATGCAGCAGGGTTCTCGCTTGGAGAGCTTTCCGCGCTTGCCTCCGCAGGGGTCTTCAGCTATCAGGAAGGCTTCAGGCTAGTCTCCATAAGAGCATCTCTGATGCAGAAGGAGACGGAGAAGCTCAGGACGGGCATGGTTGCCGTGCTGAAACTGGATGATGAGACAGTCGAGAAGCTCGCATCAGGTTTCAGCGATGTCTATCCGGTAAACTACAACTCCCCTGGGCAGGTTGTCGTTGCTGCTGCAGAGGACAGGATGGAAGCTTTTGAGAATGCTGTGAAGGAAGCGGGCGGACGTTCGCTTAGGCTCAGTGTCTCAGGCGGATTCCACTCCCCTTTCATGAAAGATGCAGCAGAGGGCTTCAGCGAGGCGCTATGCGGCTTTGCTTTCTCGGCGCCGGCGATTCCTGTTTGGTCGAACGTCACAGGAGAGATCTATGGCCGTGATATCAAAGGAACGCTTGCCGAGCAGATCAAATCCCCTGTGAGATGGGCGAAGGCCGTCAGAGGCATGATCGGAGAAGATGTCGATACATTCATCGAGATCGGGCCGGGCACAACGCTATCAGGATTGATAAAGCGCACGGACAGGTCGGTCAGGACATTGAGTGTCGGGAAGTTCGGCGACATCGATGCTGTCAGGGAGGCTCTCGGATGCTGAACGGAAAGACAGCTATCGTAACGGGAGGCTCTAGAGGAATAGGAAGAGCGATAGCGCTCAGGCTATCCTCCCTTGGAGCCGATATCGCGATAATATACGCAGGCAACAGCGAAGCTGCTGAGAAGACGGCGGAGGAATGCCGTGCAAACGGCGTAAGGGCAATCCCCTATCGCTGCGACATCTCCAGCGGCGATGATGTCAGGAACACTGTGAAGATGATAAACAGCGAGCTTGGCAATATATCCGTGCTCATCAACAATGCAGGCGTCACGAAGGATGGACTTGTCGCGATGATGAGCGAGGATTCATGGGATAAGGTCCTCAATACGAATCTCAAGGGAGCCTATCTGATGATCCGTGCGGTCATCCCCTGCCTTCTGCGAAGCAAAGGCGGGAGGATTGTGAACATAAGCTCTGTATCCGGTCTTATGGGCAATGCGGGACAGGCGAACTACTCTGCTTCGAAAGCTGGACTGATTGGATTGACGAAGTCCGTTGCCAGAGAGCTCGCGCCCAAGGGAATAACCTGCAATGCCATCGCGCCAGGTTTCATAAGAACCGATATGACAAAGGATATAGAGGACAATAATCCCCTCCTGTCATCAATTCCCTTAGGGAGGATGGGAGAAGCAGAGGATGTAGCATCCGCCGCTGCATTCCTCATCACCTCCCCGTATATAACGGGAGAGGTCATCAGAGTCGATGGCGGACTAGCAATGTAAGGAGTCAATATGGAAGCAAGACGCGTTGTCGTCACCGGTATGGGGACGATAAGCCCTGTGGGGAATAATGTCGCCGAAGCATGGGACAGCCTTGTGGCGGGGCAATCCGGAATTGGGAATATAACTTATTTCAATACAGATAATTATAAAGCAAAACTTGCTGCAGAGATCAAGAATTTCGATCCTAGGGCATATATGGAGAAGGCAGAGGTTCTCAGGACCGACAAAAACGTCCAGTATGCGATTGCAGCCTCAGTGCAGGCTGTGCAGGAAAGCGGCATAGAAGGGACTGTCGATCCGGAGAGGTTCGCCGTTTATTTCGGCAGCGGAATCGGAGGAATAACCACATTCTCCGCAGAGATGAGGAAGCTCATTGACAGAGGTCCGGGACGTGTCTCTCCATACCTGATTCCTATGCTCATCGCGAACATGGCTGCAGGAATGATAGCAATCAGATTCGGCTGCAAGGGAGCGGCTCTTCCTGCCGTAACAGCATGTGCATCGGGCTCGAATGCCATCGGCGAGGCTGTAAGGGCAATACGCCATGGATATGCCGATGCGGTCATCACAGGAGGCACGGAAGCCGCCATAACCGAGATCGGCGTTGCAGGCTTCCAGAATATGCAGGCACTTACTGTATCATCAGATCCGGATGCCGCTTCACTCCCATTCGACAGAAGACGTGCAGGCTTTGTCATCGGAGAAGGCGCTGCCAGCCTTGTCCTTGAGGAATACGGAAGGGCAAAAGCGAGAGGTGCACATATCTATGGAGAGATCACTGGCTACGGCTCGACATGCGATGCTTATCATATGACAGCCCCTGCTCCCGATGCAGAGGGAGGAAGAAGAGCCATAGAGGAGGCTCTCAGGGAATCCTGCTGGGACGGCAATGGAACGGTCTACATCAATGCCCATGGCACGGGAACGCCGCTGAATGACAAGGGAGAGACCCTTGCGATAAAAGGCGCTCTCGGAGAGGAGAATGCCAGGAAAGCCATGATAAGCTCATCCAAGTCCATGACGGGACACATGCTCGGCGCAGCAGGCGCCTTTGAGGCGATAGTCGCGCTGAAGACGCTTGAGACCGGAATCGTCACGCCGACGATCAATCTTCTGGAGAAGGATCCTGACTGCGACCTCGATTACGTACCGCTTTCAGCACGCGAGGCGAAAATCGATATAGCACTCTCATCCTCCCTCGGATTCGGAGGACATAATGCGGTCCTCGCATTCAGGAGGGTATGATGACAGAGGAGTCAATCAGGAAATATGCGACTTTGATGAAGGAGCTTGAGCTGACGGGGCTTGAGGTCAATGAGAACGGCTGTACTGTGCGCCTTGAGAGAGGCAATGCCCCATCCCCCTCACCTGCTGTCTATAGGACTCAGGATAGCGCTGAAGAGAGGCAGGAGGAACCATCTCCCGCTTCGGATGACGATGTGATTGTCTCTCCGATGGTAGGTGTCTTCTATACCTCTCCTGCGGAGAATGCCGATCCCTATGTGATTCCCGGAAAAACAGTAAGGAAGGGAGAGACTGTGTGCATCATAGAGGCGATGAAGCTGCTGAATGAGATTACAGCAGAGAATGACTGCGTCATACTCGACGTGCTTCAGAAGAATGGTGCTGTCATCGGGTTTGGCACCCCGCTCTTCAGGATCAGGAGGACTTGATGGACAGGACAGAGATCATGAAACTCCTCCCGCACAGGAACAGCATGCTCCTTCTCGATGAGGTCACAAAAAACGGCGATGAAGCGGAGGGAATGTACAGGATAAAGGGGACTGAGTTCTTTCTTGACGGGCATTTCCCAGGCTTTCCTATCGTCCCTGGCGTTATCCTATGTGAGATCCTCGCACAGACTGCGTGCGTGCTTCTTGAAGGTGCTCTCGATGAGAATAGCCTTCCTGTATATGCAGGGCTGGACAAGGTCAGATTCAGATCTCCGGTGCATCCCGGAGATGAGTTCAGGACGAAGTGCAGGATTACGAAATCAAAAGGTCCGTTCTATTTCGCGGAAGGCGAAGGCTATGCCGGAGGCAATCTCGCGATAACAGCTTCGTTTTCATTCGCCATCGCGGGAAAGGATCAGGTATGTTCTCAAAAATCCTGATTGCAAACCGCGGGGAGATAGCCGTAAGGATAATCCGCGCCTGCAAGGAGATGGGGATAAAGACCGTAGCTGTCTACTCAGAAGCAGACAGGAACGCCCTTCACTCCGCGCTTGCGGATGAAAGCATATGCATAGGCCCTGCTCCGGCAGCGGAAAGCTATCTCAGCATCAGCAGCATAATAAGCGCAGCCCTCGCAACGAAGGCAAATGCTATACACCCCGGGTATGGATTCCTTTCAGAAAATCCTGCACTTGCAGATGAATGCAGGAAGAATGGGATAGCATTCATCGGCCCGGATGCAGAGACGATGATGCGGCTGTCGGATAAATCCGCCATAAAGAAGCTCGCATCCGATGCAGGCCTTCCTGTAATCCCCGGCACCGGCACACTCAGCAGCGTGGATGAGGCACTGAAAGAGGCTGAAAGCATCGGGTATCCAGTGATGCTCAAAGCAAGGTCCGGGGGCGGAGGCAGAGGAATAAGACCCGCATACTCGGCTGAAGAGCTCAGGGATGCGTATCCGGTAGCTGTCAAAGAAAGCGAAACCGCATTCGGCGATGGCGGTCTATACCTTGAGAAATGCATTGAGAAGGCAAGGCACATAGAAGTGCAGGTCCTCGCTGACGAATTCGGCAATGCGATTGCTCTCGGAGAGAGGGACTGCTCCATCCAGAGAAGGCATCAGAAGCTTCTGGAGGAATCGCCATCCCCCGGCCTAGACAGAACAATAAGATCCGAGCTTCTGGCGAAGACCGAAGATGCCGTAAAGAAGATTGGATACACAGGCGCAGGAACGCTTGAGTTCCTTCTGGACAGCACAGGCCACTATTACTTCATGGAGATGAATCTCCGCCTGCAGGTTGAGCATGGAGTTACGGAGATTCTTACGGGAACCGACCTCGTGAAGTGGCAGATAAGGATAGCAGCAGGTATACCTATCTCCTTCACACACAAGGATGTAAGGCTGAGCGGTGCGGCAATCGAATGCAGGATAAACGCGAAAACGCCCGGAACGGTGAGAAGGATACATATCCCGGGAGGACCATTCGTCAGGTTCGATACATATCTGGAGCCTGGCACCGATGTGCCTCCATACTATGACCCGCTTGTCGGCAAACTCATTGTCTACACAAGGACAAGGGAGGAGTCGATAAGGAAAATGAGGGCTTATCTGTGCGAGCTAGTGATAGACGGCATAGACACGAATATCGGAGAGGAGCTTGGAATCATAAGCGATCCGGCATTCCTTTCCGGTGATTACACAACCGATTTCATGGAAGGAAGATGATGCTCCTTAACTTCGAATACAAAGCCAGGAATGAACTGGAGAAGGAAGGACGAAGCGCTGCGCCCATATATGGCGAGAGCGAGGTCGTCTGTCCGAACTGCCACCGTACACTGAAGGAAAGCCAGGCGGAAAGCATGCTTATGACATGCATATGCGGGCATCACTTCAGAATCGGGGCACGCAAGAGGCTCGGATACATGACCGACAGCGGCACATTTACAGAGCTTTTCAGCGGTATCGAATCCGATGATCCCCTCTCCTTCCCGGGCTACCGCGAGAAGCTCATAAGCGCAAAGGCAAAGAGCGGAGAGAATGAGTCGGTGATTACTGGAACGGCAGAGATAGGAGGATTTCCTGCTGCTGTGTTCTCGATGGATTCCCTCTTCATGATGGGATCTATGGGAGCTGCCGCCGGAGAGAAGATCACACTGCTCTTCGAATATGCCGCGGAGAACAGGCTTCCTGTCGTCGGATGGACGGTCTCAGGAGGGGCAAGGATGCAGGAGGGCCTCTTCTCGCTCATGCAGATGGCGAAGACAAGCGCAGCTGTCAGAAGACATTCTGATAAAGGACTGCTGTATATAACGGTCCTCACGGATCCTACGACAGGTGGTGTAACAGCCTCGTTTGCGATGGAGGGAGACATAATACTCGCAGAGCCAGGCGCAACGGTCGGCTTCGCTGGGCGGAGGGTCATTGAGGAGACCATGAGGCAGAAACTGCCAAGGGGATTCCAGACATCAGAATTCATAATGGAACATGGTTTTGCGGACATGGTTATAAGCAGGATTGTTGAGAAGGAGACGATTGCCTCGATACTTGCCCTGCACTGCAGAAGGAGTCCCGATGGAAGCTTATGAACGCGTAAAGACAGCAAGGCTATCCTCAAGGCCGACAGCACTTGACTTCATCCATTCCATCTTCAGGGGCTTCATAGAGTTCCATGGGGACAGAAGGCATGGAGACGATAAAGCTGTCGTCGGAGGCATAGCCTGGCTTGGGGATATCCCGGTAACGGTCATCGGTATAGAGAAAGGTCACTCAACCGCGGAAAGGATGGAGAGATCCTTCGGAGCACCTGAGCCGGAAGGCTACAGGAAGGCACTGCGGCTGATGAAGCAGGCGGAGAAGTTCTCACGCCCTGTCATCACATTCGTCGACACATCGGGAGCATACTGCGGAGTCGGGGCTGAAAAGCGTGGACAGGGACAGGCAATAGCGGAGAATCTTCTGGAGATGAGCGCACTGGAGGTCCCTGTACTCACAGTCCTCATTGGAGAAGGAGGAAGCGGAGGAGCGCTAGCCCTCGCCCTCTCAGATAGACTCTGGATGCTTGAGAATGCTGTCTATTCCGTAATTTCTCCTGAAGGATGCGCAAGCATACTCTGGCGTGATGGAACAAGGGCTGCAGAGGCTGCTGATGCGCTGCATCTTACCGCAGCAGATGCTCTCAGCTTCGGAATCGCGGACAGGACAATAAGCGAGGAAGGAATCGGGACAGAGGATTTCTACGCAAAGCTGAAGGACGACATGTCCGATGAGATCAGACAGCTCATGGCAGACAGCTGTCTTCTTGAGCGAAGATACCAGCGTTTCCGTTCATTCGGAAGGAGAACAACATGATTTACAGAGAGTACTGTACTATAGATGAAGAGAACGGAAAGCCTGGGAAGATAGAGTTCCACTATCCGGAGAACTTCAACTTCGCATATGACGTTGTGGACAGAATCGCAAAGTCCGATCCGGAAAAGAAAGCCCTTGTATGGTGCAATACCGAAGGTGATGAGCGCATTCTCTCCTTCTCTGATATCTCAAGGATGAGCATACGGTATGCACATGTCCTTCTCGATAACGGTATAGCAAGAGGTGACCGGGTAATCGTTGCACTCAGGCGCCATTACCAGTACTGGCCACTGGCCGTTGCCCTTCACCGCATAGGGGCGGTGATGATTCCGGTCACTCATATGCTCACCTCTTCGGATTATGCCTACAGGCTTAAGACATCCGAAGCTAAGGCCGCTATCGTGACACCGCTCGGATCAACAGCGGAAAATATCCTCAGTGCAGTCAGAAGCGCGGGTCTTGCTACCCAGCTGTGGACAATAGAGAGGGATATCGAGGGATACAGGAACTTCTCCAAGGAGGAGAAGGATAAGAGCGAAGAGCTCGAGAGGATCGAAACGAAAGCTACCGATCCAATGCTTATATACTTCACATCGGGAACGACGGGGTATCCTAAAGGTGTGGTGCATGACTTTACCTACCCTCTTGCCCATATCGTCACAGCAGCATGCTGGCAGGGAGCGGAGGACAATGGACTGCACTTCACGGTAGCCGAGACAGGATGGGCAAAGGCCTCCTGGGGGAAGATCTACGGACAATGGCTTGCGGGAAGCGCTGTGATGGCCTATGACTTCGACAACTTCGACCCGGGACAGCTAGTATCTGTCATAAACAGATACGGTGTGACATCCTTCTGCGCACCCCCGACAGTCTACAGATACCTTGTGAAGAAAGGCATCGAGGCAATGCCTACGCTCAGGCACGCATCGACCGCAGGCGAATACCTCAATCCCGAGATATTCCAGCGATTCAAGGAGAAGACGGGTCTGGATCTCCATGAAGGATACGGTCAGACTGAGACAGTGCTCATTGCAGGAAACCTCAAAGGCGTTCCGGCAGTCGATGGCTCCATGGGCATCCCCTCTCCTCTCTACGATGTGAGGATCATCGACAGCGATGGCTGCGAAGTAAAGCGCGGAGAACGGGGCGAGATAGCCATACTGCCCAGGGATGGAAAGAAGCCCCTCGGGATATTCTCCGGATACCTTGGCAACGATAATCTCTACAAGGAGGTATGGAGAGACGGGGTGTACCATACAGGGGACTCTGCCTCGATGGATGAGAATGGCTATCTGTGGTTCATGGGACGCTTTGACGATATCATCAAGAGCGGTGGATTCCGCATCGGCCCGGGAGAGATCGAGGATATCCTCATAACCCACCCCGCAGTCCTTGAATGCTCCGTCATAGGCATTCCAGACCCACTCCGTGGGCAGGCGGTAAAGGCTATCGTCCATCCGAAGCCGGGTTTTGAGCCAACAAAGGAGCTTGGCAAGGAGATAAAGGACTACTGCAACTCCCGTCTTGCCGAATACAAGTGGATAAGGAAGCTCTCATTCACGGAAGGCTTCCCGAAGACGATAAGCGGGAAGATCATAAAGACAGAACTCAGGAAGGCCGAAAGCCTGTGAAAAGGAAAGAGCCTGTGCCTGCTGGAATGCATGGCATAGGCTCGCTGCCCTTCACATAAAGGATTCAGCTCATCGAGACAACTCTGTAACCAGCGTTCTCAATTGCTTTCCTGACAAGGAAATCATCGGTATTGCGGTCGAACTTCACATCGGCGATTCCCGCTTTCGGATCTACGAACTCCGCTGCAGCGCCGTCGACTGCATTGATTGCCGCCTTCACACGGTCCGCGCAATTCTGGCAGTGCATTCCCTCAATCCTGACAGTACGCCTTTTCATCACCGGTCCGTTCAGCACCTTCTCCCCTGCTTTCACCGACGATCCTCCGCCGCAGCATGGACCTTCGCCTTTGAAGTGCTTAACGCTGCCACGCGCTGCGAAGACAATCATAACAGCAACGATTAGTACTATGATCACATCAACCATATCAGTTTTCCCTGAAGCGGCTGTCCCGCTTCCTATCACTCAGCTTCCGTATCCTCTGCACCATGAGATAGATCCCCATTCCGATGAAGTATGCGGCAATGAAGATCGCAAAGACATAGAACATGGAAGTCCCTGCGTCTCCCATGGTCACTCCTTCCTGTCTGCAGCGCTCTTTATGAGGCTATCTATATAGGAGGAAGAGCAGCCATGGCATCCTGCACATGAACCTGATACGCATCCGGCACAGCCCCCTCCTCTCCTTCTTCTTCTGACGATCCTGCAGACAATGAATGCGGAATAGACCGCTACAATCGCCAGTACTGCGATATCTGCCATAAACCCTCCTTGATAGGAAGGCGGGTTGCCCCGCCTTCCGGTTGGTTATATGAATGCGTTCTACGCATGCATCCTTATACAGCCGCAGCCTGCACAGATCTCTTCGAGTAGACCTTGAGATCCTTGTATGGATCCGGGCGGAAGAGCATATAGAGCATACCTGCAAGAAGGACAATCGCGACTATCGTTCCGATACCGAATCCGCCGCCAGCAAAGAGCATTCCAAGCTGGTATACGATAAGCGTCACAACGTATGCGAAGACATTCTGGAAGATGATCGCAAACCAGAACCACTTCCTCGACTGGAGCTGCTGGGCCATTGTCGCTATAGCAGCAAGACATGGAGAATCGAGCAGGTTGAACATCAGGAAGCAGAATGCTGCGAGCGCTGTCGGGAACCATGACCCGATTACCGATGCGACAGCTACGGCATCCTCCTCCATTCCAGCCTCGACATTCGCAAGAACTCCCATTGTCGATACGATTGCTTCCTTAGCGGTGAATCCTGAAAGGGATGCCGCAACAGGCTGCCACTGGCCGAATCCGAGAGGAGCGAATATAGGAGCAATGGCTCCGCCGATGACTGCAAGAAGGCTGTCAGAGCTATCCTCGACCATTCCGAATCCATCCGGGCCGAAGCCGAATCCGGAGAGGAACCACATGACAACGCATGCGAGGAAGAGGATTGTTCCTGCCTTGATGATGAAGCCCTTGAGCCTCTCCCATACATGGAGAAGAACAGTCTTCGCAGAAGGGATGTGGTATGCAGGAAGCTCCATGACAAAAGGTGCAGGTTTTCCGCTGAATGGCTTTGTCTTCTTGAGCATTATCGCGGAGACAAGGACCGCAGCGATGCCGATGAAGTACATAGCAGGCGCGACCCATGCGCTTCCTGCGTATCCCGTAGCAGCTCCAGCCATCACACCGCCCATAAGCGCTATTACAGGAAGCTTTGCGCCGCATGGGACGAATGTCGATGTCATTATAGTCAGCCTTCTGTCGTTATCCTGCTCGATCGTGCGCGATGCCATGATTCCAGGGATACCGCATCCAGATGAGATGAGAAGCGGAATAAAGCTCTTGCCTGAAAGACCGAAATGCCTGAACACCCTGTCCATGACGAATGCGATGCGGACCATGTAGCCGCAGTCCTCGAGGATGGAGAGGAACAGGAAGAGTATCGCCATCTGCGGAACGAACCCGAGAACAGCGACAAGACCTCCGACAATGCCATCGACGACAAGGCTCGTAGCAAGATCGCCAGCTCCTATCGCGGCAAGGCCATTGGTAAAGAGATCGGCAACCCAGCCTCCGAATGTATCATTCGTCCAGTCAGTAACCCATGTTCCTACAGTCGTGACAGAGACATAGTAGACAACGAACATAACTGCGATGAAGATTGGAATACCAAGGATTCTGTTGGTGACAATCCTGTCGATCCTGTCGGTTGTGGACATCTCCGCCTTGCCCTTCTTCACGCATGTAGAGACTATCTGCTGGATGTACTTATAGCGTGCATCAGTGATGATTGATTCCATATCGTCATCATGGTTCTTCTCAATAGCCTTCCTGATCTCCTCTGCCTTCTTCTTCGAGTCTGCAGAGAGCGCAAGCTCTGCCATCGCCTTCTCATCATTCTCAAGAAGCTTGACCGCAAACCAGCGCTGCTTCTCGGGAGAAACAGATGCAGGAAGAAGCGATTTCGCATCCGCGATAGCCTTCTCAAGTTCATCTGAGAAGATATCGCCAGGAAGCTTTCCCGTCTTTGAATCAGCGGTCTTCTCCGCCTCCCTGATGACTGCATCGAGGCCTGTCTTCTTCAGCGCCGATGTCTCTATTACCGGACAGCCAAGCACCATCGAAAGCCTCTTTGTATCGATCCTGAGACCACGCTTCTCAATTAGGTCCGCCATATTCAGGGCAATCACGACAGGAACGCCTGTCTCGATAAGCTGTGTCGTCAGATAGAGATTCCTCTCGATATTCGTCGCATCGACGAGATCGATGATCACATCGGGGTTGTCATGAAGGATGTAATTGCGGCTTACAACCTCTTCAAGTGTATATGGAGAAAGGGAATAGATACCAGGAAGATCTGTAACGACAGTCTCCTGCCCCTTTCTGCCCCTAACCTTTCCTTCCTTCTTCTCGACAGTTACGCCAGGCCAGTTGCCGACATACTGATTAGCGCCGGTGAGCGCATTGAACATAGTTGTCTTTCCGCAGTTAGGATTGCCTGCAAGCGCGAATCTATAGCTCATTTCCTTCACCTCACTCAACGATGACGCACGATGCATCATTCTTTCTTACACTGAGTTCATAGCCCCTGACAGTGATCTCAACAGGATCTCCAAGCGGAGCAACCTTCCTGATGAAGAGCTCAGTTCCTTTCGTGATTCCCATGTCCATAATGCGGCGCTTGTACGCACTATCTCCATCGATCTTCCGCACTGTCACAGTGCTTCCGACCTTTGCTTCCCCTAGTGTCATATCTATACTCCTTCCAGTCATACGAGAATATGGCTGGCCATATCCTTGTTTATCGCGATTCTCGAATCCTTGATGCTCACAATCACATTCCCGCCGATCTCGGAAACGACATGGACCTCCGCTCCGTTCACGAATCCCAGATTCCCGAGATACCGTCTCGTCTCATCATTGCCGCTTACCCTGCGCACGAAAGCCGAATTGCCTGCGCCTATCATGTTCAATGGCATCATTGTTCTCCTCTTGATGGTCTTCCATCGGTGGTTAGTCTACTCTAACTGAAATTAACAGTCAACAACCTAAGATAGCTTATGCTTACTGATTATTGATGCAAAAGCTTCCCTTTCCTGATATATTCATGGCATGAATGATCCACGTGAGAATGATTTCCAGTCGATGGCTGTGCTCATCGATGCAGACAATACACAGCTGCCTAAGATTGAGAGCGTACTGCATGAGCTCTCCGCATACGGCAGGATAATAGTAAAGAAGGCATACGGGAACTGGAAGAAGCAGATCCTTTCCAAGTGGGAGGATGAGATAAAGAGACTTGCGATCAAGGCCGAGCAGCAGTTCGACTATGTCGCAGGGAAGAACACAACAGACATTGCGATGGTGATTGATGCAATGGATCTGCTCCATACCGGCATGTATGATGCTGTGGCGCTCGTCTCCAGCGACAGCGACTTCACTCCCCTTGCAGTACGGCTCAGGGAATCGGGGATGTATGTGATCGGCGTCGGCGAGAAGAAGACTCCCGAGGCCTTCTGCAATGCCTGCGATGACTTCATATACCTTGAGTACCTCAAGTCATCGGAGCCAAAGAAGCAGAAGAAGACCGACAAGAAGAGCCAGAAGAGCACGAAGAAGCAGGACAGCGCAGTCGCGGACAGCATCGATGAGAGAGACAGCGATGCACCGGATATCGATGAGATCCATACGCTGCTCCGCATAGCCTATGAGAAGTACCAGGATGATGACGGATTCATAAACGTAAGCAGCGCCGGAACGTATATAAAGAGGGTCAAGCCCGAGTTCAATACATATCTCTATGGCTTCCAGAAGCTCTCAGATCTTATCAGGGCATTCCCTGAGAGATATGAGATAAAGCGGTACCCGACAAACGGCAATGCTGGTGTCGTTATGTACCGCTGCAGGTGATTACAGAAGACGCTGTATATCAGGGAAGACGGAGAGGCTCCGGCTGAGTATCCCATTGATGTATGCGATCAATATACCGTAATTCGTCATCGGTATGCCCTGAGCTTCGGCTTCTCTCCGCCTTGCTCCCATCTCCCCTTCCGTGAGCATGCATCCTCCGCAGTGGACGATGAGGCTGTATTGAGAGAGGTCCTCAGGGAAGCCCATGCCGGATGAGAAATCAAATGAGAGCTTCTTTCCTGTCCTCTTCGACAGCCATAGTGGTATCTTGTCCCTCCCGATATCCCCGCACTGCCGGTGGTGTGTGCACCCTTCCGATATAAGGACTCTGTCCCCATCCTTCAGGCTCTCAACGGCCTTCACTCCCCTGACAGCACACTCAAGGCCTCCTTTGTAACGGGCAAAGAGTATTGAGAATGATGTAAGAGGTATGGAATCAGGAACAATCCTTGATACTAGTCCGAACACCTGGCTGTCTGTAATCACAAGCGATGGATTGACAGCAAGGGCTTTCTCCAGGCCATCCTCTTTCACCATCATCACAGAGCCATTGCCATCAAGAATATCCCTGATCGTTTGCTGCTGCGGGAGTATCAATCTGCCTTTCGGGGCAGATTGATCGATGGGAATGACGAGAACGACGGTATCGCCTGGATTGAAGAGGTCCCGTGCAAGCGGCTTTTCCTCACCACCTGCCAGCATCCTGCCGATCTCCGTCTTAAGCTCATCAATCCCGGCCTTCGTGACAGAGCTGACAGCCAGGATTTTTGCATCAGAGGGAAGCTGAGTCCTGTAACTGTACTCTCCATCGATGGCATCGATCTTGTTTATGACAACGATATACGGAAGCGACCGATCCTTCAGGGACATTATTATCCCTAGGTCTGTTTCATCCGGAGCCGTTGCTGCATCAATGACGACAAGCGCAGCATCGACTGTCGAGAGAGCCTTTCTAGCCCTCTTTACACGTTCAGAGCCGATGATGCCATCATCATCCAGTCCCGGAGTATCGATAAGAAGCACAGGACCTGCAGGAAGTATCTCCATCGCCTTCGACACAGCATCAGTTGTCGTGCCCTTGACAGGTGACACGACAGCAAGATCCTGCGATGCAATCGCATTCAGCAGACTCGATTTTCCAGCATTCCTCCGCCCGAATATGCCAATATGCTTTCTAGCAGATGATGGTGTCCCAGAGAGTGCCATATCAGAACCTGAAATCCCTTTCACCCTTCTCGATAAGCTCAAGACGCTCCTTGACGATGCGTCTTGCATTCTCGTTCGGGATTGTCTCGACCTCACGGAGTATCATCTCATCGCCGGCCTTCTTCGTCTCGGGCGACGCATAGTCAATCAGATACTCCTTAAGCGTCATCAGGGCATTCGGAAGACAGCAATTCTGGATCTGGCCTGACTTGCAGAGAGACATGAATCTGTCTCCTGTACGCCCTTCCCTGTAGCATGCTGTGCAGAATGATGGCGTATAGCCCATCCCGATAAGCCATCTCACTACCTCATCGAGCGATCTCCTGTCCGAGACCTCGAACTGAGATGAATCCTCCTCTTCCTCCTCTGCATATCCTCCTACGCTCGTCCTTGAACCGCCTGAGATCTGGGAGATTCCAAGGTGCAGGACACGCTCCCTTGTCGCCTGGGACTCACGGGTAGAGATAATCATTCCTGTATATGGGACCGCAATGCGGATACATGCGACGATCTTTGCGAATGTATCATCATCGATACCGTTGTCGAATGCTGATGGATCGATATCATCTGCGCGGCGGATACGCGGGACAGAGATTGTATGCGGCCCTACCCCATGCACGGCCTCGAGATGCTCTGCATGCATCAGAAGACCTGTGAATTCATATCTATAGAGTTCAAGCCCGAAGAGAACACCGCATCCAACATCATCGATACCGCCCTCCATGGCCCTGTCCATAGCCTCCGTATGGTAGTCGTAATCATGCTTCGGCCCTGTCGGATGGAGCTTGAGATAGCTTTCCTTGTTGTATGTCTCCTGGAAGAGTATATACGTACCTATACCTGCTTCCTTCAGCTTTCTGTAGTTCTCAACCGTTGTTGCCGCGATATTGACATTAACGCGCCTTATCTCACCATTCTTATGCTTTACAGAGTAAACGGTCTTGATTGATTCAAGGACATAGTCGATCGGGCAGTTAACAGGGTCCTCCCCTGTCTCAAGCGCAAGACGCTTATGGCCCATATCCATCAGAGCGATGACCTCCTGCCTGATCTCATCCTGAGTAAGCTTCTTGCGAGGAATATGTTTGTTCTTCGCATGATACGGGCAGTATACACAGCCATTCACGCAGTAATTCGAGAGATACAGAGGTGCGAACATAACGATCCTGTTCCCATAGAAATCATTCTTGATTTCATTTGCAAGACGGAAGATCTCCTCATTAAGATCAGGGATTGTACAGTCAAGCAGGACAGCAGCCTCCCTGTGCTCAAGCCCCTTTCTCTTCTTTGCCTTCTCGATCAGGCTCTCGATCAGAGCCCTGTTATCCTTATTCGCTTCAGCATAGCTGAGAGTCTCCATAATCTCATCATGGTTGATGAAATCATCGGCCTTCATTGATTTTCTGTCGTACATATTCTCTCCTTAACGGGTCAGGTTTCTTTCCCTTCAGCACATTAGATGATAATAGGACCTCGCGTCGGAAAACCTGGCTTCGGTAACTACATTTTACCAGAAGAGGATACAGTACAACAAGTAATGGGAATGTCAGAATCACAAGCAGTCATTATGGATTTCTGCGGATGAATCTTGGATGAAATCAGTACAGGAATTTCTGAATTGAATATCAATTAATATGAAAAACTATGTATTTTCATACTTTTCCTATATTGATTTATAGTAAAAAGAATCAGGCTCTGATACAAATAAGCAATCACTGTCAGACGAGAATGTATGGAATTGCAATGTTCAGGGAATGTAATCACCACGCTCCATCGAGAGCTCATACCCTATCGATCCCACGCTTTCAGCTATCTGGCGAAGGTTCTCTCCGGCCTCATCGCCCGTAATCTTCTTTCCATCGTAGATCATGTACTTGCCGCGCTCTGCAGGAGGTGTTATGTCAGGCATGATCACATTCGCGCCATGCAGGATTCCCTGAAGCTGACCATCGGAGGATGCTGTAGCAAGAGCGGTCGTTGAAGGGATCATCGCATGGGGAAGCGCAAGACGGACAAGCGCAACCATCCTCAGAGTGAGATCCACGCTTCCGCGCTCCTCATTCCTGAAAGGAGTTGCGCTATGGGGAATGAATGGACCAATGCCGACCATCTCTGGCTTAAGGGATGAGAGGAATACCATATCCTCAGCAAGTGTTCTTGATGAAGAACCAGGAGAGCCGACCATCATCCCTGCCCCCGTCTGATACCCCAGACTCTTCAGATCATGCAGGCACCTTATCCTGTTCTCCTGGCTCATATCATCAGGATGAAGCTTCCTGTAATGGATGCTGTCAGCAGTCTCATGGCGCAGGAGATACCTGTCGGCACCAGCCTCCTTAAGTGCTTTATAGCTCTCAAAGCTTCTCTCTCCCACGCTGAGCGTAACTGCGGCATCGGGATAACGTTCCTTTATGCCACGTACTATCATGATAAGACGCTCATCATTGAAATAGCTGTCCTCCCCGCCTTGGAGGACAAATGTACGGAAACCTGCCATGTATCCCGCATCTGCCGTATCCATTATGCAATCATATGAGAGCCTGTAGCGGAGCGCATCCCTGTTGCTCCTTCTTAGCCCGCAGTAATAGCAGTCATTCCTGCAGTATGATGTAAACTCAATAAGCCCTCTTGCAAACACTTTCCTGCCATAGATTCTGTCACGGGTTACGGAGGCAGCAGCCTTCAGCTCCTCCGCATATCCCGGATCGTTATAGTCAATTGCCTGGATCCATTCCTCTACAGAGAGTGTTTTCCCCGAAGAAATACGCTCAATGATATTCATCACACAATCCTCTTCCCCGCAACGTATTTCGCAAACGGTCTTCTATCAGGGGCACGATACGCATAGAACTCAAGCTTCTCTGGGAGCGAGAGCTCAGGCGAGAGAACTGTCATCTCGCTGGATGCATCATCGAGAACAAGGATATCAGCAGCATAGCCCTCCTCAAACGATCCAGCATTCCCGAAGAAAGAGCCTCCGCCCTTCGATGCGAGATAGAATGCCTCGGAGAATCTCAGTGGAGCAAGTGAGTCATCTACAAGCCGCCATCGGAGCTTTGAGGAAGCTATAGCATCGGTAATCATCCTGAGCATAGAAAGAGATGATCCGCCCGCTGTATCGGTAGCAAGTCCGATGTTCATTCCTCTCTCAAGAAAGCGGCGGACAGGCGCTATCCCAGATGATAGATTCATATTCGATGACGGAGAATGCGCTATATAAGACCCGTGAGACTGGAGGATATCCATCTCCTCCTCAGTTATCCACACACAGTGGGCCATGATGCTCTTTGTATCAAGAAGCCCGAAGCGCTCATATGCCTCCGCATAGCTCTTGCTATCCGGCATAAGCTCCTTCACCCATTCAATCTCGCCGGGGTTCTCATCGAGATGGGTCTGAACAGGAAGATCATGCTCTTTCGAAATCGAACCGAGCGCACACAGAAGCCCATCTGAGCATGAGGGAATGAAGCGAGGCGTGACAATCGGCTTCACATTCCTGTATTCCGAGACTTTATCAAGGAATTCAAGCTCATCTTCGATGGCATCCGCAGTGGTCTCTCTGAGACTGTCAGGCGAATTGCGGTCCATCGACACCTTTCCAACATACCCATGAAGTCCAGCCTCCTCCAGAAGCGACATAAGCAGTAAAGTTGAATCTTTATGTATGGTACCGAATACGGAAGCTCTTACTGTAAAACTATACTTCAGGTCATCGACGAAAGCTTTATATGCCTTGGCTGCAAAGTCGATATCAGAAAACCTTGCCTCTAAAGGAAATGTATGCTTATCGAGCCAGACAAGGAGCTCATCATCCATAAAAAGCCCTGCGAACATATACTGCGGAGCATGGAGGTGGAGGTCATAGAGTCCAGGGATTATGAGGCGGGATCCGAAATCCTCCGTCATGACTCCGGCAAAAGGCTCTGCAGAGACAGCGGCTATCCTGTCGTCCTTGATGAGAAGGTATCCATTCTCAAGCACTCTGAAGCATCCAGGCTCCTCTGTCCATATAAGATTTCCCTTAAGCGCATACATAGAAAACCCTCCTCCATGATTCTACCATATACCTTTGATGCATACCACCGACATTGACAGAGGGAAATGGGTCGGCTAGCATTCACTTGTGACAAATGACAGACGTATCGCTGACACGAAGGAAAAGCTCAGGAAGGCACTCACAGAGCTGCTGCTTGCAGAACCGATGGATAACATCTCCATACGAATGATCGCAGAAAAGGCTGGAGTCAACCGGAGCACTTTCTATGCCCATTACACATGCCAGCGGGACCTTATCGACGAGATGGAGGAAGAGCTTCTTTCACACCTGCCTGTATTCTCATCATCATCACCGGACGATATCGCAAAGACGTTCACTGCATTTATGAGCTATGTGAAGGAGAACAGGGATATCGTGAAGGTGCTTATGACTGATGGTGTGGACAACTCCTTCGGTGAAAGGCTCATCAAGGTCATAATGGACAGATACAATGAATTCACCCCATTCGATGATGAGGACCTTGCAAGGATGAGCTATGTATTCTGCATCAATGGCATCGTGGGCATTGTCCGTGACTGGATCAACAGCGGATGCAGCTGTCCTGTGGAGAAGATTGCAAGCTTCTCGATCGAGATGGCCTTCAGGGCTTCTGGAATAGGAATGGTCATCCGCAAGCGCCGCTAATGGACTTTGCCGTTCACGGCCATCCAGTCCTCAGCAGATGGATTATCCTTTGCCGCAGCAAATCCTGAGCGGATGATGGCAACTGTATTCGACCACTTCACCTCACGGTCCCCGAATGCATTTACGAATTCATCTTCCGCAATCCCCGAGATGTGATAGCTTCCCCTATAAAATCCCCGGAGCGCCTCAGGATAGAGATGCCTTACCTCTATATTCTCAGAGTACTCGAATACCGATTCAGGGAAGACTGCAAGCACAGCTTCCTCTAGCTCCTTCTTCCCCCACGATACAAGCGGGTTATCAGCAGAATAGATCGTCTTTTCCGCCTCCTCGAGTTTTTCCCGGAGATTGTCAGGCGCGAAAGCAGAGAGACGCGATGAAAGCTGCGGTATGACCTCCAGAAGTGCGATCATGCCATCATCCGCCAGCCTGTCCTTCATCCTTTCCAGTATTCTCCTATCCTCGGAAAGCCTTGAGAGCACATTCCTTCCCGAAATAACGCGGAACATAAGTCCATCCTCAAGCTTATCAAAGACAGAGAACGCATCAGAGACGATTACAAGAGGCCTGAGAAGCTCCTCCAGGCTTGAGGAGAAATGAGCTATTATCTCTTTGTCGCTATCAGTACGGACCGATGCGGCGCTCAGCCCTTCCGGATTCCTCTTCATAAGCGGCCAGAGCAGAAGACCATGGGATGCATTGAGCACGAGGACATTATCGCTCCTGAGGATATCGAGGCCGGAATAGAGACGCTTCGTAAGTGAAAGAAGAGTCCCTGCGCGTCCAGACATAGCCCTCTCGGCCCATTTCTCCCTGGCCCTGTCGCCTGGTGAGAATGTGAGGTTCTCCTTATACACATCCTCTGTCACAGCCTCGAGCTGGGCCTCTCGCCGGAGCATCACATCATCGCGTATCCTGCTCTCATATCCCATATCGGAGGGCTTGTAGTAGATCTTCCCCTGAAGTCCCGTAGGCAGATACTGCTGTGCAACCCAGTGATCCTTATAGGAATGGGGATACATATAGCCCTCACCATGGCCGAATCCCTTGCTGTCGCGATTCGGATCGCGAAGATGGTTCGGAACATCCTCCGCCTTCTCCTTCTCGACATCGGAAAGGGCATCGAAAAACCCCAGGGCGGAGTTGCTCTTGGGACATGTCGATAGGTATATCGCTGCATGGGCAAGATGGAAGCGCCCTTCAGGAAGACCTATCCTGTCAAAAGCCTCTGCATCAGCGACTGCGACCTGGACAGCCATGGGATCAGCCATTCCAACATCCTCCGCGGCAAGGATTATCATTCTGCGGAAAATAAAACGAGGATCCTCCCCCGCGGCAACCATCCTTGCAAGCCAGTACAGCGCGGCATCAGGATCCGATCCCCTAAGCGACTTTATGAATGCCGAGATGACATCGAAGTGATAGTCACCCTCCTTGTCATAAAGCACAGCACGGCGCTGGATTGATTCTTCCGCTGTATCCTTAGATATATAGATCTTCGTCCCGTCAGGAGGCGGAAAAGAATCGGGTGTTGTCTCAACTGCGAGCTCTATCGCATTCAATAGAGACCTGGCATCACCCGCGGCAACGGAAACAAGATGCTCGAGCGCCCCCTCTTCGAACTCAACGGAAAAGCGTCCGTATCCCCGGTCCTTATCGGTGATGGCATCATGGGCGATACGCATCAGGTCATCATCGGTAAGCTTCTTCAGCTGGAATATCCTGGAACGTGATACGAGGGCGGCATTCACCTCGAAGTAAGGGTTCTCCGTCGTAGCTCCGATAAGGATGAACGTCCCGTTCTCGACCCACGGGAGAAGCGCATCCTGCTGGCTCTTATTCCAGCGGTGGACCTCATCGACAAAGAGAATTGTCCTCATTCCGTAGAGGTCTCGCCTGTTTTTCGCATCCTCGATCTCGGACCTGAGCTCCTTCACACCTGAAAGCACGGCATTGAGTGTAGAGAAATGGCTCTGCGTAGTATTGGCTATGACCCTAGCAAGCGTCGTCTTGCCCGTCCCCGGAGGTCCATAGAATATAACAGAGGACAGCTGGTCGGCCTGTATCGCACGCCGGAGCAGTCGTCCTTTGCCAAGAATATGTTCCTGACCTACATACTCATCGAGCGTACGAGGTCTCATTCTGGATGCAAGAGGCTCCTCTGAATGGGATACAGAGGAAGAGAAGAGATCCATCAGCGCCCTCCCCAGAAGACATAGTAATAACCGGAAGACAAACCAGAAGGCATATTCTTCAGCGTCTTCTCAGCCTCACCCAGACGATTGAAAAGCTCATCTGCAAGTATTGCAGCAGCCAGCTCGATATCTATTCTTCCTGGCTCGGGGATGTATACAGGATGGCCAACGGAGGAGAGATTGAGATACGCGGCCCTCACAGCCATGAACTCCGAATAGGACTGAGAGAATGCCTCCATAAGATTGCCATCCTCGGATGAAAGTCCTTTTCTGTATATATCCAGGACATCGCTGTATACCATCTGGCGGATGCCTTCCGTGAAAGATGTATCATCATGGATATATATAGAAAGCCCCGATTCAGCGATAAGGGATGCGGCATCGCGTATGAGGTGCATCGGCTGCGGCAGCAGCGGGGATATGACCATGGAGAGCTTCTCCGCATAGTCCGAAGCTATCGTGCTGTAAAGCGGAACATACTCCGCATATGCAGAATAAGTCGCTGGAAGCGCCCCGATTATACTCTCCGCATCGACAGGACTAGACGTGTCGACTTCAGAGAACATATCGGAGGAAAGCGACATAAGGGCATTCCTTATCTCGTCCTCCGTATACTGTACAGGCTCCGTGCTCCTGCATGAGACAGCAAGAAAGAGGAGCAACACGATAGCAAGACGCTTCCAGACCACAATCAGAGATCTGCCTTCCAGAGCCCATGGAGATTGCAGTACTCATATACCGCAACCGCATCATCAGAAGAGAACACAGCCTCTGGCTTATCACCAGGCATGAGGTACTTCACCTCTACGCCGCCTTTTCTCTCGACAGCGATGAATCTTATGCTGTGCTCCTCAGTCATGGGGTGCTCTACAGATCCGACCTTCACGAAAAGCTTCCCGTCCTTTGCCTCGACAGCGGGAACGTGCTTTTCCTTTGCCCCGTCCGTTGTATTGGCCTTAAGCTCAGCCATCTCCTTACCGCAGCAGTGCGGAACGCATGTGCCTTTCTCCAGTACCATGACCATCTCGCCGCAGGCTGCACATCTGTAAACCGTAAATGCCATATAAAGCCTCCAACGCGATTATATCCTAAAACGCAATGAAAAGGGAGACGACACTGCGGAAATCCTCAGAAAAGAGTGTCACTCTGCATGCAATACGCATAATAATGCACTTTTGTGCATCCTGCTTGCCAGAATAAGTCAAACAATGATATGGTAGACATAATCAATACACACAAGGGAGATTAATATGAAAAGAATTCTTTCAGTTCTTCTCGTACTCGTTACCCTGTCTGCAGCAGCTTTCGCAGCTGACTTCCACATCGGTGTCGTAACCGGTACTGTATCACAGTCCGAGGACGACCTCCGCGGAGCTGAGGCTCTCATCGCGGAATACGGTGCGGTAGCAGATGGCGGTATCATCCAGCACATGACATATCCTGACAACTTCATGGAGGAGCAGGAGACTACAATCTCCGTTATCCGCGGTCTCGCAGATGATCCTCTCATGAAGGCAGTCATCGTCAATCAGGCTGTTCCTGGAACTGCGGAGGCTTTCCGCCAGATCAAGGAAGTCAGACCTGACATCCTCTGCTTTGCAGGCGAGGCTCATGAGGAGCCATACCTCATCGCAGGAGCAGCAGACCTTGCAACATCCAACGACTTCGTAGCACGTGGATACCTGATGATCAGGACAGCACACGAGCTCGGATGTGATACATTCGTGCACATCTCCTTCCCGCGCCATCTCTCCATGGAGAAGATGCAGAGAAGAGTCGCTATCATGAGAGAGACATGCAACCAGCTCGGCATGACATTCGTCATGGAGACAGCTCCGGACCCGACATCCGACGTTGGTATCGCAGGTGCTCAGCAGTACATTCTTGAGCAGACTCCGAACTGGATTGAGAGATATGGCAAGAACACAGCTTTCTTCTGTACGAACGATGCACATACAGAGCCTCTCCTCAGACAGCTCATCGAGTATGGCGGATACTTTGTAGAGGCTGACCTTCCTTCACCGCTCATGGGATATCCTGGAGCTCTCGGAATCGACCTCTCCGCAGAAGCTGGCGACTTCCCTGCAATCCTTGCAAAGGTTGAGGCTGCTATCGTAGAGAAGGGCGGCGCAGGACGTTTCGGAACATGGGCATACAGCTACGGATATACAACAACAGCTGGTCTTGGCTCACTCGCAATCGAGGCTGTTCAGGCTCAGATGGCTGGTGAGGAGTATGACCTCCACTCCATCAGGAACGTCAGCAAGAACTTCACGAAGTACACTCCTGGCGCACAGTGGAGCGGCTCATACTACACGAACGCCACGACAATGGAGACCTACCCCAACTTCATCCTTGTATACCAGGATACCTATATCATGGGCGATCCGGGATTCTACATGGGCAACGCTGATGTTGAGGTTCCTGAGTGGTGCTTCACAATGACTGGCGAAGGTGTATGATCTGAAAACCCTAATACGCTATAAGGGGAGGGTCTCCCTCCCCTTTCTTTTGAGAATTTGAGGGGAGACAATGAGTGAAATGACAAATACCTTGCTTGAAATGAAGAATGTAAGCAAGGAGTACAATGGAAACCCCGTACTGAAGGACGTGAACTTCACGCTGAAACAGGGAGAGGTGCTGGGACTGGTCGGTGAGAACGGCGCAGGCAAGAGCACTCTGATGAACATTCTCTTCGGCATGGAAGTCATACAGCAGACGGGCGGCTATGGTGGAAAGGTCCTCATAGACGGAAAGGAAGTGAAGTTCGCATCCCCGCTGGATGCGCTGAAAGCCGGTATCGGCATGGTACACCAGGAGTTCTCGCTGCTTCCTGGTTTCACAGCAGCGGAGAATATACTCCTGAATCGCGAACCCCAGAATAAAAGCGTCCTGTCGCTTGTTTTCGGAGACAGGGCCAATACAATAGATAGGAAAAAGCTCCAGAAAGAGGCAATTGACGCAATCACGAAGCTCGGAGTCGAGCTCGATCCTGATATGATTGTCGCTGAAATGCCTGTAGGGCACAAGCAGTTCACGGAAATCTCAAGAGAGATATCCAAGAGCGCGATAAGGCTTCTTGTACTTGATGAGCCTACAGCTGTTCTCACAGAGAAGGAAGCAGAGATGCTTCTCAAAGCCATAAGGAATCTTGCAAGCCAGGGAATATCAGTAATATTCATCACCCACCGTCTGCAGGAAATACTCGACGTCTGCAACAAGGTCATCGTAATGCGCGATGGACGCATCATAAAAGAGCTCGAGGCTGCAGATACATCGATTCCCGAGATGGCGAAGCTTATGGTCGGGCGCGAGGTCAGCACGGATAAGCCAAAGCAGGACAATGATGAGAGGAAGATCTCTGATAAGATAGTCCTCTCTGTGAAAAATCTCTGGGTTGATATGCCTGGAGAGACTGTCAGGGATGTCAATCTTGAGGTCATGGATGGAGAGATCCTTGGCATAGGAGGACTTGCAGGACAGGGCAAGCTCGGCATTCCCAACGGAATCATGGGGCTCTTCCCTGCAGGAGGGAAGATCATGCTGAATGGCAGCGAGATTCCTCTCAATAATCCAAGAGCATGCCTTGATTCATCGCTTGCATTCGTATCAGAGGACAGACGCGGCGTCGGACTCCTTCTAGATGAATCGCTGGAGTGGAATATCGCATTCCCCGCCATGCAGATACAGAACAAGTTCCTCAAGAACTATCTTGGAGGACTTATAAAGTGGAGAGATCAGGCAGCAATCAAGGAAGTGACCGAGAAGTACATCAGCCAGCTGCAGATCAGATGCACATCATCTCTCCAGAAAGCAAAGGAGCTTTCCGGAGGCAACCAGCAGAAGATCTGTCTTGCAAAGGCCTTCGCGCTTGAACCGAAGCTCCTTTTCGTCTCAGAGCCTACCCGTGGTATCGATATAGGAGCTAAGGCACTGGTTCTCCAGGCACTCAGGGAATACAACAGAAAGCATGGCGTAACTATTGTCATGATCTCCTCTGAGCTTGAGGAGCTCAGGCAGATATGCGACAGGATCGCAATCATAACGGATGGAGCTGTATCCGGCATCCTTCCGGCAGAAAGACCGAGCGAGGATTTCGGTATCCTCATGGTCGGAAAGTCAAAGAAGGAGGCTATGTGATGGATAAAGCCATGGAACTTATCAGGTCATTCGGGCTTCCGCGTCTTATCATCACGCTTTTTCTCCTTGCGCTCTTCATCATCGCTCCGTTCGCAGGCATCAACGTCGGTGCTTCGCTGACGGATGTGCTCGGGCGCTTCGGGCAGAATGCGATCATGGTGCTTGCCATGGTTCCGATGATCCACTCCGGATGCGGTCTCAACTTCGGTCTGCCACTCGGCATCATATCCGGGCTTCTTGGGGCGACTCTAGCAATCGAGACAGGAATACAGGGGCCGATCTCATTCTTCCTCGCGATTCTCTACTCCACTCCATTCGCGCTTATCTTCGGCTGGGGATACGGAAAGCTTCTGAACAGAGTCAAGGGAAGTGAAATGATGATTGCTACATATGTAGGCTTCTCATCAGTTGCCTTCATGTCGATAATGTGGCTTATCCTCCCCTACCACTCACCCACGATGGTCTGGGGCTATACTGGGCAGGGACTCAGGACAACAATCTCCACAGAGGGCTTCTACTACCACATCCTCCGCGATTCGCTCAATCTCAGGATAGGAAGCTTCTCGATATCATTCGGGGAGATCATATTCTTCGCTGTATTCGCATTCATCATTTGGGCCTTCCTGCACACAAAGACAGGAACCGCGATGACTGCTGTCGGATCGAATCCGGTATTCGCTAGGGCCTCCGGCATAAATATCGACAAGCAGAGAACGCTCTCTGTCATCATGTCGACATGGCTTGGTGCGCTCGGAATCCTCTGCTATCAGCAGGGATATGGCTTCGTGCAGCTCTATCAGGGACCGATGTACATGGCAATGCCAGCTGTCTCTGCAATCCTCATCGGAGGCGCATCGGTCAACAAGGCGAACATCACGAACGTCATCATCGGAACGATACTTTATCAGGGAATCGTATCCATGACGCCTTCCGTCATGAACTCCCTGATCCATACTGATATGTCAGAAGTCCTCAGGATCATTGTCTCCAACGGCATGATTCTCTATGCTCTGACAAGAAAGTCGGGGGCTTCAAGATGAGAAAAGAGATTACAAACAAGGATGTGAGGAATTTCCTCGCAAACAATATCGTGCCTATCATCTTCATTGTGCTCTGCGCAGTCTGCATTCCTATCGCAGGATATTCAGGCGAGTACCTTGTTGATCAGATAATCACGAGAATAGTCCGCAACAGCTTCCTTGTCCTCTCGCTCCTGATTCCTATCATGGCAGGAATGGGGCTGAACTTCGGAATGACTCTTGGGGCTATGGCTGGCCAGATAGGGCTTATATTCGTAACATCATGGAATGTAGTAAGCATCCCCGGTCTTCTCCTTGCTGCTATAATCGCAACACCTATCGCTATCCTTCTCGGATGGTTCTGCGGCAAGATGCTCAACATGGCTAAAGGCCGGGAAATGATCACAAGCTACATGATCTCGTTCTTCATGAACGGTGTCTATCAGCTTATTGTGCTCTACGGTATGGGTGCAGTGATACCAATCCATTCGAATCAGGTAATCCTTCCAAGAGGATATGGCGTCAGGAACACGGTAGACCTTCTCAATGTGCGCAAGAGCATCGATAACTTCTGGTCGATCAGGATCTTCGCAGATGAGAATGGGACAGGCGGCCTTACGATTCCTGTTCTCACATTCATCCTCATCGCAATCCTCTGCGTAATCATCATATGGTTCCGCAAGACGAAGATAGGCCAGGATATGAGAGCTGTAGGCCAGGATATGGAAGTTGCCAGAGAAGCTGGAATCAAGGTTGAGAGGACCAGGATCCTTGCAATCATCATCTCCACGGTCTTCGCTGCATACGGTATGATCATCTATCTTTCGAATATGGGTACGCTCAATACATACAACTCCCATTCACAGATAGGCATGTTCAGCATCGCGGCGCTTCTCGTCGGAGGTGCATCGGTATCAAGAGCTTCGATCAAGAATGTGTTCCTTGGAATAATCCTGTTCCACCTGATGTTCATCCTGACTCCTCAGGCAGGAAGGAACCTCATCGGACAGGCACAGATCGGAGAGTTCTTCCGCGTATTCGTTTCTTATGGCGTCATTACGCTCTCCCTTGTTCTCTATGAGATTAGGACAAGAAGGGAGAAAGCTGAATCGGCAAAGACGCTTGCTATTGGGCAGAAGGAGGCAGAGGCATGAAAAGCGCAAAGGAAATATTCGATCTGAGATTCTTCGTACGCCTCGCGTGCATTGTGCTGATCATCCTGCTTGCTGTCTTCCTTTATAACTTCGGCAAGCAGCGCACTCTCCTGATCGACAACTGGTCCACGGAGATCAACGGAACCTCTTACAGGGCTGAGGACTGGGCCAAGATCCATGTTGATGATCTTCCATCCCAGGAGTATTCGCCACGCATGAGGATCAGCGTTCCTCTCAGAGGCAGAACGCATACAATCTCAATCACATATGATGATAAGAGCTTCAATGAGATTGAGATGGAACCTGTCGAATTCACTCTGGAGTACGACACCTCGATAATCTCCGTACCCGCACTCGTAGCCGGCCTTCCGGCGGAGGAGTGCATACAGGAGTTCATCGTCCAGCCCGCTCCTGAGCCGGCTTCCGCAGAGACGCAGAACCCTGAAGCCGAAATAAGTGAATTCGGTGATATGACAATGGAAATATGAGCAGTTGCTGCTCACATGGAGCCGCTGGGTTATCCCGGCGGCTTTTTCCATCACCATGGGTGATGACATCGATCGCTAAATTAGTTATATTTGGTAAACTGGAATACAGATCTATAAGATTGGAATAAGGATGGGCACTATGGTTGCTGATAAGAACGTA
>CALXLE010000101.1 GCA_944389115.1 uncultured Spirochaetaceae bacterium
TGGAGGACATAGACATCGAGTGTTACAGGGAGTGTTACGTATTCACTCCCGCACCTAACATACTTGAGCTGTGAATCATAGATGGAGAGGGTTGCATCAGCCCTCTCATTTCATTCAGATCAGTGTCTGATTCTCCGGTATCTCTGCTTGCTGCTGTTAGGCTTATCAGGAATTGTACGTTCTATGAGATTCGCCTCAAGTGCCGGATCAAGATAATTCTTGCGGAATGTAGGACGATGGGAAAGCCCCAACCGCTTCATGATCTCAGATGCAGCAAGAGTCTCCTCTCCAATAGCTGCCAGCAATCTTTTTATTGAATCATCAACTTGGTCGGTATCTTGGTCGCTGACTTGGTCGGTGACACTTCCAGCAACAGACATTTCCTTCAGGCTGTCCCTTATGATTTCAAGCATCAGGGAGACAAAGCAGGAGCTTTCACCAACCGAATCAGCCTGATTGAATGCTTCGTAATAGTCCTTCTGCCGAGACTGGATGAGCTCTTCAACTGGAAGCCAGAAGAAGAGTTCTTTCCATTTTCCAAGTAGCATGGTGTGCCACATCCTGCCCATTCTTCCATTCCCATCAGCGAAGGGGTGGATGAACTCGAACTCATAGTGGAAAACAGAGCTTTTGATCAAAGGATGGAGTCTGGATTCACTATACCATGCAATGAGATCATGAATCTGCCCAGGCACAAATTCTGCCGGAGGAGCCATATGTATGACCTTCTGACCATTGAACACTCCAACCCCACTGGTGCGGAAAATCCCATTCTCAGGAATAAGACCGGCCATCATCAGCCCATGAGCCTTCAGCAAGTCATCAACAGAAAGAGGATCCAGCTCCAACATGAGCTCGTAAGCATCATATGCGTTCCTGACCTCCCTGATTTCATTCGGATTTCCAAGGACACGTTTTCCATCAATGATAGCAGTCACCTGGTCTATTGTGAGAGTGTTGTTCTCGATTGCAAGGGACGAATGGATTGTACGGAGGCGGTTCTTCCGCCTCAGATGTGGCGTGATATGCCCTTCCTGCAGTACAGAGATTCTTCCCACTTCCTCGCTGATTTCAGAGACAAGGACGGTCATCTCATCTGTTATTATCAAAGGTGGTTTATATGTACTCATAGCCATCTCTCCATATCATCAGCCACTTTCTTCTGAACAGTATCATTATCAGTCTCATTATCAGTCTTGTTTCTATGATCATTCTCATTCGGAGACTCGGCAAATTGAAATGCGACACGGATGAAGCAATCCGAGATTCTGAAGATATCCTTGTTTATGCTTTATATTGTTATTCTCAACCATCCTTATTCAATCCTTTCATGAACAACGCACGATGCTGTCTCAGATAGTAAATGTTTTCCGGATACAGCTTCCGGAGCTTCATCCCATATCCATATTACAGGTCTTTATGTTCATCACCCCAGGTACAGAGCTCATCGAGAATCTTCATCAATGATTTTCCCTTGTCTGAAAGACTGTATTCAACTTTTGGCGGTATCTGGGGATATTCCTTCCTGATTATCAGGCCATCCCGCTCCAGCTCCTTCAGGCTGAGACTGAGCGTCTTGTGTGATACTGTCTTGAGATAGCGTTTCATCTCATTGTATCTGACAACACCGAATTCCATGAGACAGTAGAGAATGACCATCTTGTATTTTCCGCTTATAAGGGAAAGAGTATACGAAAATCCCGTATCCTCAAAGTTGGCTTTCTCTATGTAGTTCTTTATCATTTACACTCTCCTTTTGGTTAGTATCTAACATAAATGTGCGTACTTTTCTTATACAATATACAGCATTATCATTCTAGCATGGCTTGGAGGCATAAGAAATGAAAAGAATCATGATACTCAACGGAAGCCCTCGCCCGAATGGGAATACGCAGGAACTGATAAAGGCATTCACAAAAGGTGCTGAAGCAAACGGAAATGAAATTGTCCGCTTTGATCTGCAGAAGATGAATATCCACGGCTGTCTTGGTTGCTGCAAGGGAGGAAAGGACAGAGAGAATCCTTGTGTCCAGAAGGATGACATGGCGAAAATCTATCCCGAATATATCAAGGCCGATGTCGTTGTGCTTGCATCTCCTATGTACTACTGGGGTATAAGCGGGCAAATGAAGTGCGCATTCGACAGACTGTTCGCTGTTGCAGAGATGAATGAGAATTACGAGAATCCCAAGAAGGAATGTATACTGCTCATGGCAGCAGAAGGAGCAGATGCTGATAACTTCGCACCTGTGAAAGCATTCTACGAAGGACTGACTTCGAATCTTGGATGGAAAAACCTTGGAATTGTCTATGCAGGAGGAAACATGGATGCAGGTGCCATCCTTGGAAAGCCTGAACAGATTGCAGAAGCTGAGAATCTCGGCAAAATGTGCTGATGCCTACTCATTTTTCAGTCAATTTCAGTTGATTGTAGTAAAAGAACCGTTAGACACTACAATCGCAGAAGCAGAATGGAAGCCCGGAGATGATCCGGGTTTTCCTCGTTTATGGAGGAAGGATGCCTAGAAACCCCAAGCACCCCTGCTCCTACCCAGGCTGCCCCAACCTCACATATTCACGCTACTGCGAGGAGCATGAGCGCTTCACGATGAGACGCTACAACAGCGTCGAACATTACTATGGACGATCCGATAATTGAAAGCATCCCGCGCGCCTCTTTGTCCTCAATGTCAATGAAATCACAGAGGTATTCCCAGACCAGGTATTCTCTTTCCGGGCATATCAGCAAACTCCTGAAGGCTCTTGCCAGATTGCTGTTTGTTTCTTTTTCCTTAATGACATATGGGACAAAATCCCAGATATTCTTTTTTATCATTCCATATCTCCTATTTCTTGAATTTCGGATTAGGGAAGCCGATTCTTCCTTCAGGATTCCTCGTCAACAAATCATCTCCGTGTTCAACTAGGGATAACCTGCAAAGAGATTTTCCGGGCAATGCGAAGCTGATAGATATCTTTGTGATTCATTGCTGATACCAAGCATTTTGAAACTGGAATCAGGATATAAGGATGACCTGACCACAAATTGATGCAATAAAGCGCATCCACACCAGATAAGATCGGCTATTACTTCGTGAAGGTCGTTTCTCCATACAAGAAAAGTGAGATGAATGAGTTCCACCTGAACCCTACACCAAGAATGGTATCATAAAGCGATTTCACCTCCAATACAATTTCCTGCGCCTGCAGGTGCTGATATAAATTCAGAAGAATCAGCAAGACCGTTGTCGAAAACGCTACCAGGAAAGCTGATGCCATCATATGATCTTCCCAGCCCACAGCTCATCAAGGAACTGTCTCCAAGGTACAATCTCGATACCATCCTCCGTCGTCTGGGCATAGTCCTCGTTACATACGAGAATGTACCTGGAGAAGAGATCTTCCTCCTTCAAAGCCTTCAGCCCTTTCAGATCCCTTGCCGTATGGCGTCGAGTGGTCTTCGTCTCTATGGCGACCTTCTCCATGAGTATGAAATCGACCTCGAAGCCGGAAAGACTCCTCCAGTAGCTGAGTGGGGTGATGTTGAGCTTCGGTCTTGACCTGTAGCCGATATACGCCCTCATCTCCATTGCCATATACGTCTCGAAGAACTTCCCGTATTCAGTGCTTCCTGACTCTATCTTCTCGAAGCCGAGAAGATGGCGGATGACACCAAGGTCGAACATATAGAACTTCGATGAGGCATATGCCTTGCGCTTCTTCGTCTTAGTATAGGCTGGAACCTCGAA
>CALXLE010000102.1 GCA_944389115.1 uncultured Spirochaetaceae bacterium
CTAGGCCAGTGCCCTTCCGTTACTGATGGGAATGCATTGTGGTGCATTGCTATGAGGATCGGGAGTATTCCTCGATTCCTAGATTAATGATGAGGGCCTTCTCTTAGCCTGTGCGGAGAAGGCTCTGTTAATTTTCTCTGATTTGCATAGACGTGATTAATGATAATGATTATCATTAACTGACTTTCATTTAGGAGAATCTATGCAGATTACAAAGCGTGATGGGCGCGTTGAGCCTTTTGATATCCGCAAGATCGAGAATGCCATAAAAGCTTCGCTTGTCAGTACAGGGAAGGATTTCCCTGAAACTCTGCCGGCTGTTCTTGCCGAATCTGTTGCAGCATCGCTTTCCCCTGATAGAACCTGGAGTGTTGAGGAGATACAGGATGCTGCGGAGAAGACACTTATGGCAGCAGGAGAGTTCGATGCAGCGAAGAACTATATCCTTTTCCGCAGCAGGCGTACAGAGCTGAGAAAGGAGAGAAAGCGCATACTTGATGCATTCGATGATAAATCAATCGAGGATGTGCTTATCTCAATCCAGAATGATTTCCCTGATGAGCAGTATTCTCTTTCCATCCTTGCAGATAAATTCCTCTCGTTCTCAAAGAATGGCATGGGAGAGGATGAGGAGGAGAGTGCTCTTGTCAGGGCTGCTGTTGAGCTTACAGGGCCGCAGTCCCCGTCTTGGGAGTTTATTGCAGCACGCTTCCTGCTTCATTCGTTCCGCCGTGCTCTCAATGAGCGTATGAAGGCAAGGAATATCGTGACATTCTCAGATAAGCTTTCTTATCTTGTATCTGAGAATCTTTACGGTTCATATATCACGGAAGGATACACGAAGGCTGAGCTTGATGAAGCGTATTCCTTCATTGATGATTCAAGGGATAACCTCTTCACGTATTCAGGTCTTGATCTTCTCCTTAAGCGCTATGTGATCCATTCGCACCAGCATGAGCCTCTGGAGACTCCACAGGAGATGTTCCTTGGGATAGCGCTCCATCTTGCACTCCCAGAGAAGAGGAGCAGGATGGGCTGGGTCAGGAAGTTCTACGATATGCTTTCGAAGATGGAAGTGACGATGGCGACGCCAACGCTTGCCAATTCCAGAAAGCCTATCCATCAGCTTTCATCCTGCTTTATCGATACAGTTCCCGATTCGCTTGATGGCATATATCGTTCTCTCGATAACTTCGCAAAGGTTTCGAAGTTCGGCGGAGGCATGGGTATGTATTTCGGCAAGGTCCGTGCAAACGGTTCTTCGATAAGAGGATTCGAAGGTGCGGCAGGCGGGGTTATCCGCTGGATAAGGCTTGTCAATGATACAGCAGTAGCTGTGGACCAGCTTGGGGTGAGGGCAGGTGCTGTCGCTGTATACCTTGATGTATGGCACAGGGATCTTCCTGAGTTCCTGAATCTCCGTACAAACAATGGCGATGACAGGATGAAGGCCCATGATGTCTTCCCGGCTGTATGCTATCCCGATTACTTCTGGCAGCTCTGCTCCGAGAGCCTTGATCAGGAGTGGTATATGATGTGTCCGCATGAGATATGGACAACAAAAGGATACCATCTGGAAGATTTCTATGGGGAGGAATGGACTAAACGCTATCTTGAGTGTGTTGCAGATAACCGCATACAGAAGCGTTCAATACTCCTTAAGGATCTTGTACGCCTGATTCTCAAGAGCCTTGTAGAGACCGGGACTCCTTTCGCATTCAACAGAGATGAGGTCAACAGGATGAATCCCAATAAGCACAAGGGGATGATCTACTCATCCAACCTCTGTACTGAGATTGCGCAGAATATGTCGGAGATAGAAGCTGAACCGGTGGAGATCACAGCAGAGGATGGGGAGACCGTTGTTGTCACAAGAACAAAGCCTGGTGACTTCGTTGTATGCAACCTTGCATCGATCTCTCTTGGCAATGTCGATGTCACGGACAGGAAGAAGCTCCATGAGCTTACGAAGACCGTCGTTCGTGCCCTCGATAACGTCATCACGCTGAATTTCTATCCGGTTCCATATGCTAGGATTACGAACGATGAATACAGGTCAATCGGGCTGGGGGTATCAGGATACCACCATATGCTGGCGAAGAACGGCGTCAGATGGGAGTCTGAGGATCATCTGGAATTCGTTGATAAGGTCTTTGAGACGATAAGCTATGCTGCCATTGAGGCCTCTTCTGAGCTTGCAGCTGAGAAGGGAGCATACAAGTACTTCAAAGGGAGCGAATGGGATACAGGTGAGTTCTTTGAACGCCGTGGATTCTCATCTCCTGAATGGAAAGAGCTCAGGGATAAGGTCCATAGGAATGGCATGCGGAATGCCTATCTTCTCGCTATAGCTCCGACATCATCCACGAGCATCCTCTCGGGAACGACTGCTGGTGTCGATCCTGTGATGAAGAGGTTCTTCTATGAGGAGAAGAAGGGGAGCATGCTTCCGCGTACAGCTCCTGAGCTTTCACAGAAGACATGGTGGTACTACAAGGCTGCCCATGAGATCGATCAGACATGGTCAGTAAAGGCGGCAGGCATAAGACAGCGGTATATAGATCAGGCGCAGAGCATGAATCTGTACATCACGAATGACTATACGATGAGGGAGGTCCTGAACCTCTATCTCCTCGCATGGAAATGCCATGTGAAGACAATATACTACGTGCGCTCCAAGAGCCTTGAAGTCGAGGAGTGCGAGAGCTGCTCAAGCTAGGAGGAAAGCGATGGAAGAGCTTGTAAGGAATCCTCTTTTCAATCCCGATGGGGATACAGAAGTGGAGAAGAGAAGGATGGTCGGCGGCAATACGACCAACCTCAATGATTTCAATAACATGAAATACAAATGGGTGTCAGATTGGTATAGGCAGGCAATGAACAATTTCTGGGTTCCGGAGGAGATCAATCTCTCACAAGATCTGAAGGACTACCATAAGCTTCTGCCTTCGGAGCGCAAGGCATACGATAAGATCCTTTCATTCCTTGTCTTTCTGGACAGTCTGCAGACTGCGAATCTGCCGAATGTCACGGAGTATATTACGGCGAATGAGGTCTGCCTCTGCCTTCATATCCAGACATTCCAGGAGTGCCTCCACAGCCAGGCATATTCCTATATGCTCGATACGATCTGCTCCCCTGAGGAGCGCAATGATATCCTCTTCCAGTGGAAGACCGATGAGCATCTTCTCAGAAGGAATACATTCATAGGCAATTGCTACAACGACTTTGTTGATAACAGAGACCTTTTCCACCTGATGAAGGTTCTTATGGCCAATTATATTCTGGAGGGTATCTATTTCTATTCAGGATTCATGTTCTTCTACAACCTTTCGAGAAACGGGAAGATGCCGGGATCCGCACAGGAGATACGGTACATAAACAGGGATGAGAACACCCATCTATGGCTCTTCAGGAATATAATACTTGAACTGAAGAAGGAAGAGCCTGAGCTCTTTACGCCTGAAAGGATTGAGGTTTACAAAGAGATGCTTGAGGAAGGTGTAAGGCAGGAGATTGCCTGGGGCGAGTATGCCATAGGTGATGATGTCCCGGGCCTTACCAGGAAGATGGTCTCCGATTACATTCATTATCTGGGCAACCTCAGATGGCAGAGCCTTGGATTCGGTACTCTGTATCCTGGATTCGAGGATGAACCTGAGGATATGTCCTGGGTCTCGAAGTACTCCAATGCGAATATGGTAAAGACTGATTTCTTCGAGGCACGGAGCACCGCTTACGCCAAGTCAACAGCTCTTGTAGACGATCTCTGATGACTGACGGAGAAGACTGCGGGAAACTGTGGTTTTCTCCGATTATTTTCCCTCTGTATTGGCAGAGGCCAGCACCTGGAGCGTATAGATATCAAGGAGGAAGATATCTATGTCTTCAAATGCAGGTGGAAACAACTATACTGATAGCATGAAAGCGATCTCGACCGACAGGTTCAGCTTAGAGTATTTCATAACGAATGATCTTCTGTACGTCGATAAGACGATGTACGCCTATGAGCTTATAAGTTCTGCAGATAAGAACTTCTTCTTCGTCTCCCGTCCGAGGAGATTCGGAAAGTCCCTATTCTGCTCTACGCTCCATGCCATCTTCGAGGGGAAGAGGGATCTCTTCAAGGGACTGTATATAGCTGAGAAGACGGACTATTCGTTTGAGAAGCATCCCGTGCTGCACTTCAACTTCGCGAATCTCAGCAAGCTCTCAGCAGAGGATTTCATCGGAGGCATGCAGGAGCTGATTGCTGATGAAGCTAAAAAGGCTGCTGGTATAACTGATCTGAAGGAGGAATCGCCTGCGAGAATGCTGAGGGCATTGCTTTCTGAGATTGGTGAGAGGACTGGAAAGGGAACGGTAATCATCATAGATGAATACGATGATCCGATTACGAAGGCAATACTTGGCAGGTTTAGCTATACAGAGGAGATGAGGCTCGTGCTGAATGACTTCTTCTCCGTGATAAAGAACAGCAGCGAGTATATACGGTTCTTCTTCATGACAGGATGCGTTAGGCTGTCCAATCTCTCGATATTCTCAGCGATGAACAACCTCTATGACATATCGATGGACAGGAGGTTCGCTGGGGCATTCGGGTATACGGAGAAGGAGCTTGAGGACAATTTCGGGGGAGGTATGGATGAGTACCTTGAGGCAAATCCCGGAGCATATGGATCGAAGGATGAGTTCATAGGGAGGATAAGGGACTACTACGATGGGTACAGGTTCTCGCCTGACTCCGAGGTGAAGGTATACAACCCTGTATCGATAGGCAGGTTCTTCGACAGGCTTGATTGCTTGTTCAGGAACTACTGGGATCTGACAGGTGTATCGACGATGGCTGTTGAGCTTGCGAGGAAGTATGACCTATTGTCCCTTGTAGAGAAGATGCCATCCCTCGATCTCGAGGCCTTCATCTCATTCGATATCTCGCTCCTTGCGGAGAAGAAGCTGAAGGTCAATGATATCTATGCGCTGCTGTACTATGCGGGGTACCTGACGATAAAGAAGGCTGGGGAGACCAGCATCAGGCTCGGGTATCCGAACAGGGAGATATCCATATCATTCACCCGCGCACTGATAAAGCAGTATATGGAGCAGGGCTTCGGATCGCTCACGGACGATCTGGGGGAAGCAATGGATAGATGCGACGTGGATGCTATGGCCGCCATATTCAACCGGTATCTTGCGATGTTCCCATGCCATTTCTACGAGAGGAAGGATGAGAGGCTCTTCCATACTATGATGCATGGCCTCTTCGTCTGCATGAAGGGCGATGCGTACCCCGAGGATGCAGGGAAGCTCGGGAGGGCTGATGAGGTTCTTATAAGAGGAAAGCACATCTACATCTTCGAGCTGAAGGTTGATGGACGTGCTGAAGAGGCGCTGCAGCAGATAAAGGAAAGGCATTACGCTGATAAGTACATCCATATGGCAGAGGAGAAGGGGATGGAGATCATACTTGCTGGTCTTAGCTTCTCCTCCCGTGAGAGATGTGTCAGCGGATTCAGTCAGGAGAAGCTGTGAGCTATATGACTTCCTTTGTCTTCCACCTGCCTGATGCAACGCGCCAGAAGTACAGCATTCCGCGCACAATCCAGTCCATATACATCGCATACCATATGCCTTCAACTCCGAACCCAAGTCCCCTGACGAGAATATAGGCGCCAAGGACCCTGAAGAGCCACATCGATGAGAATGATGCCAGCATTATGAATCTGACATCGCCTACGGCCTTCAGCATGTTCGGCAGAGTGAAACCAAGCGGCCAGACTGCGAAGCACATGAAGAGGCAGAGCCTTGCCATCGGTATCGCCTTCTGTATTGAATCCTTTTCCAGTCCGTATATCGATATGACCTGGGGCGCGAGTATGAACATCGGTAGAACAGTGATGAATACGGATATGTACACGAGCGCGATGAGAAGCTTCGTGTAGTATGAGATATCATCGAAATTCCTTCTGCCACGGCATTGGCCTATGACGGTTATCATCGCAAGGTTGATGCCATTGCCCGGTATGTTTGAATAACTGTTGAAGTTCCCTGTGACTGCATTGATTGCCAGTGCTGATGTGCCGAGGCTTGCTGTCAGGGACTGTACGAAGATCTTTCCAAGGTTGAATGTGGCGCCCTCGATCCCTGCAGGTATTCCGATGCGGAGTATTCTCCTTATGAGATCAGGGGAGAATGGTCCCGATAGTATTCCCTTGAGGCTGAGCTTATCCGTTCCTTTATGGAGGAGTATGAACATCACAATGCATCCCATGACCCTGGATGCCAGCGATGCAATACCGGCACCCCTTGGCCCAAGACCATATATGAATATGAGGATTGCGTTCCCTCCGATGTTGATAGCATTCATCATTACGGAGACCAGCATGGTCCTGACACTTCTGTTCTCAGCCCTCGAGAGTGCGGTCAGAGCGGAATATATCGCAAGGAACGGGTAGGATAGGAGTATCGGTACGAAATAGTCGTCGGTGTATGCTCTGACATCTTCCCCTATGTCCCCGAAGCAGGTATCGATGATTATCCCACGTATAGGCATGACAACGATTGTCATTATCACCGATATGATCGCAGAGATGTATATCAGATTCTTTGCGCTGTCTTTTGCCTTTTCCTTATCCCCTGAACCGAGGTACTGGGCTACGACGACAGCTCCTCCCGTCGCGAATGCTGCGAAGAGCTGTACAAGCAGATTGGATATCGTGTCTACAAGCGATACTCCGGATACGGCAGCTTCTCCGTTTGTCGATACCATTATCGTGTCAGCCATGCCTATGAGGATGGAGAGAAATGAATCGATTATAAGGGGAATGATAAGCGCCGCTAGGCTGCGGCGCGAGTACATGTGTTTTTCCATCAGGTTGTCAGAAGCCCTTCATCGGAATCGAATTCCTTCCGTCTTATCTTGCGGAATTCATCAATCAGTGCGGGGACTGTCAGCTTCTTCTTGTCCTCTCCTGCCACATCCAGGATGATATGCCCCTCATCCATCATTATGAGCCTGTTGCCATAATCGATAGCGAACTGCATGTTGTGCGTTACCATCATCGCAGTGAGATTGAAGCGCTCGATATATTCCTTCGTGAGATTCATGACAATCTCTGCATTCCTCGGGTCGAGTGCTGCTGTATGCTCATCAAGGAGCATGAGCGAAGGCCGGGAGAGTGTTGTCATGAGAAGGGTAAGGGCCTGCCTCTGTCCGCCTGAGAGAAGGCCTACGTTATCCTCCATCCTGTCCTCCAGCCCGATCGGCTTGAGAAGCTCGCGGAACTTTGCCTTGCGTTCCTTCGTAAGGCTGAACTTGAGCCCCTTCATTCCCTTTGAGGATGCAAGGTTCATATTGTCCTGTATGGACATATTCGCACTTGTTCCCTTTGTCGGATCCTGGAATATTCTTCCGATCATGAAAGCTCTCTTGTATTCAGGTGCATTGGTTATATCCTTGCCCTTGAGCTTTATCGTGCCGGATGTGACAGGGAATGTTCCTGCGATCATATTGAAGAGCGTGGATTTTCCGGAGCCGTTGGAGCCTATTACGCAGATGACATCGCCATCATTGACGGTAAGATTTATATCCTCAAGCGCAAGCTTCTCATTAACAGTTCCAGGGAAGAATACCTTCGTGACATGGCTTATCTCAAGCATTTGTTTCCTCCTTGTGGCCCATTGTTCTCTCCAGAGCCTTCTTTCTTGCGCCTTTTGCGCTTGCCATTGCCCTTGTCTGCGCAACGGTGAGGGAGATTATGACGAGGATGCCTGTAAGCAGCTTGAAGTCATTCGGGGTTATTCCTATCAGGTAGCCATACTTTCTCCCGAGGAACATGAGTGCCTTGTATATGATTCCTCCAAGGATTGCACGGAGCGTGATGAGCGAGATCCTGTTGGATGAGAATAGGAATTCTCCGATCATTATGGCAGCCAGTCCCTGGACAACCATTCCCTGTCCGAGGTTGGCATCAGCAAATCCCTGGTACTGGGCCAGGAGTGCACCGGAGAGTGCGATAAGACCATTCGAGAGTCCTACGCCGATAAGCTTCAGCGTTGCAGGATTCATTCCCTGGGAGAGTATGACCTGCTCATTGCCGCCAAGAGCGCCGAGCGCAAGACCGAGGTCTGTGCGGAAGAAGAGATCCATGATGACCTTTACCGCAAGTACGAATATGAGCGTGCCAAGAAGCGAGGCGAATGCCTGCGGCAGGAATGGGAATGCCTCTGGGAACAATCTGTAGAGCGTATCGACACGGACAAGCGAGACATTGGCTTTATTGCCGAGGATTCTGAGGTTGACGGAGTAGAGCATAGTCATTGTGAGAATACCGGCAAGAAGACCTGGAATGCGCAGCTTGTTGTGTATCGATGCAGTGACAAGCCCGCAGAGCACGCCTGCAAGGAATGCCAGCACGAGTCCCGCCGTGATCCCAAGTCCACCGACTATGCACATTGTGGCCACTGCGGCACCCGTTGCCACCGATCCATCGCATGTAAGATCCGCGAAATCAAGGATCCTATAGCTTATCAGGATGCCTAGAACCATTATGGAGAAGATAAGACCTTCTACGAAAATTCCTTCAATCATTTTTCTTTTCCAATTCCTAATCAGTCAAAGCAGAAGACCGCCAGGTGGCGGCCTCTGCTGTATTCTAGCATATGATTATTTCTCTGTCTTCACTCCATCCTGGATTATGACAGCTGCCGAATCCAGAAGATCCTGCGGAATCGTGATCCCGAGAGCCTCTGCCGTATCGAGATTGAACCAGAGCTCGAAATCGGCCGGATCGGAGAGGAATACTGTTCCGAGGGATCCAGGATTCTCTCCATTGTGGATCTTCTCGATGAGCTTTCCGACCTCAACACCTATTGAGTTGTAGTTGAAGCCCCATGCGATCAGGCAGTTGAGCCCATCGACTCCGGAAGGATCTGCTGAGAAGAGCGGCTTTCCCGCTTTCGTGCAGACATCATCGACAGCTGCAAGCGCTGAAATGACATTGTTGTCTGTTGCGATATAGATTGCATCGACACGGTCGATAATCGACTGGGTGGCCATCATTACCTCGGAGGAGTTCGATACCGCAACCTCAACGAACTCAAGCCCGAGCTTCTCGCACGCAGCCTTTGCCTGCTCCATAAGCACAACGCCGTTCTGCTCGCCTGACGAGTAGACGTTTCCAATCGTCTTTGCTCCTGTTATCTCTGCAAGAAGCTGGATCTGGGATTCTACAGGATTCATATCGGATACACCGCAGACATTGCTTTCCGGATCTGCTGTGTAGTTATCTGCGACAAGGCCGGCGGATGCAGGATCCGTTACTGCTGCAAAGAGGACAGGCCTGTCGGAGAAGATATTGGCAAGAGCCTGTGCCGATGCTGTTCCGATTCCGAGAACTACATCGCAGTCCTCGCTCTTGAACTGCTGGGCGATTGATGCTGCTGTTGAGATATCGCCCTGCGCATTCTGGAAATCATAGCGGACAGGAATACCCGTACCTGAGAGATAGTCCTGCATTCCGACTTCCACTGCATCGAGTGCAGCATGGGAAAGAAGCTTCGATACACCTATAAGAACTGTTCCGTCATCTGCGGAGCTTTCCTGGCTTCCTCCCGCGATAAGAGCAAAAGATGCGGCAAGAACAACCATGAGCGCAAGTATTTTTTTCATAAAACCTCCCTGAAGGATAGCTATGAATATAGCGGAAGCATGTGTTTGATTCAATGTCGCATATGCACGTTTCGGAATAATTATGCATAAACTATTCTATTATGTACTTTGCTCGTCCAAGTATATCCTCAGGTATATCCAGCCCCAGCTTTCCTGCTGCAGCTAGGTTCACATAGAGTTCGAGATCAGTGAGATATTCTGTCCCGATATCCTCACAGCTCTCTCCATTGATGAGCCTCTTGACGATTTCCCCTGTGAGGAGTCCTGACGCGTAATAGTCGAACCCGCCTGCAAGGAGCACTTCCGTTCCTTCTGCAGATGTTACATCAGCGCTGAAGAGAGGAACTGACGCATCGCTGCAGACATCCGAGAGTGATGCTATTGCTGATACAACGGTATTATCGATAGCGACATACATAGCATCGACCCTGTCAATGATGGATAACGCTGCCATCCTGACCTCTGATGAGTTGGATACCGATGCGGTCACGAGTTCCGTTCCGTTCTCCCTGCATATCGCGGCCATCTGCTCCATAGCGGAGATGCCATTCGCCTCGCCGGATGTATATACCATGCCGATACGCTCTGCTCCTGTAATCTCTTCTATCAGTCTGTAATGCTCGGCAGCAGGGACCTGGTCAGAGACTCCGCAGACATTTGGAAGTCCATCAAGTCCTGCGGCTTTGACATCTGTTACGGAGGAATAGATTACGGGGATATCATCAAATACATTGGCAAGAGCCTGGGCCGTCGGAGTGGCGATGCCGATCACGAGATCCTTGCCTTCGGTCCTGAAGAGCTGTGCTATCGAAGCGGCTGTGCTTATCTCTCCGTTCGCATTCTGCACTTCGATATCCGCATCGATGCCAGCATCCTCAAGATAGTCGCAGATACCTTTCTCAATTGCATCCAGGGCAGGGTGGGAGAGGAGCTTCGAGATTCCTATTCTCAGTGTCCCGTCTTCTTTTGTTCCTTCTGCAGCGACCGGTGCGATGATTGATATTATAATAATGATAGATAGAAGCAGTTTTCTCATATGATTCTCCTAGTAGTAACAGTGTTACTGTAAGAAGAATCCCTAATATAGTCAAGATACTACGTGAAGAAACATTAGAAATCTATATCGAATTTCTCGTCCTCAAGGTCCTCGTACTCGCTTTCTGTGTCTTCCTCCCCGGTGGCATTCCCTTCCACATCGGGGATTATCGAGAAGAGTTCCTCTATATCATCATCGATCTCATCATCTTCGAAGCACATATCGTTTCCATTATCCTGCATATCCCATATTATGCCAGAAGGTTCGCAGCTGTGAGCATAGAAAAAGCTATCCCCTTCAGGATAGCTTCTGCATGCTGGACTTCAATATCCAGGATTATTGCATATTCCCAAGCATTTCCATCACGATGCTTGCGGAGTTGTCTGCAGCCTGATCGCCGAATCCCTCATATGTCTCATGCGCAAGTCCATCGGCCTTGTCAGACATGCATCTGATTACTACGAATGGAACTCCATACTGATAGGCAACAAGACCGACAGCAGCGCCTTCCATCTCGCAAGCGAGGGAATCGAAGCTGTCCTGGAGTACCTCCACATAGCTTTCGCTTGCAACGAACTGGTCACCTGTAGCGATATTGCCGATGAAAGCGCTATCCTCGCCAACTACATCCACAGCTGCTTTGTATGCAAGATCCGCAAGTGCTGGGTCTGCAGGTATTCTTCCGTTCTCATCGGAGCCTGCAACCGCATCCCATGTGAATCCGTCATTGCCGATATCGCCATAGTCATGCACAACAAGATCGCTGGATACGACGATATCCATGACCTCCGTCTCATCTCCGACACCACCTGCGATTCCTGTGAAGATTATCGAGCTTACATCAAACTCATTGATAAGCGTAGCAGCACCAGCTGCGGCAAGTATCTTGCCGATTCCTGCCTTTGCAAGCACGACATCCTTTCCCTCGAGGGTTCCTACATTGTAGTCAACTCCTCCGATAGTCACTGTCTCTTTGATATCAGCATTCTCAAGAAGGAGGCTGAGCTCATTCGACATTGCTGTGATGATTCCTATAGGACCATTATCTGCAGCCATTGCAGGAGCTGCGGCCATGATTGCGATAAGCGCAACGATAGCAAGTTTTCTCATGTTGTTTCTCCTTCCTTCTTTTTAGTCTGTATTCCTGCATTGCTCAATATATACCGAGAGCTCTTTCTGTACGACATTCCGGAAATTTGACAGCAGGGTTTTCACGATTTACAATTCCTATATAGATTTACATTTATCCGTATTATAATCCGGTTGTTCAATTGCAATGTGTTTCGCATATTGATGGCGATGTATTTTCTATAAAAGGAGGTTAAATGAGGAAATGGCAGAGACTGCTTGATGAGTGCTGCAGAAGCGTTGAGGAGCTGCAGGGGATGCTCGGCCTGGATGCCGATGAGATGGAGAAGCTTCACGGCATCGAGGAGAAGTATCCCGTATGTGTCCCGGATTATTATCTTGGGCTCATAGATCCGGCAGACAGGCAGGATCCGATACGGAAGATGGCAATTCCCGATTCGATGGAATTCTCCGAAGGAGGGAGTGCCGATACAAGCGGGGAAGGGGATAACACAGTACTGCAGGGTATGCAGCATAAGTACAGCCAGACAGCCCTGATTCTCTCAACCAACCAATGTGCTATGTACTGCAGACACTGCTTCCGCAAGCGCCTTGTAGGTCTTTCCTCTGAAGAGATTGCGGAGACCCTGCCAGAGATGGCTGAGTATGTCAGGCAGCATCCGCTGATAAACAATATCCTCATCTCGGGCGGTGATTCATTCCTTAATTCTAATGAGATCATAAGACGGTATCTTGATGTATTTACGGAGATTCCTTCGCTGCAGTTCATACGATTCGGGACAAGAACACCTGTCTCTTTCCCGCAGCGTATCACGGAGGATGAAGGGGAGCTTCTTTCAATTCTCAGGGAGTACAGCAGGAAGAAGCAGATAATCATCGTGACCCAGTTCAATCATCCTAGGGAGATTACCCCTGAATCAAGGAAGGCTGTTGATGAGCTCAGGGCCGCAGGATGCACGATACGCAATCAGACAGTACTGCTCAAGGGCGTAAATGACGAGCCGGCTGTCCTTGCACTTCTCATGAATAAGCTCGTATCGATAGGCGTTGCTCCCTATTATGTATTCCAATGCAGACCTGTCGAGGGCGTGCAGAATCAGTTCCAGGTTCCGATTCTGCGCGGTTCGCGCATAGTCGACCTGGCGAAAGCAGGGATGAGCGGACCTGCGAAGGCGTTCCGGTATGCGATGTCCCATCCTACAGGTAAGATTGAGATACTCGGCCAGTATGGAGACAGGATGCTGTTTAAGTATCATCAGGCGAAGTATGACAAAGACCAGGCAAGGATATTCACCAGGGCTGTCTCCAATACGGAATGCTGGTTTGATGATCCTGATGATGTTTAGCAGTTCTTTGCTTATAAAGCAATCAGCACTTTCCTGAAACAGCGCTAGATGGTATCATCCGGATATGCTCAGATATGCAGTACTATCCATGGGCGAAGCTGCGGGAACATCTCCTGAGATAATACTCAGGAGCGTTATTGCGCTTTCCGCTACGCCAGGGGCCGGATTAATCATCGCAGGAGATCGCGGGGTATTCGAGCGTGTCGCATCGGATCTGTCTTTAGTGCTTCCCTTCACGGCATATGCTGAGGATCTGGATTCACTGAGGGCTGCGGAGGAAGCAGGCGAGCGGCTTATATTCCTCTCGTCATCTTCCATGGACATGGAGGCATTCAGCTACGGCTGTCCTACCGCGGAGACAGGGCATGCTTCATATAAAGCCCTGGAGGCAGCTGTTGATGCCATACAGAACGGGCTCGGTCAGTCCCTTGTCACCTGTCCGATAAGCAATGCATCGCTCAAAGAGGCTGGCTATGCAGAGAAGAGCGTGCATGAGCTTCTGAGGAAGTTCGCCCAGACAGACAGGCTCATCAATATGATGACGGCTGGCAGAATCAATGCTTTCGGTCTTACGCACAGGCGTTCGGTGAGGTCTGCCATCGATAAGATAACACGTGAGAATGTAATCGAGGCAATAATAAAGATCGATGCTCTGAAAGTCTCCAGCTACTTTGAGAAAGATCTGCCAATCGCAGTAGGATCGCTCAATCCGCAGGATGGTGATGGCAACTGGCTTGGCACAGAGGAGTATGATGCGATAATCCCCGCAGTGAATATCGTGAAGAGTCTTGGAATGGATGTTGAGGGACCTATCGCTGCAGAGGAGCTCTTCTCAAGGAGCGCAAGAGGGGAGTTCTCCGCAATACTCGTAATGACAGCAGGGGAGGCATTCGCTGCATGCGGAGCCGCATCCCCTGATGAAATGCTTATAGTTTCCTGGGGGCTTCCATTCCTCAGGATAGGGCTTCCTGGCGATGCCGGTCTCAGAATCGCAGGCCGCGGGGAGGCCAGTCTCAGAGGAATGATAAGGGCAGTGGGAGAGGCCCTTATCCTCCGCGATAACAGTTTCATGGTCTGATAAGGAGAGGGACTATGCTGAGAAGATGTAAACTGCTTGTTCTTATTTTAGCGGTGCTGTTGCTATCCGCATCATGTGCGACGGAGATTGCTGTGCGGTATATGCAGCCATCGGAAATCAATATGGGGTCATACAGGAATCTTGCATTGGCTTCCGTTGTCCCATACAAGGGCTTTGTGACCAGCAGCGGCTGGATACGCACGATAGATATAGGCAGTGCCGGCATACTGATAAGGCCTTCCTATTCATATGATATAACCAATAGCGTCGCATCATACGCTACCGACAGAATCTATTCGACGCTATCATCCTCCGGCTATTACAATATCCTGCCTCCATCATCGACTGACAGGATAATCCATACTAGCTGGGATGAGTCGCGCGAGTTCCGCGATATGGGCTATGATGCCGTGATGATTCCTCGTATCGATGCGATGAATGTCGATGAGAATATCTATTCCGTCCAGCGCAGTGCGACCGAGTATGATGCATATGATCACTCGTACTATACCTATTATTACTATGATTACTACATCAAGCAGACTGCTTCGATCACCTATACGATCTCTGTGATAGATACGAATACCGAGAAGATCATCGCAACACGTACCTTTACGGATTCCAGGACGAATACAGAGAGCATCGATCCTGATTTCCCGCGGTTCGATAAGGCCGAGCTGCTCTTCCAGCGCATGATCCGCTCATTCGATGCAGGCATCATAAGGCTGTTCGTACCTACGATGCATAACTACAACGTAGCGCTTATGGACAATAAGCC
>CALXLE010000103.1 GCA_944389115.1 uncultured Spirochaetaceae bacterium
GGATTCCAACAGAGAAGCGTAAGGAATGCTTAAAGCTCTTTGAAGAGGGTTACGGTTATAAGAAGACGGCGCAGCTTGCAGGACTGAACACATACACGGTGAGGGACTACAAGAGGCGCTATGCCTCAGGGGACAACTCCTGGGCGGAGAGGGGAAGCAGCGCAGCTGTCACCCTCTGAGAATGCAGATAGAAGCGAGGATATCATTCATTTGGTGTCTAGCTCTTCTGGTTAATATCACAAACGGGCTGCGGCTTAGCCTGAGCGGCTGCAGCCTTCTCTCTGGAGGATGGAATGAGCATCTATGATCCGCTATATGATTTCCTGAAGGACTTCATAGGGGATGTCACCATTGCATTTGATGATGTTGCAAGGATAAGCGGATGCCCGAATGGCAAGCTGCCTCCCAGCGCCTACAATCCGGATTATCCATGGTGGGATGATAACAACAGGCATTCTCAGGCAACGTTCGGATGGATGAAGGCAGGATATAAGGCATACCCTGATTTCAATAGGCAGACAGTTACATTCAGAAGGTGATATCCGCTTCTGATGGGAATGCAGATATATGCATTGCCATGAGGATCGGAAGATCCTTGGATGATGGATCGTATTCCTTCATTCCTAGATTAATGATGAGGACCTTCTCTTAGCCTGTGCGGGGAAGGTTCTGTAAAGGAAGAATGCATGAGTTGGGATAAGATTCGGAATAATACTGGCTGGGAAAATGTTCCTGGTTCGAGTAAGGTAAGCCAATCCCCAGTAGGCTATAGTTCGTGGATTGAATACTATAGGGATAAAACTGGTTGTGCTGGTAATAAATGCTGCAATGATAACTGCAATCACAAAGACAACGAATATATTTATTTCCTTTGTCATAAACATGAACTTGGGATTGTTGGAGCTCATGTATATCAACCTGGATCTGGCGACAAGACCCAGTACATTGTCCCATTATGCGAATCCTGCAATTTGGCTGGTGGTGATATCGCTATAAGATCCGGCACTGTAGCTGTCTCTGCGAATCAGTCAGAGAAACCAGAGGTGATAAGAATACTCTGATCCGATTTTCATAGGAATGCATGAAGAGTCGTGCATTTCTATGAGAGCCGGTGGCTCTCTAGATGATGAATATTTCGTATTTCTCATCTTCAATTAATTTGCAGGCCATGCTGGAGAGATCTGGCATGGTTCTTCTTTTCCGTGGAGGGATATTATGGGTGTTGAAAAGATTGTCTTTCATAAGATTGTGAGAGACGGCATATTTGTATCGGATTTTAATCCTTTTGTAAAAAATAACAGCGTTGAGTTCTCGTCCGAAGGTATTACAGTTGCATATGCACCTAATGGAGTTGGCAAGACAAGTTTATCAAAAGTACTTGCAGAGGGAGCAGGAGAGAATCTTTCGTTTGAGTATGATGGAATGACCGATGGTGAGAATATCTTTCATGTCATTAAAGACCAGAATGGAAGGAACATTATAAAAGGAGAGGCAGGTGAATTCTTTATCGGCTTGAAGATCAGGGATATAGAGGAATTCAAAAAAGCACTTGAGGATAGGTTCTATGCTATCAGAACAGAACTGGCTGACTGGCTGAAGAATCATGGGATTTCATCGAAGTCACACCCATTTGTGGAAGTCTGCAGATTAAAGAACGGGCTTTTAGGGGAGTATGCCCAGAAACTTGCGAATAGGATGGACAAAGGCGATAAAATCGATTTTGATACATTTACTAATCTTGGAAGGTGGCTGGTAGCCCAGGAGGATCTTTATGTTATTGAGTACGATGAGAAGAAACTTGCCTTCTTCAAAGATAATTACAAGAGTGGTGGTATTGTTGACAGGATTCTAAACCTTGATACAAGCGGTTTGGACCAAACTCCTGGTATCAAAAAGATTGAACAGAACATAGAGGCGATAAAGATCCTATCAAAATTCCATGATATGAAAGACTGTATCGTTTGCGATACCCCAAATATAAATGTGGAAAAGCTCCTGCACAAGAAATCATCAGATAAGGATAGTATTATCGCATCTCTTGATGAGAGAGCAAAAACAATAGTGAATAGTATTATCGAGAGCATTGATGATAATGATCCATTCCAGATAAAACATGCATTGTATACTCTCTTGGAAAAAGGTGACTCAGGTAGTTATATTGATTTAAAAAATGAACTACAGCAGTATCTTGATAGTATCTGCAATGAGTTTATCACCAGATTCAGAGATGAATACGACAAAGAATTAGAATTCAGGAATAAACAAAGGACATTCTTCTGGCTATACCGGGAATATAAGAAGCTTGTATCCGATAATAACGTTGAATTCATAGGTGATGGGGAAAAGTTCATCAGAAACGTTGTTAAGGATATAATGGGTAAAGATATCATCCTGCATATAGAGGATGCTGATCATTGCAGGAGACTTGTTCTTTTCATTGATGATAGTACAGTACTGGATAAGGATAGGAATGAGCTTCCATTAAGCACAGGTGAGCAGAACTTCATATCCCTTGCATTTGAGCTTCTTAGAGCTAAGAGAAGCGGATGCAGGGTTGTCGTTCTCGACGATCCTATATCGAGCTTTGATTCAATCTACAAGAATAAGATCGCTTATCTGATACTCTCTGTTTTCCATGAAAAAAATACAGAAGCGAAGAAATGTATGCTATTTACGCACAATCTTGATTTGCTCAGATTGCTCGATGGTCAGAAACAGGGCTGCTTCTCGCTGTATATTCTTAGCAATACCGAAGGTGGGACAAATGGTTTCATTCCTGTATCTAGCGAGGAAAAGGATCTTCTTCTCTATATTCCCTCGTTGCTTAATCTGCTCAGGACAACGCTTTGTGCTGTCGATATAAAGGATGAGAGACTCTTTCTTATTTCAATGGTTCCGTTTATTCGGGGTATAGCGAAGATGTATGGGTATGAGAACTCATGGAGCAGGTTTTCAAAGATCATGCACGGCTCCTGTAGCAAGCGTGTGAATATCTCATCTGCTTATCGAAAGATAATTCTTCGTACTTACAAATCCGAGATAAATAAACCAAGGAAGAGTGTATATGTTCCGACATTTGATTTTAAGATTACAGCGGATAATCTTATGGGATATGTAAAGCAATGGTATGATGATGGCTGCAAGGATATCCTGGATCCATCAAAGTACAGCCTCCTTAATCATGCATTGAAGCATACGATATCTTATCTCTATCTGCGTATGCATTCTGAGAAAATCCTATGCAGAGAATTTGGTATAAACGGAGATGGGCTGCGGTTCGGGGAGGTATGCATTAAAGCAATGACGGAGGCTTCTAAAGAATATCCCTCGGAAAGTAAAAGGATAGAGGAGTGGAAGGCAGGACTGCTCTCCAAGAAATCACTTGTTAATGAATTCAACCACTATGAAGGTTCTCTTAGTATATTTCAGCCGGCCATAGATATTTCTGATGAAACGCTTGCTAATGAATTTAAGTCTATTGAGGAAATTCTCAAAGATATTGAATTGGTTTGCAACCATGCGTAAGCAATCATTAATGAATTGAACAGCTAATTAGCTAAAACCATATTTCATGAAATTCAGCTTTTCAAAAGTCATTTTTCATGAAAATTGATTGATAACCAAGCGTTTCCAGTTTAGACTGTAGGCATGAGATACATAAAACGGGTATTGGATATCAGTCATGACCTC
>CALXLE010000104.1 GCA_944389115.1 uncultured Spirochaetaceae bacterium
GACATCTTCGATATTATCCTCTCTCCGACATGTCCGAACGGAGTATGCCCGAGATCATGCCCCATTCCGATGGCCCATGCAAGCTCTGAATCAAGACCGAGAGGACGGCAGATCGCAGATGCTATCGAGGCGACATGAAGAACATGCTCCATACGTGTGCATATATGGTCATTCGAAGGAGCGAAGAAGACCTGTGTCTTATGCTTCAGCCGCCTGAACGGCGATGAGTGGATTATTGCTGTCGTATCCCTATAGTAAGGGCCCCTTACATCCTCATCCCTCCTGCGCTTTCTTGACTTCAGAAGGGCATCTTTATCCTCATGACGCGGTAATTCCATACCAGATGATACCATACGGAGCATGATTTATGCTATTATTGCTATGAGGCAAAGATGATCGTATACATCATTCCTATAACAGCGCTCATGCTGACATTCATGGCATTGCTGGCATCCCTCCGGTTCATATTCTCCCGGCAGGGTCTGTACTGGATATTCCCTGCGATCATCTCGCTGCTGATGTTCTTCCAGAATCTCAATACCCTGCTTATGCTTGGCGAGGCCGGCATAACATCATTTGAGTACAATTTTACGAATTTCGCACCGTTCATACTTGCTTTCCTCTGGTACATGATGATTGTCGTATTCCACTACGCGCTTAAGAAGACAATCGATGAGAACAGGTTCGAAAGCGATTCCAGGAAAAACAGGAAGGAGGCTGAGTACCTTGAGAAGTATGAGATGAGGAAGGGAAAGAGGGAGAGAAAGAAGACATTGCAGCGTGCGGCTACGGAGCAGAAGGTACCATCAGTTCCGGAATACAGAGTCCCCGATGACATTGATTAATCCGTTCCGGCTTTGATAGAATCCATCTATTATGGCAAAGATATTCTTCGCTGGCATCAAACATTCAGGAAAGACAAGGATGGCAAAGCTTGTCTCGGATATGATAGCTGCGGAATGCAGTGATGCGGATGCATTGGCCCTGCCTCTTCTCGGAGGTCTGACTGTGCGGGAGTTCTACAGGGAATACGGGAAGAATGCATTCATGGAGAAGGAATACGAAGCTGTCAGGAACTATGCGGACAGCCATTCCAGCTTCATACTCTCGCTTGGAGGCGGGGCTTCTGATAATGCGAGGCTGAGAGATTATCTGAAAACAGCAGGAAAGGTCGTATACCTCAGGCGGAATGAGGAGGACATGCTTCCGGTCATCCTCAAAGATGGCATCCCTCCGTTTCTGGACAAGGATGATCCTGCGCTCTCATTCCATAAGCTCTATATGGAACGCGATAGGAAGTATCTTGATATGGCAGATCTCGTGCTGGAGCTCGGCCCCTATGGGGACAAGGAGGAAACGGCTGAGAGAATCCTGGAAGCGCTCAAGGAGAATGGCTATGTCAAATAATACATACGGAAGATTACTGCGTCTTACTACATTCGGGGAGTCGCATGGACCAGCACTGGGGGGCGTTATCGATGGATTCCCTGCTGGCATAGACATAGACATGGATTTCATCCTCTCAGAGATGGCAAGAAGGAGACCAGGAAGCACCTCTCTGGGGACAAAGAGGAGCGAAAGCGATGAGCCGGAAATCCTCTCTGGGATCCTGAAAGGTGTTTCCACGGGAGCGCCTATCGGGTTCATCATACGCAATACATCTCAGCGGTCATCGGATTATGACGATATAGCGCATTCATTCAGGCCAGGCCATGCCGATTACACATACCAGATGAAATATGGGATACGTGACCCAAGAGGCGGAGGCAGATCCTCAGGGCGAGAGACAAGCTGCCGCGTATTCGGAGGGGCCCTTGCCAAGCTTATACTCAGGAACGAAGGCATCAGAATAGATGCAGGCGTGATAGCAGTTGGTGGCACTAAAGCTTCAGGCTACAGCTGGACCCCGCCTTTCCCTCCCCCGCTCTATGCGCCCGAGTGCCCTGAGAGGGAGGCCATGGAGAATGAAATACGGAGAGCTGCTGCCGATGGCGATAGCGTAGGAGGTCTTATCGAATGCAGGGCAACCGGAATGATCCCCGGACTTGGGGAGCCCGCTGCGGGAAAACTTGATGCCGATCTTGCCGGAGCAATCATGTCCATTGGAGCGGTCAAGGGCATCGAGTTCGGAAGCGGATTCGAAGGGACTGCGCATAGAGGTTCTGAGAACAATGATATGATGAGAATGGAAGGCGGCAGACCTGTTTTCCTTTCCAATAATGCAGGAGGAATCCTAGGTGGGATATCGAATGGCAATGATATAATCATGAGGATTGCGGTGAAGCCTACTCCATCAATATCTACCAGACAGCTGACCATAACCGATACCATGGAGGATACGGAAATCACAGTCAGAGGACGCCATGATCCATGCATAGCGATCAGGGCAGTTCCTGTCGCAGAGGCCATGGCCGCGCTTGTCATCGCAGATCATCTGCTGATATCGAGGGCATATGAAAGATAGACCGCTTACGATACAGAGCGACAGAACGATGCTTCTGGATGTGCACTCCCCTGATGCAGCCGAGTGCCGCAGCGATATCATCGCATTCGCAGACCTTGTGAAGAGCCCTGAGCATGTTCATACATATGCTCTTTCACAGCTATCGCTCTGGAATGCCGTATCTTCAGGCATATCTGGAGAGGAAATTATCAGGCGGCTGGAGAAATGGTCGAAGTACGGAATCGATGAGAGAGTCCTCTTCTTCATTGATGATCAATGCTCGCGGTATGGCGACTTCATAATGACCGATTACGATGAAGACAGGATACTCCTCACTGTAAGACGTCCAGTCTTCGCGCTCCAGCTCAAGGCAGAGAAGAGCCTTGAGAAGTATCTGGAACCGACAGACGATGGCGCATTCCTCATCGACAGGCTGAACAGGGGAACGGTGAAGGCTCTGATGATCAAGCTTGGCTTCCCCGTAGATGACAGGATTCCTCTATCTGGGGGGAAAGATCTTACGATCAGACTCCGTCCCACATTCAGCCCAAGGCCGTATCAGGTGGATGCGCTCGACGCATTCCTTGGAGATGGAAAGCCAGGCTCTGGCTTCGGCACCGTCGTGCTTCCATGCGGAGCAGGAAAGACAATACTTGGCATAATGGCGGCAGCAAAGCTCGGTAAGCGCACACTGATACTCTGCCCGAATGTGACAGCGGTGCATCAGTGGATACGGGAACTTCTTTCACGGACATACCTTACAGAGGAAGATGTCGGAGAATACTCCGGAGAGAGAAAGGAGATAAAGCCTGTGACTGTCTGTACATATCAGATTGTCACATGGAGACCTGACAAGGAAGGACCATATCCCCGCTTCTCCCTCTTCAAGGAAGGCGGATGGGGATTCATCATCTATGATGAGGTCCATATGCTCCCGGCACCGGTCTTCCGTGTCACAGCTGAGCTTCAGGCAATACACAGGCTCGGGCTCACAGCAACGCTCATAAGAGAGGACGGAAGGGAGGATGAGGTATTCTCCCTAGTCGGACCGAAGCGCTACGACACTCCATGGTCTGAGCTTGCCTCATCAGGCTATATCGCCACAGCGTACTGCCATGAGATAAGGCTTCAGTTCTCAGATGAGGATGAGATACGCTATGCACTTGCAGCAAAAGGCGGCAAGTACAGAATCGCAGCGGAAAATCCAAGGAAGATAGAGGCTGCTAAGCGCATCATCGAAAAGCACAAGGACGACTCTATTCTCATAATCGGGCAGTATTTAACTCAGCTTGAGCTCTTCAGGAAGGAGTTCGGATACCCTATCATCACAGGTTCGACCCCGAATAAGAAGCGAGAGGAACTGTATGATGCATTCAGGAAGAAGGATATACATGTCCTGATTGTCTCAAAAGTGGCAAACAGTGCCATAGATCTTCCCGATGCATCGGTTGCAATACAGATCTCAGGCACATTCGGCTCCAGGCAGGAAGAGGCCCAGAGACTCGGAAGGATACTCAGGCCAAAGGACCATGATAGCCATTTCTACACCCTGATCACGGAGTATACGGAGGAAGAGACCTTCGCTCAGAACAGACAGAAGTTCCTGTCAGAACAGGGATACAGCTACTCAATTGAGAAAGGATACGTCTAATGGAGAGTCTTTTTCTTTACAGGGACCAGGGAAACAGAAGAAAGCAGTTCATCAGGACGTACTCCGATGCCATCGCAGGAGCGGCATCGGATGATGACGGCATTCTTCTTTCATCGATAGCGCTCTCCGATGATTACCACCTTGATGACGAAGAGGAGGCATCCCTTGCTGACAGAGGACTCATCGAGAGAAAGAAGGACGGTACGCTGAGGATAACCGAAACAGGGATGAAGGCCGTATCGATCTATCCCCTGATGGGGAAAAAGAGCTGCAGGAAGCCCTATCTGCTCTCATTCTTCCCGATGCTTCTTTCCATACTCGCCTCAGGAGACGTTCCTTCGCATCATGCGCTCTATTCAAGGTATCTATCCTCAGATCTGATCACCGGATGTTTCCCCTCCATCGACAAGGAGAATACAGCATTCGCCGCTGTAAGATCGGCAGAGGCGATGGATGAGCTTGGCATGCTGCGCCATGATGGAGGAAGGCTCAGCATGGACAGGGATATAGCGCTATCATTCTTCTCTCTCCCTCTCCATGACAAGCTTGCATATATGATGCACCCCGAAGCGGGTGGGGATCTGCACAGGAAGATCGCACATGCGATATATATCATGCAATGGCTTTCGGACTATCCGGAAGATGGGATGGAAACCCTTCTCCACAGAATTTCAAGGATAACGGGCATGGACCTCTCCAGCGACATGGAGATGCTCTTCCGATTCTCTGTTCTATATGCCGAAGATGGCCGGATCAGCGCGTTCGATGCAGATCAGAGAAGAGCCGATACAGCGGTCATTTCCTCCGATTTCACGATAACATCTGACGGCTCACTCAAAGCACCTGTATTCCTCTTCGCACAGCCTCTGAAAGCCGATATCTCAGAGCAGTGGGCGATAACAAGGACATCGGCGAAGGCGGCATTCTCTATGGGAATGTCGGACAAGGATATCATGAAGGAGATAAGGAAGATATCCAGCGAGACCGTGCCGGATATGGTATCAGGAAGGATATCATCATGGTATGGCTCATTCAGCTCGCTCAGGTGTATGAGAGCGCTTGTCATCTCCGCAGATGATAAGAATGCCCGCGTGATGGACGCGCTTCCTACCCTGCAGATACATATAGTCTCGAAGCTATCCGACAATGTTTTCATCATGGATCCTTCGACGGAGGAGGAATGGAGGAAGATACTCAGGACCGCCGGCTTCGATATGCTTGGCAGGACCGAAGGCTGGGAGCTGAATGAGAAGGAATGCCCTATGGAGCTCCGGGCATCCTTATTCGATAGCATCACTCTGGAGCGCATCATTCCATTCGGATCAGAGAACCGCCAGGAGATGCTCCGGAACGCAGGCAGCACGCTGAGACGGGCATTGATTGAATCGGGATTCATCCTATCCCCCGATACAGATGATCCCCCAGTCAGCATGATTCTCGGTCTATACTATCAGGAGAAGGCAAGGCTGATCGCCTCAGCGGCAGCGAGGAATGCGAAGGTCTATGCTGAGTTCACCGATGGCCGTACGCTGATAGGAAGAGCATCGAAAGCAGAAGATCCCGGGCACGTCATCATCGATGGCGAAGATGTTGATATCGCAAAGATATGGAAGACCGCAGAACTTCCACTGTCTGTGAAATCAATCAGGACAGAGGGAGTTCCTTCGGATAGTGATAACCTGTGAAGGCCTCGAACTGCAGCTTCCCCTGCTCAAGCAGCATCTCCTCTCCGAAATGAAGGGTGCATCCGGCCTTCTCTGCTTCTCTCAATAGCTTTGTCATCTTCGGTTTGTAGATTATATCGTAGACAATCTCCTTGCCTGTGAAATGAAATCCATCAATCGGGTTCTGATCAAAATCGGGATAGAGGCCTACCGATGTGGTCTGCACCACCAGATCCACGGTGCCCTCATAGGCCCTTGCATTCTCAAGCTTGTCATAACCGCAGTAATTCAGCGTTGCCAGCTCCTGGGCATGGCTGAGAGTCCTGTTGAGGATTGTGACCTTTACCCCGCGGTTTCTGAGAGCCCATACAATAGCCTGGGAAGCCCCGCCTGCTCCTATTACAAGAGCATTTCTGATCCTTCCCGACTCGATATCCTTCAGAATAGGACGGAGGAAGCCATAGTAATCGGTATTTATGCCCTTCCACATCCCAGGAACTCTGACGACAGTGTTGCATGCCCCTATCTGCTTCACTTCCCTCGTTATGTTCCCAAGATACATAAGGACAGAGGTCTTGAAGGGAATCGTGACAGAGAATCCCCTCATCTTCAGATACTCTGCAAGAGAGAAGAAGTGCCGCACGCTGTCAACAAGGAATGGAAGATATATCGCATTGTAGTTGATGGCATGAAATCCTGGATTGTGGATCTCCGGGGACGATGTATGCAGCACGGGATTGCCTATAATGCCATATATCGCAGTCTTGTCATCAACCTTGTCTGCCCGATAAAGGACACTCAGCTTCTCTGCCGTAAGCTGCCCAGGGGCAACCTCACTCCCGGATGAAGCGAATGTGAGCATCGATCCAGCCTTCCTGTAGAGGATTCTCAGGGGCATTCCCCATTCCCCCATTCCTATGATTATCTTCGGAACATCCCTGAGCTCATCCGCGATACGGAAAAGCGTCATGAGATCTGCAATCGAATGGGGAGTGACAGCGGCCTTTGCGACATCGCCGCGCTCAGCAAGCTTATAGATCCGGGAATAGATATCATCGGGCATACCTGTAAAGTCATGGAACGATCTGATGATCTTCACACCGCGTTCCCGTGCCTTCTGCTCGACTTCGCTGCGTTTTATGTCCTCCTCGATATCGACATAGGCAAAATCCCCATCGAGTGCATCAAGGAGAAGAGACCTGCGCTGGCGCTCAGAGAGAGTGCATTTTCCTCCATCGCACTTTCTTCTGAGTGTGAGGATGACAGGCACATCGGTCATCGCAGGAAAAAGCCTTGCCCTCTTCTGCTCCTCCTCATCCAGGAGATCAAGCCTCAGCTCCGCCATCTGTATATACTCTCTGTTCTTTCTGATCTCCTCAAGACAAAGGGCAAGTGTTGGTGAAGATAACGTAAGACAGATCAACTGAGGCGCTCCTTGATGAATGATTTGTTTTAAGATATTTTATCTTAGCCGCAGAGGGTTGCAGAATTCAAGAGATGGGACCGGAAGAATGAGAACACTTCAGATTCAGAATGTATCGCTTGCCTTCGGGGATCGGGAGATACTGAAAGACATCGGATTCACTATGAATGAGAAGACAAGGGCAGCGCTCGCAGGAGCGAATGGCTCGGGGAAATCCACTCTTCTCAAAGTTATCTCAGGGGATATAAAGGCCGATTCCTCATCATTGTCGATCACAAAGGGAGCAAGGATATCATATCTGCCGCAGTCTGGGATCGTACTTCCTGACAGCACTGTCTATGAAGCTGCAGAGGAAGGCTATAGGCGCTTTGATGCGATGCTTTCGGAGATGAGCGCTCTCGAGAATGAAGCAGCTGATGGCGGAAGCCGGGCAATGAAGGCTGCAGAGAGGATTGCGGAGATCCATGATGAACTCTCATCCTCCGGATACTATGACAGGAAAAGCAGGATCGGGGCCATACTCTTCGGACTCGGCTTCACGGAAGCTGATCTCTCACGCAGTGCCAGGACTTTCAGCGGTGGATACCAGATGAGGATCGCACTTGCGAGGATCCTTGTCGAGGATCCCGATTTCCTCTTCCTCGATGAGCCTACGAACTACCTTGATATCGAGGCAATGATATGGCTTGAGGAGTACCTGAAGGCATTCGATGGAGGACTTATGGTCGTATCGCATGACCAAGGCTTCCTTGATGACATGGTGAATGAGGTCTACGAGCTCTTCTCAGGACACCTTTCACGGTATGCGGGAAACTACACAGCATACCTCCGGACGAGGGAAGAGGAGCTTAAGGAGCTCGAGAAGAGAGCTCGGAAGCAGCAGGAGGAGATCGAGAAGACAGAGGAGTTCATCGAGCGGTTCCGCTATAAGGCGACAAAGTCAAAACAGGTCCAGTCAAGGATAAAGGCACTTGATAAACTCGATATCATCGAGATTCCCCCTCACCTGAGGAAGCTTTCCTTCACCTTCCCCCCATCCCCTCACAGCGGCAACGATGTGCTGGCTGTCGAGAATCTCCATAAAGCCTATGGCGACCATGTCATATACAATGGGTTCTCATTCCTAGTCAGGAAGGGAGAGCGGCTTGCAATCACAGGACGCAACGGCGCAGGCAAATCCACGCTGCTGAGGATGATTGCCGGCGAGGATACATCCTATACTGGCACGATAAGGGACGGCGCAGGCGTTAAGAAAGCATACTTTGCCCAGGATACGGAGAACTACCTGACTCCATCGAATACAGTGCTGGAGGAAGCTGAGAGCGAAGCGGACACGAAGGATATCCCTGGGATAAGGAATCTTCTGGGAGCATTCCTCTTCTCGGATGATGATGTCTTCAAGAAGGTGGAGGTTTTATCCGGCGGAGAGAAGTCAAGGCTGCAGCTGCTGAAGATACTTCTCCATCCATCAAATCTTCTCCTTCTCGATGAGCCTACGAACCATCTCGATATAAACGCCAAGGAGATGCTCCTTGAGGCGATAAAGTCATATGGCGGCACTGTCATATTCGTCAGCCATGACAGGCATTTCATCAAAAACCTCGCGACAAGGATACTCTATCTGTCGGAGGATGGACCTGAGTTCTTCGACGGCGACTATGAGTACTTCGAATACAAGATCGCTGAAAAGGAAGCAAAATTCCAGATAAAGAGAGAGAAGCCGAAGGAGAAGAGCAGAAACGCCCTTTCCCATGAGGAGGCAAAGCAGAGACGCAACAGGATGAGATCTCTGGAGAGGGAGGTCGAGAAGCTCTCTGCAGAGCTCGACAAGCTCAACAGCGAGATGGGTGCTCTCGATGAGGATATAGCAAAGCCTGAGAACTACTCTAATGCAGCGAAGATCGGCAAGCTCATGGCAAAGAAGGAAGAGCTGCAGGGAATGATAGATGCAAAGGAAGAGGAATGGCTCAGCAGATCCTCTGAGCTGGAGGAACTCAATGGACAGGATAACTGAACCGGATTCTCTTCAGCTTGAGTTCTCCAGAGCCGTACCATCGCTTATCCTTGCCTCATCCTCCCCGAACAGGAAAGCCCTTCTTGAAGCAGGAGGTTCACACGTTGATGTATTCATCCCATCGACAGATGAGGAGAAGTCAGGCGACACGCCTGTAGAGACAGTCTCCCGGATAGCAGATGGAAAGATAAAGGCATATCTATCCTCCTCTTCCTATGATCCGGCAAGGATAGCAATCGCTGCGGATACGCTTGTCCTGATTGACGGAGAGCTATTGGGAAAGCCTTCCTCTGAAGAGGATGCATGGACAATGCTCAGGAAGCTATCAGGGAGAACACAGACCGTGATCTCTGCAGCAGGCGTAAAGCTGCCGGGACAGGACAGCATTGTATTGACCGATACTGCTGATGTTGTCTTCAGAACGCTCGCCGATGAAGAGATCGGAGCTTATATCTCAACAGAGGAATGGAAGGGAGCCGCAGGTGGCTACAGGCTCCAGAAAACAGGCTACAGGCTTGTTGACAGAATAGATGGCGACTGGACCACTGTCGTAGGACTCCCATTGAAGAAGATACTCGATTTTATATCGAAATATAAATAATTGATATATTAATCGATATGAATTCGATATAATATTTAATTAATCATCATTCATATTGCTATATTTCCTTAACAGTTTCTTTCCGGACAGTATACCGGAATTCTGTAGCGGATATCGTCAGCACATGGTAAACTTCAGCCATGGATAGAAAAATAGCATTCATTGGACTTGGCGTAATGGGGAAATCGATGGCTTCAAGGCTGATCGATGCAGGATACGAGCTTTATATTTACAACAGGACAAAATCAAAAGGTGATGATCTTGTGGCAAAGGGTGCTGTCTGGTGCGACACCCCCAGAGAAGCCGCGATGAAAGCCTCTGTCATCTTCACCATTGTCGGCTATCCAAAGGATGTGGAGAATGTCTATCTCGGTGCAGATGGGCTCATCGAAGCAGCGGAAAAGGGAAAGATATTCTGTGACATGACAACAACAAGGCCATCTCTTGAGGTCATGATAGCAGAGCGCCTTGCAGAGAAAGGAGCTGCATTCGCCGATGCTCCTGTATCGGGAGGAGACAGAGGAGCGAGGGAAGGAACGCTATCAATCATGTGCGGTACCGATGATGAGACATTCAGATCTCTCCTTCCCTACTTCAGCGTTCTTGGCAAGAACATTGTCCATCTGGGACCAGCAGGAAGCGGTCAGCACACGAAGATGGCGAACCAGATTGTCATAGCAGGTACGATGGCAGGTGTTTCAGAAGCCCTCGTCTACGGAGCCAGAGCTGGTCTCGACCCTGAGAAGCTAGTTGCAACGATAGGAAAAGGCGCAGCAGGATGCTGGACTCTCGATAACCTTGCTCCAAGAGTAATCAAAGGAGATTATGCGCCAGGCTTCATGGTAGACCATTTCATCAAGGACATGTCAATCGCGCTTTCCGAGGCAGATTCCATGGGACTCTCACTTCCATCGCTTGCCCTTACGAGGGAACTGTACAAAGCCGTAAGCGCAGAAGGCCATGGGCAGGATGGAACACAGGTCCTTGTCAAAGCCCTCAGAAGACTATCTGGCATGAACGAGGATTGAGATGGAACTCAGAGCCGACGGCATCATATTCGATTTCAATGGAACGCTATTCTGGGATGAAGATGAGAACAGGGAGGCATGGGACAAGGCTGCAGTCATGATACGCGGAAAAGCACTCTCAGACAGTGAATTCTCATCTCTCAATGGAAGGACGGATGAGGAAACGATCCTCTACTTCCTACCCGATGCGGATATACGCACAATCGACTACTGGAGCACTGAAAAGGAGAAAATCTACAAGGAAATATGCCTCAGAGGCAATCCCGATCTTTCTCCTGGATCAAGGGAGTTTCTCAGGAGGCTCAAGGAGATGGGAGTACCCATGGCGATAGCATCCTCTGCTCCGAAGGTGAATATGGACTGGTATATTCCATACTTCAATCTTACGGAGTTCTTCCCTTTGGAGAGAATTATCGCAGGTCGGCGCGACATACCATCAAAACCGGATGGAACTATATTCCGTCTGGCAGCAGAGAGCCTCGGACTCTCCTCTTCCCGCACACTCATCTTCGAGGATTCAGAATCCGGGGTGAAAGCTGCGCTCGATGCCGGCTGCATGAAGGTGATAAGAATAAGGGGACCGAAGGGAAAGAATCTCAGCATCGGCGGAATCGAGGAGATTGCATCATTCTCCGAGCTCCTTGATGCTGGCATCCAAGGATGATAAGCTAATGGGCATGCAGGAGCTTTTAGGAAACATAGTCCTCTGGGCTGCCGTATCGGGGCTTGTGAGTGCCCAGATACTTAAGCCGATCATCCACCTTGTCCTGAGGAGAGGATGGGACTGGCATCTGCTTCTGACAACCGGTGGAATGCCATCCTCGCATACGTCAGCTGTCATTGCTATGACGGTATCGATTGCGATGACGGAAGGGCTATCAAGTCCGCTTTTCGCTTTTGCCGTAATATTCTCACTCATAACGATGAGCGATGCCACGAATGTACGCTACGAGACAGGAAAGCAGGCAGAGCTCCTCAACCAGTGGTCTGAGCTGCTTTCGGAAATACACAAGAATGGTCCTTTCTCCCCGCAGAATCTTAAGACGATGATAGGACATTCCGGTCTCCAGGTAGCCGCAGGCCTTGTGCTGGGACTGGCTGTAGGGACAGCGTCAACACTGCTGATGACAAATGCATAAACCCGATTTCAATGGATTCTATAGAGAGCAGTATGGTGAGCGGTGGGAGGGCCTGGCCGCAGCGATGCTATCTGAGGAAGAGGATAAAACAAGCATAGATGGACTGCTTGAACCATACTTCATGGACAGGACAAGCATCGAGACAGCCATGCTGCTTCCGATTGAAGAAGGGCTTGATGTTCTCGATATGTGTGCCGCCCCGGGAGGAAAGAGCATCGTCATAGCATCGCGCCTGAAAGGAAGCGGAAGTCTTGTCTCAAATGACAGATCCCCTGACAGGAGAGGCCGCATGAGGAAGGCATTCGAAACATCCCTCCCTGAAGACTGGAGAAGTAACATAACGATAACAGGCCATGATGCATCGAAATGGGGAGTCTACGAGAAGGAAGCTTATGACAGAATACTGCTTGATTCGCCATGCTCATCGGAGCGCCATGTCATGAACAGTCCGGAGCATCTATCCCAGTGGTCGCCATCGAGGCCCAAAAGGCTTCAGGCGCTGCAGTTCTCGATGATCTCCTCTGCCCTGCTTGCCCTCAGACCGGGTGGCATCATGCTCTACTCCACATGCTCGATAAACAGAGGCGAGGATGAGGATATCATAGCAAGGCTAATGAAGAAGCATCCCGGAGAGATCAGGGAACTGCCGATAGCACTGGAATACGGAGAGGAAAGGGAGCATGGAGCCATAGTCCTTCCAGACAGGAGCGGAGGACGAGGACCGATGTATGCGGCTCTTCTGAAGAAGCTATGACTGGATGCGCGATAACCCGATGCATGGACTATGAAAGCAGCAGTATAAGAAATGCGCTGCAGGAGATAATCGCCAATACAGATTTCCCATGTGTAGAGGGAAAGACAGTACTGCTGAAGCCGAATGTACTCTCCGACAATCCCCCGGAGAAAGCGATTACGACACACCCTGCCGTTGTATATGAGATTGGAATGCTCATAAAGGAGAAAGGAGCGGCAAGAATCATCATAGGGGACTCTCCTGGAATGCAGACAGGGCCGTTCAGGCCGAAGCTGTCCGGGATAATCGACGTTGCGGATAAACTTGGTGCCGAACTTGCCGATTTCCGCGATAACCCCAGAATACATGAGAAAGATGGCTTCCGCATGCCCATGGCAGCAGTCCTCGATGATGCAGACATCGTCATATCCATCGCGAAGTTCAAGACACACCAGCTGATGTATGCGACAGGAGCGGTAAAGAATATGTTCGGCCTTATTCCTGGACTCAACAAAAGCCCCATGCACCTGAAGGCCAGGACTCCGGAATCCTTTGCCAGGCTCCTTATGGCAGTATTCGCCGAATCACATACCGACTATGCATTCATCGATGCCGTTGAGGGAATGGAAGGCCCAGGGCCTGCAAACGGAATAAGGAAGCATATAGGGCTGCTGATGGGTTCAGCCAATGCCTATGCGCTCGATAAGGCAGAAGCTGCGATAATGGGTTACAGCTCAGTTCCACTCATAAGCGAGGCGGAAAGGATCCATCCCGGCATCACTGACTGCAGCTATCCCCTTCTCCGCCCGGAGGAGATTGCCATAGACAGCTTCATGAGGATTCCTGAAGGAAAGAAGAGCACGCTCAGATCGCTGTTTCTGCCCAATGTACTGGGCTTCTTCGGTATACAGCACGATACAAGACCCTATCCGCATTTCGACGACTCACTCTGCAGGCGATGCCTGAAATGCGCAGAAGTCTGTCCTGCTAAGGCATTGGAACTCCGCCATGGACGCATACATATCGATAAACATAGGTGTATCCACTGCTTCTGCTGTCATGAAATGTGTCCCTTTGATGCAATTAAGATTAAATAATATAAAGAATTAGTTATTATACAAAGGTGTTCGATAAGTGCGAAAAACGGGGTTTTGTACACGATTTGTACACGGAGAAATCACGCAGTGTGTAGTTTATCAAACCAAAATGATGCGTCCATTCAGGCTTGGAAGGATATACAATCTTGGACGCACCCGGAAATCTTCAAAGAATCATCCCGCCATCCGAATGGACAGCGGGATCAGATGATTGCAGCATAAGCGGCTTATACAACGATATCGCTTGCACTCGCAGATGTAGTGCGTCCTTCATAGCTGGTTCATGCACCTCGCTTTTTGTATTTCTACTAAACGATAGCCTCACTGTAGTAGTAGCAAAAGTCAAGCCAATTTTTATGTATTTGTACTATTATTTTTAAAATTTACTTATAATTTAGCTTATGTTTACTACACGGGAATTCTGGGCTCATATTGACCAGATCAATCCATACGGATCGATTGCCGGATTAGTCCAGGCAAGTGGTATCGATTACCATCGTCTTACCCAGCAGAGATCCCGAGGCTTCATGCCAAAGCCAGAAGATCTGCTCAAGCTGGCTGATGCTACAAAGCATTCAATTGAATTTCTTCTCACAGGAGCGGAGAGACATTCCTTTTATGCGAAGAGGATAGAGCGTATTGCGGATTACTGCACATACAGAGCTTCAGATGAGGACCTCTTTGTTATTGAGAGGATTTTAAAGATCCCCTCTGATTATGAGGTTGTCGAGAAAAAAGAAAAGCCTGCAGGAAAGCAGACCACAAGCGGTATTGCCTAATGGGACAGTACTGTATTTAGGGGGAGAGAAACCAAATCATGGCTTATAGCCATAAAGGAGATAATATGTCAAAGAGAAATTGTGTTGCCACGGCTTTGCTGTTGGCCATGGTCGCTTTGCTGATCACGTCCTGTGCGTCGACAGGCGCATCAGGCGCCGTTCCTGATGAGATGCAGTACATCGTGGAAGTCCCAGATAAGACAAAGGACGAGCTTTTCATAGCTACAAATTCATGGGCTGTGGATACATTCAATTCCGCAGAAGCTGTAATAGAGTTCTCAGATAAAGATGCAGGAATCATCAAAGGGACATTCACTCAGGAGATATCCGGATTCAACAACTATATGACAGAGACAACGATAACAATCGAGTCAAGAGAAGGCCGGGCAAGGATATCATTCGATGATCCAAAAGCCAGGATGACCACATTTATGGGACAGCCAACCAACCCGTCTGCATGGCCATGGGGAGAGTGCAATGATGATCAGCTTGAGGAACTCAATGCACTATGGACTCAGCTGGCACTTGACTTCGAGATAGCCCTTACGGAAGGCCCGGAAGAATGGTAATCTTAAATTGATCCGAGCAAATCTCTGGCTTTGTATGACTATTCTCATTTTTATTCGGACAGACAGGAGAGGCTGTTTAAAGTCCAGGCTTTAGAACAGCCTCTCCTTTAATCTAAGGGCCTTAAAGGAAAATCAAATGGAGAGTATTGACTGGATGCTTGTTCTTGCGATAGCGAATACGGTTATATCTGCAATCATCATGGTTACAGTTCTTGGGGGATGAGACCTCTATGGTGAAACTCTATGGCACTGACATAACAATCTATACGCCGAGGATGCCAGGAACATCCTCGGTGTATCAGCGACGCAGGTGTCGAGGCTCTGCGCATCTCTCGATGCGCCACAGCTCGGGAAGTTCTATCTAAATAAACGATGTGCTTCTTGAAGCCATGAAGAAACGGAAGGAGAAAAGAGGAAGACCGAAGCAGGATGAAAATAGATAAAATCAACCCTTCTTTTTCTTTATAGATTTTACAAATTATTGTATGAATCTTTATAAAAATAGTGTACAATTCTTTTATAAAGGATAAAAGGATGAGAGAGCCTATCATTTCAGAAATAATACAGGATTCTATCAGGAAAGCAGCATTCATGGCTTTACGGAAAACAGAAGAAGCCTTTGAAAAAAATGGGTCCTTGCATGAAATAACTCATTTAAAAAAGAATTCTTTTCCAACCATTTTCCGATCGTTCCTAGAAACAGAGATTTCAAATATTGCTATTGAGCATGAATTCATAGAAGCATCATATGATTATATTTCTGCCAGGATAAATAATCTTGAATTCCTGACATGTTCAAGAAGGGATTTATACAGACCCCTGAAAAATGACAGATATGATGATTTGCCATTATTCGATTCATGCAGCCTTGATATCAATCCTCCTTCCTTGGAGGGAAAATCAAAAGGTTTCCTGATTTTTAATCTTTATGAGTATCAATTGATTGAGATTTCGCTGATATCAAGAACCGGTGATTTCTCTGATATTTTGATATACAAGAAGGACCGGAACAGCATTATTCTTGATTCTCTATCTGTAATGCGCGATACAGCAAAGAAAAACGAGAGTTTCACGATAAAAAGACAGCAGAAGAAGGAAGGTGAAGCAGAATGAGCCAATTCCAGCCAATACGTTTAAAAGAGGCTTGCATGGATAGACGTATACGATTAGTGGAATTAGCGGAAAAAACAGGGATCTCACAACCGACTATTTCAAATCTTGCCAATGGCAAGATCAAGGATCCCAAAAGGGAAACTATTGCCAGAATCTCATGGGTGTTGAAAAGACCCGAGAGTTATTTTTATGCGCCGATTATCCGCAATCTCATAGATACAACAGAACCGACATACCGGAGCTTTTCTTCAAAAGCAAACCTGGACAATTTATCAGTGAGGGCAAAGTTGAATATGACGAAGGATGTTATCCAATTTCTTTATGACTTTATTGAAGAACGGCAGCTAGATATCCCCTCTTATCTATTTGCAAATTATAATACATCCGTCATTGACAAAGATTATATCGAAACCATTGCTCTTAAACTCAGAGAATACTGGGATCTTGGTAATTCAATTGTTGATAACATGACCATCCTTCTGGAAAACCATGGAATAATCTGTTTCAGACTTGATATGCCCAGGAAGATTGAATCTGTAAATATATGTGCTCGATTTCCTGATTCTGAGAATGAAATTGCAATAATTGCAATCTCTGCAGAAATGACATATTTCCGTCAGCGTTTTACGTTAGCACATGAATTGGGACACATCATACTTCATCATTTCCTTGATGAAGAGGATTACATCCGCAATTCAAAGATCATTGAAGACCAGGCAAATTATTTTGCTTCCTCCTTCCTTATGCCGCATACTGTTTTTGCCGAAAGCTCATATCGAAGAAATCTATCAGAACTTTTTGTCCTGAAAAAGCAATGGGGAGTAAGTATGTCTGCTTGTGCCAGAAGGATGCTGGATCTCTATCTCATTTCTCAAAATCAATATCACAACATGAATATCGAAATATCAAGAAATGGGTGGAAGAAAAAGGAACCTCTAGACGATGAGGTTTATCCTGAAAATCCGTATTATGTTGAAGCAGGATACAGATTCCTTTTCAACCAGCAGGTTATCAATATTGATCGTGTTATTGGCAGATTCAATATGTACCCCGAAGAATTGGTCAGTTATATTGGCAATGCGGAAAAGCTTTCCCCGATGAGTCCTGATTTGTCATACTCATTAAAAGAGTTGCAATAGTTCATTTCAGCAGTGTTTCACTGCTGTTTCTCATATCTTATTTAAGGTTTTTGATTTTATAGTTAGCACCAAATCAAAATATGCTACTATATAACCATGAAAAAGGAGATGCATGTGACAGAGAACCAGAAAGACCGGTTAGTTATAGCTACACCGACTCTCCAGATACTTAACTGCGTGCTTCTTATAGCACTGCTTCTGGAGTAGCCGATGGCAGAGGAAAAGAAAGATACCCGGGGCGGTGCACGCCCCGGTGCTGGAAGACCCAAGGGCATAAACAAGCCATATAAATCCTTTGCAGTAACGCTGCCCGTTGAATATATCGATAAGATAAAGGATGCGGCAGATAAGCATGGATTATCAGTCAGCAAGTTTATCCAAGAAGCCGTAGATAAGTATGAGCAATGATGTCGTGGACTGGTTTCATAATGAAATATAGGAGGGGATGAAGGAAAATGACAGATACAGAACAGAAGCTACACAATCAGTTAATAAATAAATCAGCAGAAGCATTTACAATGGCCATCGAAATCTATAATAAACCTACTTTGAAATATAGAGTTGAGGGCTTCGCTTTCTTTATTTGCAATGCATGGGAATTGATGCTTAAAGCCTATTTGATAAAAACAACCGGAGAAGAATCAATTTATTATCCTGACAAAGAAGGTAGGACAATATCACTAGAGAGATGTTTAAGAAAAGTATTTAGTAATGAGAATGATCCCCTTAGAAAAAACCTTGAATGCATAATTGAACTTCGTAACACCTGCACTCACTTTGTGACGCAGGAATATGAAGTGATTTATGCTCCAATTTTTCAGGCTTGCGTCTTTAATTTTGTAGAGAAAATGAGCGAATTTGCTGGTTTAGATATAACAACTTTAATTCCTGCACACTTCATTCATCTTGCAACAACTACAACACCTTTTACTTTCTCTGACCTAAAATCAAAATATGGCGATATAATTGCAACTCGAATCCAAACAACGCAACAGGAAATAGAAGAAGAAACATCTGCTATTCATAATAGCAATTTTGCTATTACCATCAGGCAGGATTATTACTTGACGAAAAAACCAGATGTTAATGCACTAAAAATCCGAATTGCGAAAAAAGATGAAAACAATATAGATGAAACAGTAAAAATTGTAAAAGAAGTTCATGATGCTAAACTTACGCATCCATTCACGGTTAAGAAGGTCGTAGAACTAGTACAACAAAACTTACGGAAAGAAGGAATTGTTGCTGTTTTTAACAAAAGTACATTTCAAGATTTTATTAAATACTTCGACCTAAAAAATAACCCTAAGTTCTGTTATGAAAGTAAAATAGGAGATAAACCAGTAATAGTTTATTCTTATTCTCAACAAGTCATTGAATTAATTGTTGAAGGATATAAAAAGAATCCGAAATGCGGTGAAAATATCCATGAGGAATTAAAACATAGAAGTGAAGAAAAATAAGCTAACCCCAGGAGCAAGGGAATTCTTGAGTTATACTCTACTGCTATTCGGCAACCCAGCTTTGTTCCTTCACAAGTTAGCTTTTCTAATAGGAGAATATCAATAGATGAAGTTTTTGTAAATGAAAATATAAAAAGTTTATTTACATAAAACTGAGCCGCACCCCATCCGCCAAGATCCGGTACGGCTCATCACAACAATACCAGAGGCATTGCTCTGTCAGTATAGCACAAGCCATGCCTCTGTTTAAGGAGGAAGTATGGCAGATATCAATGTCATAAAGCGCGGATCGAAATGGCAATACCGTTTTGAAGGAGCTTCCATAAACGGGAAGCGCAAGCAGTATTCAAAATCCGGCTTCAATACAAAGAAGGCAGCGCTGGAAGCAGGGGCAAAAGCCCTGGCTGAATACAATACTATCGGAACAATCATAATCCCGTCAGAGATGTCCATAGCAGATCTACTGGATTCATGGATGCTGAATTATGTGAAGATCAATCTATCTGATAGCACGATGCATGGATATGCAAACATTGTCGAGCAGCATATCAAGCCGGCTATAGGCAGGCGCATGGTCAAGTCAGCAACAACACAGATGCTACAGGAGCTCGTGAACAGCATCTATATCGAGAAAGGCTTCTCCTGGAGCTCAATGAAGAATATAGTCACGGTTCTCAAAGGCTCTTTCAGGTACGCCCAGAAGACTCTGAAGATAATCCTCTTTTCCCCTGCCGAGGATGTCATGCTCCCCAGAAAAGGACCTGAGAACCATAGGTACCGTGTGCATGAGATAGATGAGATAGAGAGGATACTTGCATACCTCATGGATAAGCCTCATCAGTACTATGCAGCACTCACAGCCTACTACACCGGGATGAGAATCTCTGAGGTATATGGCCTTACATGGGACTGCATAGATTTCGAGCATGGCTTCATAAGAGTGGATAAGATTGCGAAGAAGCTCTCCAAGAACTACAAGAAGGGAAGGGAAAGAGGCATTAAGGGCAAGGCCGAGACCATCTGGTATTTCGGCGACTGCAAGACAACTAAAAGCTTCAGGACAATCCCTGTTGGAGACCGTCTTCTGAACGAGCTTGCCGAATACAAAGCCATGCAGGATGAAAACGAGAAAGAGTATGGGACGTTCTATAAGCATCACTTCCTGCAGGAGGAGGAAACCTCATCAAGGCGTAAGGTGTATAGGATAATCTCCCTGGATTCAGCCTCCCCTTCCCTGGATCTGCCGGAAACGCATCCTGTATTCGTCAGGGAAGATGGCAGCTTCAATGGTACCAATACGTGGTCCCATGCAAACCAGGAAATCAGGGAAAGGCTCGGAATAGAGTTCAGTTTCCATGACTTCCGCCATACTCATGCCACTATCCTCCTGGAAAATGGAGCATATATCAAGGATATTCAGGAAAGGCTTGGGCATGACAAAGCACAGACTACCCTTGATATGTATGTGGAAAACTCTCCGAAGATGAGCAAGGCAACAGCGGACATATTCGAGAAGACCTCTGCTATCGACACATCAACCCTCCGCAATCCGGATCTATACCGCATCTGGCAGAACATGGTGAAACGCTGCCGGACCGTATCATACAGATCTAAAGGGATAAGCGTCTGTGACGCCTGGAACAAGAGCTATGAAGCTTTCCTGAACTGGGCTGTATCCTCTGGATTTACAGAAGGAGCCATTCTCAGCAGGAAGAATGAGTCTGGAGATTATACCCCTCAGAACTGCTATTGGTATATTCCGAAGGCGATAGAAAGAATCTCATGATAACTGTACACATTATGTACACGCAGGGCAGAAAACCGCAAAAAGCTGTAAGTAGCTATAGGAACTGGAAAATAGTCGTAGTTACTTACAGTATAATGAATTGCGAATATCTCTAAGCATTTCTGAATATCTGCAAGAATCGCCAAGAATTTCCTAAAAGACTGGCTTCTGCTGTCATGAAATGTGTCCCTTTGATGCAATTAAGATTAAATAATATAAAGAATTAGTTATTATACGACCTGTTCAGAAAGCCTAAAAAACGCCAAATCGACCACGCCGGATTCATTATCGATTTCCTTTCCAGGTGCTCTGATTGTCTTCCATTCTGCTCAATTCAATTGCCTCTTGCTGGGATCAATAGCACTGCAGCATGAGCCAGGTATTCTCAAAACGGCGTGCAAGGAGATCCTCAGCAGGCAGGAAGAAATATATCCTGCCGCAATCCCCGAACATAAGGGAGAAATCCTCGGTCTCCACCAT
>CALXLE010000105.1 GCA_944389115.1 uncultured Spirochaetaceae bacterium
CATGATTAAGACAATAAGGAGGAAAGCCTATGGCTACAGGGATACGGAATACTTCTTCCTCAAGATCAAATTCGCTTCAATGAGAGGTCCCTATAAATTCAAATCCCACACCTTTCTGTAAAGACCCCTTCTTTAGGACCAAATCCATGCCATTGATATAGCTATCATGAAGATAGCCCAGACAAAGTCTTGATACCTGACATGGAGGGTAAGGTAGTAAGTCCTGTCTGCCTTTCCGTCAAAGCCCTTTGATTCCATTGCCATAGCGACATTCTCAGCCCAATGCAGGGAATTCACCAAGGCTGTGGACAGGGGTTTCAGTGACCATGGCCATAGCTTTAGCCCTCTGACTTCAATAGCCAGCTTTGTCTGGCTGTATTCTCTTCTGATCATAGGCAGAAGATTCCAGGCCGCCAGTACTCCATAAGCGAATTCTGCACTGAGATGGCATTGCTGCATCAGACTATAGACAAAAGCCTGAGGATCTGTGGTGAATGAGAAGAGCATGCCCAGGAATGCATAAGCATATATTCTGAGAGCCACTGCGGCCGCATCCCCGATATCTGAGGCGCTTGAGGCTGAAACGAGGAAATTGCCAGAGCTTTCAAAGACTTCTTTTCCGCTGCTTCCACGCAGCAGAAGTGCCATGAATATGCTCAGTGATGCCAATGTTGCTGGTAGCAGCACATTGAGGACTTTCCTGCTCATGCATCCAGATATAAGCAATGATGCAAAGCATACCACGACGATGGCAGCATTCCAGAACACAGAAGGACTGAAGGAGATTATGAGGGCCGAAGCAAGGATTGCAATGACCTTAACCGATGGATTTATCTGTCGCATATATCCTCCCATTCCTGATCCTCCAGATCTTATTTGCATATAAAGATGCCAGCTCCTCATCATGTGTTGAGAAGATAACGGAAAGTCCTTTCCCTGTCCGCTCCGCAAGGCACTTCATGATTGCGGCAGTGGATGGCGTATCCTGCCCATATGTTGGTTCATCAAGAAGCAGCAGTCTCTGCTTGCCGGCTATCATAGAGATGACTCCTAGCTTTCTCTGCTGGCCTTGGCTGAGCATGTAAGGTGAGTATCTGGAGTAATTGGCAAGGCCGAAGGACGCCAGAAGCTCAATATCTGCAGGTTTTGCCTCGTCCAGGACAGTAGAAGCGATGAACTGGTTTGCGGGATTCTGGAAGACAATCCCTATGTCCCTGTAGATATCTTTCTTTTTCTGTTTCCTGAGTTCTTTGTCATCAATCGTGATTGAACCTTCATAAGGTTTTATCCCAAGCAATGTCAGGAACAGGGTGGTCTTTCCGCTGCCTGATGGGCCAAGAAGAGCAATCATGTCTCCAGGTTTCACAGATAAGTCCGTAGCTTCAAGAATAGCTTTCTCCTTCTTTCCAGGTTTTATCAGTGTTCCTCTGAATTTCAGGAAAGGATCTGCATCAGACAGTGATGGAGCAGGGGCTGGTGTGAAATATGCGCTATATGTCTTGAGGTGAGGGAATGATGTCCCATCTGAGATTATCTTTCCTTTATTTCCCAGAACCACCCATCTAGGAGAAAGACCGGTCCAGTTCCCAGCTCTATGATCGATTGCTATGATTGTTGTCTCTGGATTTTTGAGGCGCTTCTGCTTCAGCAGATCAAGGAACGGATCTCTGGAGGCTGTATCCAGATTGGCAAATGGCTCATCAAGTACAAGAACCTTGCTTTCCTGCATCATTGCCACACACAGGCTTGCCTTTTGTTTCTCTCCTCCGGAAAGTGTCTGGAAAGGTCTGTCGAGAAGAGACGAAATCGAGTATGTAGCCGCAAATGCCTCAATCCTCCGATCCATCTCCTTCGCATCAACGGCAGCATTCTCAAGGCAGAATCTCAGTTCATCCCTTAGATTGCTCATGCAGAATTGCAGGTCAGGATTCTGGAAGACTATGGAAATCTTCTCTCTTCTTTTACGGGGAGGAAGATTATTTATCTCTATGCCATCGATTTTCACCGATCCATTTATGAGGAAACCGCCGTTTTCAGGGTAAAGACCGCAGATGAGATTTGCCAGTGTGCTCTTTCCGCATCCGCTATCGCCTAGTATTACAACGGTTTCCCCTTCTTTGATGCTGAGACTGAAATGCTCCAGTATATTCCTCTCGCTCTTTTCGAAGTAACGGAAGGTGACATCATCAATCAGACAGGCATTATTTCCCATAGCTGTCTTCTGAATCAGCAGAGATGGCATATCCTTTAAGTACACCAGCCTTTGCCAGACCTTCAGCAAGCAGCCTGCTTCCGAATCCGCAGAATATGATTGCGCTTATCGTCCTGATGACCAGGATAAACAGCACGACGCCTATGCTCATATTCCAGTAGCTTTGCCTTATGCCTGTCCATATGAAGCTTAGGAAAGAGGCTCCGATTGCAGAGAATATCATTGTTGTCTGGTCATATTTCCTGTATTTGGTAAAGAAAAATGCCATTTCGCATCCGACTCCCTGGATAAAGCCGCTTATGAATATTATCGGGCCGAACATATTGCCCATCAGGACTTCAAGAAGCGCTGCCAGCATCTCAGCAATGATTCCTATGCCGGGTTTGCGGATCACATAGGTGATGAAGGATGCGGCCATGAACCACACACCATAGATTGGCTCATATCCCAATATTCCCCATCCGCTCGGAGTGAGGATGCCTGTCAGAGCTGCTCCAAGATATACCATGCCAAGATAAGCAACACCGAAAACCGCGGCACAGATTGCCATGAAAAGAATTTCCTTGAGTTTCCATTTCATAAGGACCACCTCACTCTGCAGTAGGGCTGTTTACAGCCAGTGTGATTTCGAAAACATAGTGGGAAAGCCTCTCTTCGCAGTACTTTGCTACCCAGCTGAAGTAGGAGAACAGATCCTGCACATCACCCTTGAGGATTGTTGCATAATGCGATGAGCAATCATAAATGCCAAGGTCGATGGCTTTATTCACTACATCTGCTATGTATTGCATGTAGTTGCTGATTCCCATTGGATAGAGCGCTATTTTTGAATCCACTGGGAAATGGATGTCTGCGATATTGCTTTCATTGAGCAGGATATCATCATCTGCAAGATGGCTTTCGGCATCAGTATCGCCAGGGCAGCCCTTTGACAGCGTGATTTCCATCGTGCTATGCACATCCTTCCTGTATGAGTAGACAAAGCAGGCTTTGAGCGCATCGATCACATGGCATCTTTTGCCACGGTAGATTGTCGAGAGCCGGTCTGTCTTGCTCCAGATCTTGGATGTATCAACCTTGGAAATGGATGAAAGGATGATATCAATGAAGTCATCTGACATCGGAGAGAGGCTGAACCGGCATCCTGTTATATCCTTCGATGCCCCGCAGCTGCCTGCACAGCAGGAACCGTAACTGACATAATGTTTGTCCATGGTAATGAACCTCCTGATTCTGATTCAAAGAGATTCATGCCGAGTTGTCAGCGATTGCTCCCTACGCTGGTATTATCCAGATCAGGTCTTGGGTCAGGGCGTGCCTTTCTCAGCTTTACAGCTCCCCAGAATCACTTTGATTATCTTGACTGACTTTAGCAAAAGCTATGAAAACATGCAATGTCAAATACAAAAAGACACATGCAAGAGCGTATTATTCAGGCTTGAACAGGCTTTGATGCCTCGAGAGGCATGAAAGGAAGCGTTCTGCGATGAAACCGGAAGCTCTATCCTCAAGCGTAAGCTAAGATGAATGGTTCATCCTTCAAGATACACAATCATCTGATATTTAGCCATTAAGATTATCATAATCCAAGCGCCTTTAAAGCTTATTTTCACTGAAGCGGTATTTCCCTTTCCCGTGTCCTTTAACCTCTACAATCAGACCTGAATCTTTTAATTTAACAATCAATTCTCCTGCAGATGAATATGAGGCTGCAGTCACCGTAGCAATATCACTTCGTCCCAAAATACCTTCATTGCCATATGTCTTGAATAGCGCCATTACTTTACTTCTTGTATTTTTGCTTGCATTCATTTTATTGAAGGCTGTCTCAATAGCTTGATTTTTGGACTCAATAGCCGGGTTTTCAGCTTTAATAGTCTGGTTTTTCGAAATAAACACCAGATTTTCAATGGTTTTTCCATAATTCAGATTCTTGAGAATTACAGAGAACTGGGAAGAGTCAGAGAAGAACTCTGGCTTTAGATCTTCACGGTAATTCACTTCGACTTCATAATTTTCTATGATCTTCTTGATACCGCTTCCTTGGCGTTCCATATAGCCAAGCCTAGAAAATACATCGGCAAGTACAGGAAATTGATTTCGATATTCTACCTTTTCATTGGTCTTCGATTTTGATTTTCAGTACATGGATAACTGCAGAAGTTAGAAATTCTGATGCATTCCTGAATGCATACAATCTGTATTTCGGCGTAAGGAATCACCGCAGTGTCCTGCCACACATGGAGAGTGTTCATTTTGCTTTATATAATTGAGATATGCAGCAGGTTCCTGAAAGATTCATAGTACGGTGGGTGTCTGAGCTTTGTGCTTCCGATGTAATAGAGATTTCTTATTCATCCATTATCTGGAAGCACTTCGATGATGATGCAATCGATATGCTTGATCCTGAGTCTCTTAGGAAGAAGTATCCAGGAACCTATGAGATTAATATTACCGACTATGCTGTATGCATTATATTCAATGACGTCGAAAGTGATTCTTTGTCACACCTCAGCGGATTCTATCAGTTTGTGCTGGATGAAGAGGATAAGCTGCATATGCATTACCTGTATGAACTTGAAGATCCTGAGGCCGATCCAGAGAAAGACAGTTTCTGGCAAGAATGCTATGTCTATAGTTCATAGCTGATCTTTATTCATTATTCGTTGAAATATCTTTCCGTGATCTCATTGTAAACCAAATCAGTTGAAATAGTTTACAATATTATGGATAAATGCTAATCTCCGCTCCATGGATAATGCACTGCAGATTGAGAATCTTTCCTTAAGCCTGAATGGACTCAAGGTGCTTGATGATATATCTCTGACACTGGAGAAAGGCTCTCTTGCTGCTATGTGCGGTCGTAACGGAGCAGGAAAGAGCCAGCTTCTGCGCTGCATAAAAGGCCTCCGCCGTCCTGATAGCGGCAGGATACTCATTGATGGCCGGGAGATGGATGCGAAGGCAAGGATGAAGAGCATTGCTCTTGTCTTTCAGAACGCGGAGATGCAGATTGTCAGCCAGAGTGTGGAGAAGGATATCGCATTCGGGCCTGAGAATATGGGGCTTCCAAAGGATGAGGTCCGGAGAAGGGTGGATTATGCTCTCCATCTCATGGGACTTGAGGATAAGGCGAAGCAGCGTCCGCAGACCCTTTCTGGAGGAGAGCTCAGGAAGTGTGCTATCGCGGGGATCCTTGCAATGGAACCCGATGCAATACTTCTTGATGAGCCTTTCGCGAATCTTGATTACCCATCAACACTGACAGTGATGCACGCTCTTGATGCGCTTCACGAGAAGGGCTATTCAATCATTGTCGTATCCCATGAGGCTGAGAAGTTCCTTGCTCATACCGATACGCTCTTCATCATGGAGGAAGGACATATCGTTGAGGCTGGCAGGTCCTGTGAGCTTTTCGGAAAGCTCCCTGATTACGATATCTACATTCCTGCAGGAGCTTCCTTCGGAGATCTCACATGGCTGAAGCGATGATCTTCCATTACAGGGAGGATGATAACTTCCTTGTGCATTTCAATCCCGCTGCAAAACTTATTGCGCTTCTTTCATATTCGGTCATTGTCTCATCCGCATCGTCTAGAGTGGTATTCGTACTGGCGCTTCTTCCTATAGTGGCAGCATCCGCAATACATCTTCCCTGGAGGCAGTATCTGAAGGAGAGTGCGTTCTTCATCGTGCTTGCTGTTATCATGTGCGCTGCATCATATGCATCCGACCACGATGCTGTTGAGAGCGCGGCATCAGCGGTTGCTTTCCTTTCAATGGTTCTTTCTTCGATATTGCTTATGGATACGACGATGCCTGATGAGCTCTCTCGTTCGCTTGGCTCCGCTCTCTCCCATGTGATAGGAAGGAGGGCATATGCTCTATCCTCGCTTGTGGAGATAACACTCTCTATGATTCCTCTGATAATCGATGGTTCTGTATGCATGTTCGAAGCGATGAAGGCAAGAGGTGCATCGCCTCTCTCCCATCCTCTGCGCTTTGTATGCCAGCTTTCGGTCGGCATCCTCTCAGGCCTTCTCGATAAAGCCGAGATCTATATCGATGCCCTGTATAGCAGGGGCTACGATGCATCGATGCGCCGTGATTGCGCCTCTTATAGCTTCTGGGATTATCTGATGATAGCGATAAGCATAGCCGCGATTGCAGCGGTAATAGCCATGAATATACTTAAAGGAGTTCTCTGAATGGAAAGAAAGCAGATTACAAAGACCGTACTCGTCGCTCTTTTTGCAGCTCTCGTGGCAGCAGGAGCATTCATAAAGATTCCGTTTGTTCCTGTTCCGATGACACTGCAGACATTGTTTGCGCTTCTTGCTGCAGCATGCCTGCCACCATCCATGGCTGTATACAGCATCGTTATCTATATCTTTCTTGGTGCAATAGGACTTCCTATCCTCACCGCAGGAGGAGGGCTTGCAGCTGTCCTTGGACCTACTGGAGGCTATCTTTTTGGCATGATACCTGGAGTTCTTGCAGGCTCTGCTTTGATGAAAGTCCTTGGGAGCAGGATCAGGCTTGCTTCATTGCTTTCCGCTATTGTTACAACGGTATTCATCTACCTTGTCGGATTGCCATGGCTTGCCTGGCAGATGGAACTCTCATTTCTTTCTGTTCTTACAGCAGGGCTTGTTCCGTTCATCCCTGGAGATATCCTGAAGATTGTTGTTGTATTCTTCATAGCTCCCGTGATCCAGCCACGCGTGAAGGAACTACTTGAGAAGGAATGATTTCCAATAGGTTTTTACAGTGATTGAATCAATCAGGCCTGCCGCTTCTGCCTCGGGCCTGTGTATGGAGACAGGCTTCTGTCAGGAGCATACTTGAAATGGAAATCCCAGAGGAAGAGCGATTCCGCATTCTCCTCGTCATCATAGGATATATCCTTGCACCATGGCACTATGAAATCGGAGTAGGTTATAGGCAGCTTCGTGCCGGTGATCTCTAGATTTTCCTCGAACGATGAGAACCTGTAGCCGCTTTTTGCATATCCCTCCGTCTCCGCTCTTGCGATTCTCATTGCCTGATCTTCTGAGAACGCAGGGATGACAAGCTTGTCGGAAGAGATGATTTTCTTTGATCCCTTGCTGTTCTTCACGATGAAGGAGACAGGGGCAAAGGTATATGCCTCCATCTCATCGACAAGGCTCTTCACGCTCACGACAGCTCCGCTCTGCTTCGTATATTGCTGATACCCCTTGAGCTTTTTCGTCTCCTTCTTCAGCTCTGCCGGTGTCAGGGCCAGAAGCTCCTTATGCTTCTTGCCAAGAGCCTGGTACTCAGGAGCAGACGGCGTGTCTGCGCTCCTTATTATCCCCTGGACCTTGAGTTCATGCTCCAGCTTTTCGGTTCTTTCCTTGAGCTCCAGATTCTCTTTCTCGGTTTCCGTCTCAACAGGCTTTACCTTACTCAGCTTCTCGATGGATTCGCTGAGCTCTGCTATCGTTCTTTCCCTTATTGCGATCTCGTTGTTCAGACGTGCACATTCAGCTTCCGCCCTGTCGTATTCCTCCTTCATATCAGGGGCCTCAAGAAGATACTGCTTATCGCTGCCTATCATCTTCCTGCCGCTGTCGAGATCTCTTTTAGGTGCTGGACGGAGCGTCATCACAGCCCTGATTGCTATCGTTATAAGCAGTGAGATTATCACAGGGATTGCAGGAAGCCTCCCTAGAAGAGATCCTATTGCGGCAGGTAAGAGGCCCTTTGAAGGGTGCAGTGCCGATACGACAAGGAAGAACGGGACAAACAGCCAGAGCGAATACAGAATTACCGATATGCCTTTGTGGGTGAATAGGGAGAATCCTTGGAAGATCAGCATTATGCTCAGAGCAAGTGTCACATCACCAGTGAAGATAAGGCCTCCTCCGATGACGGATGCTATCGCATTCTGGACCTTGTACAGCATTGTATTCTCCCCGAATGCTCCGCTTGAGAAAAGCATCGAAATGATGAAAAGGAATACGCCGAGGCCTATGAAGATAAGGGCCGCTGCCAGTCCTGATAGCTCATTTCCTGTTTCCTTATCGTCCATTCCTTCCCCCTAAAGGTATCGATGCGGCTACGGTGAAGGTGGAACCATCTGCTGTGAATGATACAGTTCCCCCCATGCTGCGCACGGCATCCTTTATATTGTTTATGCCAAGACCATGGTTGCGGCTGTCATTCTTATGCGTGATGAATGAGCCATCCTCTGCCTGCCTTATTTCCCCACTGTAGCTATTCTGGCAGATGAATGTAAACACATCGTCCTTCTCTATAAGGCTTGCTTTGATTGTTCTATCTGGCGGATCCGCTTCCAGTGCATTATCCAGGGAGTTTGCTATAAGGGTGCACAGCTCTGTCTCATCCAGGGTGATATCGTGGATATCAACAGTTATGTCCATATCTATTCCCTGGATTCTCGCCATCTGGTATTTCGAGTTCAGCACAGCATTTATAAGCGTATTGTCGGTGAATGTCCTTGTAAGAGAGGAGAACTCCGTACCTAGTTCCTTGAAATATGCTATTGCTTTGTCGTTTTCTCCGAGATCGAGATACGTCGCAATCACAGTGAACTGGTTCATGAGGTCATGCTTGAACTTCCTGAAGCTCAGCTGCTGGTTCTCGACTTCCTGATAGTATCCAGTGCGTTCCTTGAGCTTCGAATTCTCCTCGGCAAGCTTTGTGCTCTTCCCAGCCTGGTAAAGCAGCGGGAACATCGCGGTGGATGCGCACATTGAGAACAATGTCATCATTATCGTGAGAGTCGGATGCATCGGAGGGCTTGATACAAGCATGAGAATCAGGAGAGGCGGGCAGAGCGCTATGAAAGCGATGTAGCCCCAGGTGCCTTCGGTAAGGGAATCCAGCGCAGACTTGTCCGCGAACCTCTTGATGTACTCACGGAAGATGGAGAAATATGTGAGGCACAGCGCGATGATCAGGAACAGCACTATGACATGGAATATCCTGGAGATATGGTAATTGATCAGGATATCCAGCCAGCTTATCGTGAAGAATGACCACGATCCGATTATCGAAAAGAAAAGCGAGCAGAATGCCGCCATCCTGACAAGCGCTCCCTTATAGAAGAGCATCATATAGAGAGCGAAAAGCGCGAATGAAAGTATGAATGACGGCACGAAATCAGGAATAATCGGAAAAAGACATATAATGCACAGCATTGCCCAGGATATTGCCCTGGCATGCTTATTGGCATATCTTTCCTGCAGGAATTCCGGGATTGCCCTGCTGATGCTCGACGCGATTATGATCGAGAGTATGAAGTGAAGTGCCGCATGCATGTTTAGACAATAGCACATTGCTGCGATTAACAGAAGTTTCCTTGCATGTGTCTCTTCCTATGAATACAATCGGGCTATGTTTGTCAGGATAGTAGGAGCAGGAGCTGTTGGCATAGTTGTCGCTGATAAGCTCTCGGCAGTTGCGGATACGGCGTTCATCATCAATGAGGAAAGGCGAGAAAGATATAAGGGCGGGGTCATGCTGAATGGCCGGAAGCTTTCTGTTCCCTGCATTACGCCCGGGGACGCCTCTCCTGCGGATCTTCTGATATTCGCAGTCAAGAACTTCTCCCTGGATGAGGTTATAGAGGAAGTTCGTCCTTTCGTTGGTCCTGATACGATCATCATGCCTCTTCTGAATGGTATCGAAGCTGAAGGCGTTCTCTCTGCAGCATTCGGCGAGGAGAGGGTTGTCTATGCATTCATAACCGATCTCTCATCTGTCCATTCAGGGCTCAGCACTACATGTTTCTCGGAAGGCGGCAATATTGTATTTGGAGAGAAGGATGGGACGGTATCTGAGCGTATTCTTAAGCTGAAAGAACTCTTCGAGGCAGCAGGACAGAGGTATACGGTGCCTGATGATATCCTCCATGAGAAATGGTGGAAGTTCATGCTGAATACCTGTTTCAATACCCTGTCTGCAATAATCGATGCGGATTATGCTGCGATTTCCTCAAGCCGGGATTTCATTCGCGCAGTGAGACTCGTCGCGCGAGAGGTGCAGATGGTCGCTGCTGCGGAGGGAATAAAGCTCACGCAGCCCGATATCGAGGAGATGATATCCCGTGTGACATCGCTCCGCGATCATGGAAAGACTTCGATGCTTCAGGATGTTGAGGCAGGCCGTGAGACGGAAAACAGGTATTTTGCCGGAGCTGTATCGCGGCTTGGAAAGAAGCACTCCATAGCTGTTCCTCTCTGTGACTTCATTCAGATTCTGCTGGAGGCCAGGCGTGATGTCATCAGGAGCATGTGAAGAGGCAAAATGCTACGAGACACTTCTCTGCCTCTATGGATGGGACAGGAAGAAGGCTTATCAGGTATATTCGGAGCTTGCGCATATTACCGATACCTCTGAGCCATTCGCATCGTATGCGGAGCGCTTCGGCGGAATCGTAGGGAATACGGAGGAGGCTCTCGCTATATGGAGGACCGTCCGTGATGCATTTGACAGACAGACTTTCCCTTTCACGGTTCTTACTCCAGAATCTGTCTATTTCCCCAGAATGAAAGGTGAGTTCTTCCCCTTCATATATGCCTCAGGAGATATCTCCCTGCTGCAAAGGAAGATTGTCACTATGACAGGTATGCCACATCCCTCGATACAGGGCCGGAGTGATATGCTGGGTGCTGCGGGCGCATTGATGAAGGAGGATGGTGTCGTGATGGCACCGCTTGATGCAGGGCTTCCCTCCTTTGCGCTTCAGGTAGCGCTCCGTTTCCGTGGAAATGCTATCGGAGTCCTCTCGACGCCTCTCTCTAAATGCCAGTCCGAGCAGCTTGTGCCGCTGCAGAAAGAGCTGATGGAGAAGGCGCTTGTGCTTACTGTATTCGCACCATCGAGGAAGACCGAGAGATGGTTCGGAAAGGTAAGGAACAGCTTTATAGCCTCAATCTCCGATTCCGTCTTTGTCGCGGAGGAGAAGGACGGGGGACCATCCTGGTCGATTGCCGATCCTGCTGTCGAGCATGGTGCTAAGCTTATGGTTCCTATATTCGCATCTTCCAACCCTGAGTATCAGTGGACGAAGAAGAGAGTTGAGAATGGCGCTCTCGTATACAGCAGGGAGAAGGATATGAAGAAGCTTCTCCCGAAAAAGGAAAGGGAAATCCTCCCCGATCTATTCTCTTGACCATATATTCTGACGTGAATAGGATATACGCGGAAAATAAAAAGGTGTTTTTATGAAAGATATTACAGCTGACCAGCTTAGAAAGCTCTACATTGATTTCTTTGTCTCGAAAGGGCATAAGCAGATATCAGGGGCATCATTGATTCCTGAGAATGATCCTACTGTCCTCTTCACTACAGCAGGAATGCATCCTCTTGTTCCATATATCCTTGGAGCAGAGCATCCGGCAGGCACAAGGCTTACGGATTACCAGAAGTGCATCCGTACCGGTGATATCGATAGCGTAGGCGATCCGCATCATCTCACATTCTTCGAGATGCTTGGCAACTGGTCGCTCGGTGATTACTTCAAGAAAGAGATGATAGGCTATAGCTTTGAGTTCCTCACGAAGGTCCTCGGGATACCTGTGGACCGCCTTTCTGTCACTGTCTTTGAGGGTGATGCAGAGGTGCCCCGCGATGAGGAGGCTGCTGCAAGATGGATAGAGCTCGGGATCGATCCTTCCCATGTCTATTTCATGCCGCGTGAGGATAACTGGTGGGGGCCTGCAGGCGAGACCGGTCCATGCGGTCCTGATTCAGAGATGTTCTTCGATACAGGACGCCCCTCGTGCGGCCCGGACTGCAAGCCAGGCTGCAAGTGCGGCAAGTACTTCGAGATCTGGAATGATGTGTTCATGCAGTACAGGAAGGAAGCCGATGGTACCTATCATGAGATGGCAAGGAAGTGCATCGATACCGGAATGGGAATCGAGAGAACCGTTGCCGTCCTCCAGGGAAAGAAGAGTGTCTATGAGACCGAGGTATTCCAGCCCATCATCCACAGGATCGAGGAGCTTTCCGGAAAGAAATATGGTGAGAATGAGGATGATGATATCTCAATAAGGATTATCTCCGACCATATTAGGACGTCTGTCTTCATTCTCGGTGATCAGAAGGCAATTGCCCCATCCAACGTCGGGCAGGGCTATATCCTCAGAAGGCTCATCAGAAGAGCAGTGCGCCATGGCAAGAAGATCGGAATCGATCATGCATTCCTTTCCGGACTGGCAGATGTCGTGCTCTCCCTCTATTCAGCTCCGTATCCAGAGCTTGAGGAGCACAGGGAGTTCATCCATGAGGAGCTCCTGAAGGAAGAGGAGAAGTTCTCCCAGACCCTGACAAAGGGTGAGAAGGAGTTTGAGAAGATGCTCCCCAACCTGATGAAGGGCAACAGCCGCGTCATCTCCGGACGGCTTGCATTCAAGCTCTATGATACATATGGATTCCCAATTGAGCTTACGACCGAGCTTGCTGCAGAGCATGGCTTCACCGTCGATATCGATGGATTCCATGCAGCATTCGAGAAACACCAGGAGCTATCAAGGGCTGGTGCTGAGCAGCAGTTCAAGGGTGGTCTTGCAGACCATAGCGAGCAGACGACGGCGCTCCATACTGCAACACATCTTCTCCATGCAGCGCTACGCCGCGTTCTTGGAACGCACGTCGGACAGAAGGGATCGAACATCACTGCAGAAAGACTCAGGTTCGACTTCACGCATCCTGAGCCGATGACAAAGGAGCAGGTGCAGGAGGTCGAGGATCTTGTCAATGATGCTATAAAGAGAGATCTTCCTGTAACATGCGAGACGATGTCGCTTGAGGATGCAAAGAATTCCGGAGCCATCGCTTTCTTCGATTCGAAGTATGGCGAGATGGTCAAGGTCTATACAATCGGTGATTTCTCCAAGGAGGTATGCGGAGGACCGCATGTGACGCATACTGGCGATATGGGTCATTTCCATATCCTCAAGGAGCAGTCTTCCTCGGCTGGCGTAAGAAGAATAAAAGCTGTGCTTGAGAAGTAGCACAGCCATAGAAAATGGAATTCAGGCTCTGTCAGGCATTGTCCGATGGAGCCTGTTTCTTTCCTTCTGCGATTATCCGCTCAAGCTCTGTATGGAATTCCTCTGTCGTGTCGTAAACAACCTTTCCGAGCGGACCTTTTGGCCTGAATGGCCTTGAGCCTATCGTATACTCGTATTTCGTCCCTGATATAACAGCATAGACGCGCGAGCCGAGAATTTTTCCCTTCTCCCCCTGAAGGTACTCCTTGCCTGCGCTTTCGAGGTCCTCAAATGCGAAGAGTTCTATATCTCCGCGCATTCCAATTGCTGCTTTTCTTTTCTCCGGGTCCGTAACGACAATTATGCCTTCGCCTTTGTCATTCATGAGACGCTTCACTGTTGTGAAGTTGAGAGCTCTTTCCTTCATAAGCTTCAGGAGATTGTTCTCGATGGTTCCCATCTCCTGCTGATAGCTTGCAGCGGAGCGGGCCCTGCGTTTCTTCGAAGTCATCATGGCATAGAAATTGAAGAGCGTGAACGCAATGAGGACCATAAGCAGTATATACATGAGAATATCTTTGATGTTCATGCCATAATGATAGCAGGGAAGCTACCTTGGCACAATTGCGATACATTGCGAGCTAAATTATAATCAAAGAATGGTCAGAGTCTTGGTTATCATTCCATATGAGGATCTCATACCGGATTGCGAGCAGATGATAGATGCCGTCAGGGATGAGGGAATCAGCTTTTCGACAGCTTGTCTTTACGGTACGGACTCAGATCTCCTAGAAAAGCTGCGTACTTTTGATATTATCGTCGCAAGAGGGATGACATGCCATGCACTGCGCAATGTCCATCCTGATATCCACGTCATCGAGATTATGATGACCAGCTCCGATATCCTCGATGCGCTCTGCGTCGTCAAGGATAAATATGGCAAGGATGCGAAGGTCGGAATAATCCTCTCCTCAGATGAAAGCTATTCTCTTGTATCGATGAAAACGCTTACCGGAATGGATATCTCCATGGCGGTAGCGAATGATGAGAAAGAACTTGAAGATGCGGTTAGGAAGTTCCAGGATGAGGGTATAACCGTGTTCATTGGCGGACTGACGCTGAATGCCTATGCCTCAGCCCATGCCATAGACTACATTCAGCTACGTACAAGCCATGACACGATGGAGAAGGCTATATCCGATGCGGTCCTTACCGCAAAGTCGCTGGACAGAGAGAGGCTCAGGTCCGATCTCCTGAAGAAGGCGATAGACAGCTTCCCGTACTGCGTCCTTGCTGTCAGCCAGGACAGAACGATAGTCCTTGCTAATGGACTTTCCGAGGAGTTCTATTCAGGAAGGGAGCTTATCGGGAAATCGATAGATTCCTTCTATCCTGCGGCCCTCTTCGATATGGCCCAGGCCGGAAAGACTACAGAGATAGTCCAGACGGTAA
>CALXLE010000106.1 GCA_944389115.1 uncultured Spirochaetaceae bacterium
CAGATCCAGCGCACATCCCAGAACTGATTCCGGGAGGGCCTATGGAGAAGGAACTTGTCGAGTTTATGGTCAAGAGCCTTGTTGATCAGCCTGAAGAGGTGAGCGTCAATGTGATAGAGGGTGAGAAATCCACTATCCTTGAGCTCCATGTTGCTGAAGGCGATGTCGGTAAGGTGATAGGCAAGCAGGGACGTATTGCAAAGGCTATAAGGACAATCCTCTCAGCTAGCGCAACACGCGACGGAAAGCGTGCCGTTCTGGAGATTCTTGACTGATGGAAGAGCTTCTCTCGTCTGCAACGATTGGAAAGACGCATGGTGTTAAAGGCTTCCTGAGGGTATATTCCCTTTCCGGGGATTATTCTCATCTGAAGAAGCTTAAGGAATGCTATGCGTTATTCCCCGATGGCAGGGAGAAGCTTCTTTCTGTTTCTGATACTTCGACGCAGGGAGATTTATTCCTCATGCGCTTCTCAGGTTATGATACTCCGGAAAGCGCAAGGCTCCTTTCTGGTTCTATTCTCCGTGTAAAGCGTTCTGATGCACATAAGCTGAAGAAAGGCGAATTCTATATCGCAGACCTTTATGGTCTTAAACTTGTTTATCAGGGCAATGAGGTAGGGACTGTCGTCTCTGTTTCCGAAGGTGCACAGGCAATGTTGCTTTCCATTGATAAGGATGGAAAGGAATATCTAGTGCCGTATCTTCCGGTATTTGTTTCATCCCCTGATTTCTCCACCGGAACGATCGAGCTCAGGATGGGGGAGCTTCTTGATTTATGAAAATCACCATATTCACTCTTTTCCCTGAGATGATCAGGCCTTTTTTCACCTCATCTATCATGAAGAGAGCTGTGGATAAAGGCATTGTCGAGTATGAGATCGTCAATTTCCGCGATTATGCCGAGGGGGTTCATAAGAAGGCCGATGATCTTCCATATGGAGGAGGTGCTGGCATGGTTATTATGCCAGAGCCGCTCTCTAAGGCTCTTGATGACTATAACGCTGCTGGTAAGCGTGTGATCTTTCCGACTCCTTCCGGAAAAACATTTACGGAGAAATATGCTGAAGAGCTCTCAAAAGAGGATGAGCTTGTCTTCATCTGCGGACATTATGAGGGGATAGACCAGCGAGTCATCGACACATATGTCACGGATGAGGTCACTATCGGAGATTACGTCCTGTCATCAGGGGAGACATCGACGATTGTCATCGTAGACGCATTATTCCGTCTTATAGACGGAGTCATTACGGAGGAAAGCCTTGAAGATGAAAGCTTTAATTCATCTTTATTGGAATATCCTCAGTATACCAGGCCCCCAAGGTATTGCACTAAATCCGTACCAGATGTATTATTAACCGGTCACCATGGCCATATTACCCAATGGCGTTGTGATCAAAGGCTGGTTAAAACGATGCTGAACCGGCCAGATCTGCTCCCTCATGCATCTCTCAGCACGGAAGAGCGGGAAAGATTATTAAAGATTCTTGATTCTGAAGATAAGAGGACTTGTCAGAGATGGATATTATCAGAGCTGTAGAAGCAAAGCAGATGAAGGAGAACGCAGAGAATTTCAACATCGGTGATACCGTTCGCGTTTCATTCAAGATTGTAGAGGGAACAACAGAGAGAGTCCAGGTTTTCGAAGGTATTGTAATTGCTAAGAACAACACTGGTATCAGAAGGACTTTCGTAGTAAGGAAGATCAGCTATGGAGTCGGCGTTGAGAGAATCTTCCCGATGCATTCTCCTCGTATTGAGAAGATCGAGGTTGTAAGAAGAGGTCGCGTAAGAAGAGCAAAGCTTTATTACCTCCGCTCGAGAGTTGGAAAGAGCGCAAAGGTTCCAGAGCTTCTTACAAGGAAGAATGCTTAACAGAGAAACGGCAGGATTACCTGCCGTTTAATTTTGCCTTCTGTTGTGATAATATTGCAGCATGACACAGACGAAAAGACAGACAGCGAAGAAAAAGAACAAGAAGAAAGTCCAGAGTGCGATTACAGGATTCTCAACGCTTAATCAGGTTGCAGGAGTCCCCAAACCATCTGAGCATCATTCTTCAATCCCTGTAGATACTCCGAAGAGGATAAGGGAGCCACAGCCTGTCTGTTCATACTGCGGAAAGGAAATCGAGAATATCGCGGAGGCATTCACAGCTTCCGATGGTTCTTATGTTCATTTCGACTGTGTTATTTCCAGGATAAAGGAAGCGGAAAGACCAAAGGAAGATGAGACTGTATCTTATATCGGTTCCGGTAATTTCGCTCTTATAGGAAAGGATGAGGAAGGCAGATACAAGATCATAAAGACGATTCCGTTCGAGACTCCTGATAAGACAAAAGCGATGAAGGAATATATTGAATCGCTTAAGGAGCTGTGATGAGCAGGGCGCTATTTCCTGGATCATTCGATCCTCCTACAATCGGGCATATAAATATAATTGAAAGAGCAGCAGCGCTTTTTGATGAGCTTCATGTCGTTGTTGCCGATAATATCTCAAAGCAGTATCTCTTCACGCCAGAGGAGAGAATTGAGCTTATAGAGAAATCCTTGCCAGGCGTGAAGAACATTGTCTATGCAGTTCACCCGGGTCTTACTGTAGAATATGCACGTTCGAATGATATCTCGATAATGATCCGAGGTGTCAGGGGCGCTGGTGATTTCTCCTATGAATTTGAGATGGCGATGACAAATAAGCTTCTCTATCCGCAGCTTGAAGTTCTTTTCATGCCAACCGATCCTCGCTATTTTCTCATAAGAGCTTCGCAGATTAAGGAGCTTGCGGCCTTCGGTGCTGATTTTTCCTCCATGGTTACACCTCCTGTTCTTGAGGCTCTGAAGAAGAAATTTCCTGAAGTGAAGGCATAATTTACTTTATTGTAAGCAAATACAAAAAAGTAATAAAACCCATCAGAATCTATTGACATTTATTGGGGATTCCGTTTTAATAGTCATGGTTTTATGGAGAGGTTCCCGAGCGGTCAAAGGGGGCAGACTGTAAATCTGTTGGCTAAGCCTTCGAAGGTCCGAATCCTTCTCTCTCCAGCAATATGCCATATACAAGAGTGAAAACTTGAGTATATGGCTTTTTTTATAAAGATTAGAATCAAATACATAATGATTAAATAGTAATCAATTTGATTCTGTAATCTAATTGGGCCTTTACAGAAAGGTGTGGGATTTGAATTTATAGGGACCTCTCATTGAAGCGAATTTGATCTTGAGGAAGAAGTATTCCGTATCCCTGTAGCCATAGGCTTTCCTCCTTATTGTCTTAATCATGTTGTTCACTCCCTCAACTTTCCCGGAGGAGATTGGGAACTTGGCATGATATACGATACCCATAAGGTGCTTCTCTACCGTATTGCAGAAGGAAAGAAGCTCTGGCACGCCGCTCTGTCTTGCCAGCTTCATCCATGATTTCATGCCTCTGTACAGTTTCGTTATGCTCTTCACGTCGTATGCCAGGCTGAACTGCTCAAGAAGCAGGTAGCATACGGACAGATCCTCATTGGCGGCAAGGATATCACTCAACCTCTTCTCCTTATACGGGCTCCGGATCCTTTCTCCCGGAGGAAGGGGCTTTCCCTTATCCAGATACAGCGCATGCAGCCTTATGTTGTTTTCATGGGCTTCTCTGTCCATCTCTCTCAGAGTGTCCATTCTGGATAAAAGAAGGTATCTGGAGTTCTTCAGCAGCGTGTATCCTTCCTCGTTCCCATTCTCCAGCATCTCCCGCTGCTTGCGTCTTCTTATGGCAGTAAGGACTGTATCGTTGTACATCTTCACCAGATGGAAATGGTCATAGACTATCCGTATTCCTGGCCATCTTTCACGGAATGCCGAATCGTACTGCGCGTTCATGTCCATTGCCACTGCTTTCACATGCCTCATCCACTCATCTCCCATCAGGGAAAAGAAATGATACGCCTGCTCCTTTGACTTGCCTGCCTCCAGAAACAGCACATGTCCGCTCTTCAGGTCTGTGACTACCGTGGCATACCTATGCCCCTTATGCAGCTTGAATTCATCAATTCCTATGTATTCGCATATCGGTGTTTTCCTGCCATCCAGCATGGCTTTGAGATTCGCCTTGTCAATCTCCCTGATGATATTGGGATGTACTGACAGCAATCTTGCTGTCTCGCTTATCCCGGCTCCGCAGTTCAGCCTGATACGGATGCGCCGTCCCATACGCTTCGTGATGAAATGCCCTGGTTCTTTGAATCGGATCTCCTGCATCTGGGTATGATTGCATTCCTCGGAAGAGCAGCAGTACCTGTCATATGCGACGATGATGATATGCAGGTGACCCAGAAGGTCTATGTCCTGCATCTTCATCTCCCGCTTTCCATGCCTGTGCATAGCGCTGCCGCATACGGGGCAGCCAGATGGACCTGGGGCTGTGCTGATCCCTCTCGTGACATAGATTTCCTTTCCTGTCTTTGAAGTCACCAGCTCTGGTTCTTTTGTGACGGAAAAGCATGACAGCTCATGCCGTATCGTGATACAGTCGTTCATGGGTTTCTTCCTTGTTTATGTTGGTTTTGCAAGTTAAACATTACAGGAAGGGACCCTTTTCTGTCTCTAGATGCTATTGATCTTGTTCATGGAATCCCACACCTTTTTGTATAGAGCC
>CALXLE010000107.1 GCA_944389115.1 uncultured Spirochaetaceae bacterium
CGCTCCCTTGTGACATCGCTGTACATGGTGGTTCTGGTGGATGCCTTTCTCTGTTCCTTCTCCTCTATTAGTCTGTCGACGCCATAGAGAGCAACACGGCGATAATCGCCGATGATCCTTCCTCTGCCATATGCATCGGGAAGCCCTGTGATGATATGGCTTGAGCGGCAGAGCCTCATCTCCGGAGTATAGGCATCGAATACACCTTCATTGTGCGTCTTCCTGTACTTCGTATAGAACTCGACAATCTGAGGATCTATCGTATAGCCATACTGTTCAGCAGCCTTCACCGCCATCCTTATCCCGCCATTCGGCTGCAGAGAACGCTTGAACGGCTTGTCAGTCTGGAATCCAACAATCTTCTCCTTTGATTTATCCAGATACCCGGGCCCGTGGGATATGATCGTTGACACGATTTTCGTATCCATATCCAGGACGCCTCCCCTCTTCCTTTCCTCCTCACTGAGCTTCATCACCTGATCCCAGAGAGCCTTTGTATCATCGGTAGGCCCTTCGAGGAAGGAATCATCCCCGTCATACGGCGAATAGTTGCGCTGTATGAAGTCACGTACATTGATCTCCTTCTCCCAGATGCCTGATGTGAATGTTCTCCATTCTTCTATCATATAATCTCCTGAGTTAGCTATGGCTAACTTACTATGCAGAGAATACAGATAAACCAATCATATGGCAAGTAATCTTGGTAAATCTGCAGAAACAAAAGAAAATCTACCATTAATAAAGACTAATAATAATCCGAAACATGAATATATAAGGATTGTTGTCACATTATTCTAAGGTTTGGTGAATTATATTCCAGATATCCTTGAAAGAAGAATACGGGATGATACAGCCAGGTGCATCAAATACGCAAGCGGTAAGAGCTGTTTTCGTGATTGACCCGGAAGGGACTGTCAGGACCATACTCTACTACCCTCTTTCAACTGGCAGAAACTTCCATGAGATCAAGAGGATCATACTTGCTCTCCAGAAAGCTGACAGCGACAATGCTGCTACACCAGCTGACTGGCAGCCTGGCGATGATACAATCGTACCGACAGCTAGAAGCTGTGGAACAGCAAAGGAAAGAATGGAATCAAATGATGACGACATGTACTGTCTAGACTGGTTCCTATGCTTTAAAAAAGGATAAACCATCCGCTGTCAAATGATGCAAATAAAATGACCGGGGATGAAGCATCCTCGGTCTTCTCTCTTTGAAACAACGGCCTTTTCCATCAGCTAACGTTTTCTCTGCAGAAACGAAAGCAAATCACTTTCTTTCGCCCAGTTTCGAATCAAGCATGAACAACCCCTGGCTTGTCGATCCAAAAAGATCGTACTCAGTAATCAGATCTGAAGCATTTTTCTCTTCCTCTGCCTGTTCGTCAATGAAACAGCCAAGGAATCTCTTTGTGCGATAATCTTCTTCCTCATCCGCAGCTCTGAAGATATCATTAATCGATGAAGTAATGAATTTCTCATGCTCATATGCTGCAACAAGCGGCGCTTTCAAATTCTCAAATCTGCTGCCGGGTGCGGCAATCGTACTAAGGACTGGCGTTATGCCTTCATCCAGGAGATAGCCATTGATTTTCCTTGCGTGATCAAGCTCCTCTCCCGCCTGGATTGCAAACCATTTTGAAAAGCCCTTCAGCCCCTTTACTGCGTAATAATTCGATATATCCTGATAAAGATATGCAGAATATATTTCCTTATTGATCTGTTCATTCAGCTTTTCCGATAATTTCCTTGAAATCATAATATTACTCCTCCTGTTGCCTGAAGCTAACTATAAATTGTGCAAACGTCAATGTCCTGTCATAGCTCGTTGTACTCCACTCCTCACTTCATCCCTTTCACAAGACACCAGTCTTTCCTGCAGATGACCTCTACATGCTGGAATCCAGCCTCAGCAAAGAATACTTTCAGATCTGTTGGCGAATAGATCATCATCCCCGGAATTCTTTTCATCCAGATCCCACCCTTTTTCTTATCTGCTGACTCAACCGCCAAAGCAAACACAGATCCTTCTTTAAGAACCCTCTTTACAGCAAGAAGACAAGAAGGGATATCATTCCAGAAATAAATCGACTCTGAAGAAAGCGCAAGTGAGAACGTATTATCAGGATATGGGATTTGTCTGATATCACAGCAACGCGCTTCTACGCGTTCAGAAATAGAAGATACCATCTTTACGCTCTCTTCACTTATATCGATTCCAACAGCCTTGAGACTATCATTTCGCGAGAGCACTGACTTAATCAATGCACCGCCCCCGCATCCTACATCAAGAACTGTACCACTTTCAGGAATCTCCACGTTTTCCAGAAGCCATGAATGAAGCTTCCGGTGTCCGCTATTCATACCTTTCAACACCAGATGCCCAAATCCATTAGCTTCAGGCTTTGCGCAATTCTGGAAATAACGCTTCAGCGGATTCATTTTGCTTCTCCCTGCTTCGCAACGCTCTGGATCTTTGCTTCAAGCTCTTCCTCATCTCCAAGATAGCGATGGCTTATAGCCTTCAGATCATCATCAAGTTCATAGACAAGCGGTACACCGGTGGGAATATTGATGCCGACAATATCATCATCACTGATTCCATCAATATATTTGACAAGAGCCCTGAGGGAATTGCCATGAGCTGCAATAAGCACGTTCCGGCCAGCCTCCATATCCTTCTTTATGACGTTCTCGTAGTACGGGACAACACGTGCAATGGTATCCTTAAGGCTCTCAGTAAGCGGAAGCAATGTTTTTTCGACATTCCTGTACATTTTCTGCAGCGCCGGATTCCTCTCATCTGCCGGGTCAAGAGCTGGTGGCTGTATATCAAAAGAACGCCTCCAGATCTTGACCTGCTCCGCCCCATATTTAGCAGCCGTCTCAGCTTTGTTGAGTCCCTGAAGCGCACCATAATGCCGTTCATTGAGGCGCCAGTCCTTGACTATAGGAATCCATTCTTCATCAAGTTCTCCAAGAACTGCCGATGCAGTGTGTATGGCCCTCTTCAGATACGATGTATAGCAGATATCAAAAGAAAGCCCCTCTTCCTTTAAAAGTCTGCCACCTTGATGTGCCTCATTCCAACCATTTTCAGATAACTCGACATCAGTCCATCCTGTGAAGAGGTTAGCTTTATTCCACTCACTCTCTCCATGCCTTATCATTACAAGTATATGCATAATCCACCTCGTTAGTTAGCTAATGCTAACTTATATTTTATCTGATTCTTCCTCATATAGAAACCCCAAATCGAAAGCTGGATACGAACCAAGGGCCTTTAACGCATGCTTCCAACACTATTTGGACAATCCGCAGTTGTTGCAAACTCCAATGAACGTTGACCTCCCTGATATGAAAATCAAGTATTCAAGAGGAGGCGTCTCTTTATTTCTGGAAGCGCTGCTGATGCCTGCGAAATAGCAGAAAGAATTGCACCCTTGTCCTGTGGGGTGTAGTAAAGTATGCGGAACTTCAGCCTGGCCAACTGAGGCATATAGGCGGAAGCGAATCTGATAAGATTCTCGGCAGAAGGTATGCACTCCGCTCTATATGAAACAAGGAAACTTCCTGTATTCGCATTTCGTTCTATGCCAGTAACGATTCCTGT
>CALXLE010000108.1 GCA_944389115.1 uncultured Spirochaetaceae bacterium
TGCACGACCTAAGGTGTGCCAATCCGGCAGAAATGCACTATAATGTGCTCAGGGAAAGGCTGGCTTATTTCAAGGAAATCACGGAGGGGATAGAAGAGATGTCGAATGCATTTGAAGATGCAATGCAGAGAATTGTGAAGGAAGCTACGCAGAAAGCAAGAGAAGAAAGCCTGAAGGAAGGCAAGGCCGACGGACTGGAAAAGGGCCGTACAGAAGGACGTCAGGAAGTAGCCAGGAGCATGGTAGCCGATGGCTCTATCCCGCTTTCCAAGATTGCTGAGTTCTCCGGGCTTACGCTTGGTGAGGTTGAAAGCATCAGGAAAAGCATACACACCTGATAGTGCTGTCTCATAGTGAGCAGAATCCGGGCAAGTCACCCTGCCCGGAAAGAATTGGAGTTATTATATATCGGATCAGACAGCGCTTTCTGCGAATGCCCTGATCTGCGATGCATTTGAAACGACGGTGGCGACACCATCGGTGAAGGATACGAGCGTTGGAGCCTGTACGATTCCGTACTGTCTGCAGAGATCCATATTCTCCTCGGCATCCACTACTCTGTACTTCATGCCAGCCTTGTCGAGAGCGGCTTTCGCAATGCGGCAATTAGGGCATGTCTTCGTTACGAAGAGAAGCATCTCATCACCGCTGTGTTCTGCCGTAAAGCAGCTCTCATCCTTTGCATGAGCCTTCAGCACCCCCTGATGGGTAAGTTTCGAATGAGGAACGTCATAGGTCTTCCTCTCTTTGAACTCCTCGGCCTTGCCTACATTCCAGTTCTGAACTGGGCGGTAGTATCCCGTGATCCTGGAGTATACCTCCGTGGTCTTTCCGCAATGCGGACACCTGTAGACCTCACCCGCTATATAGCCATGCTCAGAGCACACTGAGTATGTTGGGCTGAGCGTATAGTACGGAAGCTCATAGTTCTCCGCGATCTTTCTGACAAGCGACATAGCGCTCTTCCAGTCAGGCATCTTCTCTCCAAGGAATGCATGGAAGACAGTTCCTGAAGTATAAAGCGTCTGCAGCCTGTCCTGGACATCAAGAGCCTGGAAGATATCATCGGTATAGCCGACAGGAAGATGGGAAGAGTTCGTATAATACGGCGCATTCTCATCGGAAGATGCCGTGATGATATCAGGGAACTGCTCAACATCATGCTTTGCAAGCCTGTAGGATGTTGACTCTGCAGGAGTAGCCTCAAGGTTGTAGAGATCGCCATACTGCTCCTGATAATCGGAGAGCCTCTCCCTCATGTGGTTGAGTACCTCTACAGCGAAGTCCTGAGCCCTCTTGTCCCCAAGATCGACACCAAGCCATGATGCATTGAGGCAGGCCTCATTCATTCCGACAAGGCCGATCGTGGAGAAGTGGTTCTCAAATGTCCCAAGATATCTCTTTGTATAAGGATAGAGACCTTCATCCAGCAGCTTCGTAACGACCGTCCTCTTGATTTTCAGAGAGCGTGCGGAAAGGTCCATGATCCTGTCGAGCCTCTTATAGAAATCGTCTTTGTCCTTTGCCTGATAAGCGATTCTCGGGAGGTTCACTGTAACGACACCGACAGAACCTGTGCTCTCTCCGGATCCGAAGAAACCTCCGGATTTCTTCCTCAGCTCCCTGAGGTCAAGGCGGAGACGGCAGCACATCGATCTTACATCGTTTGGAGACATATCCGAATTGATGTAGTTCGAGAAATACGGAGTGCCATACTTTGCTGTCATCTCGAAAAGAAGCTTATTGTTCTCGGTCTCAGACCAGTCGAAGTTCTTCGTAATCGAATATGTCGGGATAGGATACTGGAATCCCCTGCCCTCTGCATCACCTTCGATCATAATCTCGATAAAGGCTTTGTTGACAAGATCCATCTCCTTCTGGCAGTCGCCATATGTGAAATCCTGATCCTTTCCACCCACGATAGCAGGTACGTTCTTGAGATCCTCAGGGCAGACCCAGTCAAGCGTTATATTCGAGAACGGAGCCTGCGTTCCCCATCTGGAAGGAGTATTTACACCATAGATGAAGGACTCAATGCACTTCTTAACCTCGTTGTAGCTGAGGTTGTCCTTCTTCACGAATGGTGCAAGGTATGTGTCGAAAGATGAGAAAGCCTGTGCACCAGCCCACTCGTTCTGCAGGATTCCGAGGAAGTTGACCATCTGGTTGCAGAGCGTCGCAAGGTGGGAGGCAGGGCTTGAAGTGATCTTGCCAGGGATTCCTCCAAGTCCTTCCTGGATCAGCTGCTTGAGCGACCAGCCCGCGCAGTAGCCTGTAAGCATCGAAAGGTCATGGATGTGGATATCGCATGAGCGGTGGGCATTAGCAATCTCCTCATCATAGATCTCTGAAAGCCAGTAATTTGCCGTGATGGCTCCGCTATTGGAAAGGATGAGACCTCCGACAGAGTACGTTACCGTACTATTCTCCTTGACCCTCCAGTCATTGAGCTTGAGGTAGTTATCCACAACACCCTTGTAGTCAAGGATCGTGGACTTCATATTCCTCATCTTCTCGCGCTGCTTGCGGTAGAGTATGTAGCTTTTCGCGACATCGCCGTATCCTGCTTCTCCAAGTACTTCCTCAACGGAATCCTGGATATCCTCAACTGCGATCTTCCCATCTTTGATCTTTGAAGAGAATGCTGCCGTAACCTTGAGTGAGATGAAATCGATTACGTTGTCATCATAGGGTTTCTCGATTGAATCGAATGCCTTTTTTATCGCTGCGGAGATCTTCGATATATCGAAGCCGACGACCTGTCCATCACGTTTTACTACCTGATACATTTATACTCCTCCCGCATATCACGGTAAATGACAATATACCATGCAGATGGAGAGTGTGCAATAGCAAAACCACAACAGAAAGTGCTATTAAAGTTATACTACACTATATGTAGTGTATATTACCTATCACGTATAAATACATTTTCTATATAGGTTCTTAGTATTGCGCTATAGGCTTCAAGCTCCTCAAGTGACGGTGCCGAAAATATTGGATTGATGATATCTCCTGCATCTGAATAGCTTTGCAGATAATAAGCATGGCTATGCCTGGCCATATACGCTATTTTCCTGAAAGATTCTTCATCGTGGAGCTCATGCATCACTGTCGTACGGAACTCATACATCACTTTGTCCTCTGCAAGGTACTCCACAGAGCGCTCGATAAGCGACGGATCGAAGCCCGCGATGCCTGCAGTCTCGGGGTACTTGTCAAGGGAATTCTTTATATCCATAGCGACATAGTCCACCCCGCTCTCAACAGCCTTCTGCAGCACATCAGGCCTGTAGCCATTGGTATCAAGCTTAACACTATATCCAATGTCCTTGAGACGCTTTATATAGTCGATGAGATCACTGGCAAGAGTCGGCTCCCCTCCTGTTACGACAACACCATCTAGAAGGCCTTTCCTCTTTTTGAGGTATAAGAATATCTCATCATCGGGTATAACCTCCTCTGTATCAGGATGGAGGACAAGGGCCGCATTCTGGCAGAACGGACAGCGGAAATTGCAGGCACCGGTAAAGAGTATCGCTGCAACCTTCCCTGGATAATCGACAAGCGTCATCTTCTGAAGACCATGTATGAGCATACAGCGATTATATGCAATCATCAAAACAACTGAAAGATAAAATGGCCACTTGTTTAAATCACAAATGGCCATTTAAAGTTAAAATTAAAAAATAAACAGATCTGTTATTCTGTTATAACACCCTCTGGCATCTTCACAGAAACACGGGCAATCTGGCTGTTTCCCGAAGAATCCGTTCCAACAGCAACAAAACTGCGGAACCTGCTGATTCCGTTATCCTCTTCTTCTCCTGCCCTGGATTCATATCCACTAGAGAAAGGAGCTACATACCAGTATTGTCCATCCTTATACTCGACTATGGAATCTCCGGTAGCGTCACCTTTATATAAGGTAGACCCAATTACATTAAATACAGGAATATCAAAAACAAAATTATTATCCTTTGATGCATTTGCAATTACCATATTGTAATTTGCTGCATGGTATTCTTCTTTTCCTGAAGAATTAAGATAACCAACGTAAAGCATACCAAGAAGTTTAACATTCTCAATAGATGAATCCTTTACGGTAAATTGCAACCTATCATTATTCAATATTATGTCGATTCCAGATGTTAAACGCGGATTCACATTCTCATTAAATCCAGTTACGAGATTCTTGCCAATAACTTCATTTTCCACTGTGTCATTATGAGAACAAATCTTGATCTTCCCGAAACTTGAGATAGTTCCTGTATTTGTGAAAGCATTCTTTATTGTAACTGATACCGGAGTTGCGCCGGTATAGGCATTGCCAATAAGAATACTTGCCCAGTTCGCATAGAAAATATCTGCATCGTTTCTGCAATTATCGAATACAAAATTGACACCATAACTTCCATCACGAAGAGAGAATGCTACAAATGGAGCTCCATAATTATAGCCAATGTCATTCATTCTTGTCCTATTTACACATCCAGTGAATGTAACATTCCCATCCGCATTAGCTGCAGGATTAGCATATGCGATAAAAACACTCGTATTGTTCCCTACGACTGTAATATCACCTTCAATAACAATATTGGTTAGTTCAACATCACCATATGTATTACCGACAAATGCTTTTGAAATATTCCCGATTCTATATTCAATATTGGCGACAGATGAATTCGTAAGAGAATTGAATAGCCATATTGAGGATTCGGAATCATCTTCAGAGCCTGTAATAGTAATTGTTATGCCATTATCCGCACCAGAGATTACCATATTCTCAATAGGTTCAACCTGTCTATTTGCAGGGAAAGAGAGGTCATTGGAAATTTCAACATAGGTTTTATCTTCCCTGCTCTCACCAAGCTCGCTAACCGAAATAAGCTCATCGGCTGTTTTGATTATAAACGGATCATTCTCTGTTCCAGATCCACCAGAAGCAAGGCCCTCACTTTCAACGACAGTTATTGTTTCACTTCCAGAGGAAAAACTTCCATCGACCCTGGACGTCGAAACAGTTGCAGACTGAGGAATAACAACAGTGGTGATATTACCAGATGAATCCTTCTGAAAATTTATTTCAGATATTTCTGCTTTAATTCCCTCTGCGGAAATTACAATATCGGAGCCTGTTGACTCCCTTGAAATACCTAAATCCTGTCCAATTGCTGTATAAGTAGCTTTGCCATCTACAATCTCTAAATGGAATTCCATCCACCCGCTATTAATATAACAAGCTCCATTATTGTATCCTCCTGTAAATACAACACGTATAGTAACCGATTCTGGCTCACCTTCTCTGGAAGCTAAAATTGCGGTCATTGACTGATTTCTGCTTACTGAGCCTGCAACATAAGAAGCCATAGCCTCATCCGAGAGATATTCCACCCTGATTCCAGGAGTACCTCCAAGGGCATCTTTCAGGATCACATCTTTATCAATAAGACGAATTGAATCCTCTAGAGAAAGACCTTCTTCATATGATGGAGTATCAACTCCACCAGGAATCGGTATAATGTATCTCTGCTGACAGGCTGTCAAAGCAAAAAACATCACAAAGACCGAAATAACTATTTTGGCTGTTTTATGCATAATTCCCTCCAACTATCTGCAAGAGTACCCCCCCCCGACGGTTTGTCAATTATTCAACAGCCAAATTTGAAAAAAAAGTGCAATAAGTTCTAACTTTGGAACTTACTGCACTATTTATAATCAGTTTAAAAATTAAAATGACTCAAGAAGCTTAATATGCTCCTTTGCCTTCCCTATCTTCTCCTCGAACTCAGCCTTCTTCCCCTTCTCCTTCTCTATGGCCTCCGGCTTAGCATGGGAGATGAAGTTCTCATTGGAGAGCTTCTTCTCTGATGCCTCAAGAAGCGCTGTGTTCTTCTGTATCTCGTTCTCCAGCCTCTTTATCTCCGCCTCGATATCAATAGCATCACGGACAAAGACAAATGCCTCGAATCCGATAGCGGTTGCAGGGAATGCTCCCTTCACATCCTCGCTTCCGTCTGTATCGATTGCAACGGATGATGCTGTCATGAATGACTTCATGAGATCGGATTCCTGGCGGAAGAACGCTGCTGCAGGGGAATCCTCCATCCTGATCACGACTTTAAGCTTCTTCTCAGGAGCAATCTGGAGGTTTGCTCTTGCAGCTCTTACAACCCTTGATGCCTCCTGCATCAGCCCCACCAGATCATCAGCAGTCCTATCCTCCGCCTCTTCCGAGTACTCAGGATAAGAAGCTGTTATCACATCACCATCATGGTTAGGAAGCTTCTGGTAGATCTCCTCCGTTATGAATGAGAGGAACGGATGCATGAGCCTCATTGCCTTCTCGAGGATATCCATGAGTACGGAGACGGCAAGGTTCTTCTCTTCATCGCTTCCAGAAAGAAGCCTTGGCTTGGATGCCTCGATATACCAATCGCAGTAGTCATTCCAGAAGAATGAATAGATAGCCTGCGCAGCTTCGTTGAACCTGTAGTTCTCCATTGCATCATGAATTGTCTTCGCCGCCGTATTGAGGCGGGAATAGATCCAGCGATCCATGATTGAGAGCTTTGATCTGTCAATCTGGACGAGCTCCCTTCCCTCCAGATTCAGAAGAAGATATCTGGCAGCATTCCATATCTTGTTTGCGAATCTTGATCCAAGGCGGAATGACTCCATGTCGATCATGACATCCTGACCCTGGGCAGCAAGATAGCAGAGCGTGAACTTCATTGCGTCCGCCCCGAAGCGGTCAATGACCTCAAGCGGGTCAATGCCGTTACCGAGAGACTTGGACATCTTGCGTCCCTTGATATCCCTCACAAGCCCAGTGATGACGATATCGCGGAAAGGCGCCTTTCCCATGAAAATCTCCGATGACATTATCATTCTGGAGATCCAGAAGAAGATGATGTCATATGCGGAGACAAGTGTATTTGTCGGGAAGAACTTCTCAAGATCAGGTGTCTTATCAGGCCAGCCGAGCGTTGAGAACGGCCAGAGCCATGATGAGAACCAGGTATCGAGGACATCCTCATCCTGCTGCAGATTGTGGCTATGGCAGTCCGGGCACTCTGTGACATCCGTGCGTGAGACAATCATCTTGCCGCAGTCCTGGCAGTACCATACAGGAATCCTGTGTCCCCACCAGAGCTGACGGGAGATACACC
>CALXLE010000109.1 GCA_944389115.1 uncultured Spirochaetaceae bacterium
AGCTTGGAAGAGATTCCCTACCCAGGGTCGCTGGGGAAGTCAAGCCTGTGGAGAGGCCAACTGTGGACGACAAGGAGCAATCCCCTAAGAAGCAGTGCCCCGACATGAGAGAAGCAGGAAAAGTTCCGGCACACGATGCTGGAAGCTCCATCTTCAAGACGGACAACCTGTCCGGATAAGAGGGAGAGCGTTCACCGCAATGAGACGAATATATGGAGCCTCATGCTATCTACTGGTTACCTTACCTTTGCAGAACGCTATATCCCTTATGAGGAGACAAAGCTGAGGCTGCCAAACGAGGAGATACGCCACCTTTTCATTGAGGAGGTCGATAACTGGTTTGCAGACATGGCAGAGAGCGCGGACCGCACTCCCCTGTTCTCAGCAATATGGAACGGAAAGGACGAAGAATTATCGAAGATCCTCACTGCATATCTCAGGAAGACTATAAGCTACTATGATTATAGTGAGAGCTATTATCATGCATTCACAGCATGGCTGGTTGCCTCTTCCGGATACAGAGTGATGTCCAACAGGGAATCCGGCAACGGACGTCCTGATCTCATCATCGCAGATGCTGATACAGGCAAGGCTGCTATATTCGAATTCAAACGATCTAAGAAAGCTGATGATATGGAATATGATGCCAAGAAGGCTCTTGGACAGATTCAGGCGATGGACTACCGTAGCGGCCTTCGTGAGTATGACAGCATCATCTGCTATGGCGTAGCATTCTTCCAGAAGACTGCTTTGGCAATAAGCGGGCAATGATAAGTCAATTGACTAAAAAAAGCGGCTTCATCAGCCGCTTAGATAGTTCCTAGGGGAATCGAACCCCTATTTAGAGACTGAGAATCTCCTGTCCTAACCATTAGACGAAGGAACCATTTTTACTCCTGGGATGGAGGGACTCGAACCCCCAAAGGCAGAACCAGAATCTGCAGTGTTACCGTTACACCACATCCCAATTTCCGAATCCTCAGCAAGATTAAAGGAATGTCGCAAATGTGTCAATAGCTTTCGTGAAAATTACAGTAGAATATATTTGAAGAAATACATAACTTCTTCAAATACAACAAAATATTCTCAGAATTTTTTGAAAGCAGTGACACGAGCTGAAGCACTCAGATGCACATCATCGCGATACCCGTCGCGAAGATAGCAATAAGCGAGTCCAGCAACCATCGCACCATTGTCCGTACAGAGCTTCAGAGATGGGAATGTAACGGTGTATCCGCTCTTCTCAAGATCCTTAAGCTCCGCACGAAGAAGCGAATTGGCAGCGACTCCTCCACCTGCCGATACCCTCTTCAGTCCTGTATCATTCAAAGCAAGCTTTACACGTCTCATAAGAATCCCTACTGCCTGTCTCTGGAATGATGCTGCGATATTCTCAGGGGTATCAGGAGCATCGCCATTCCTGAACTTATCCTTCTGGTTTATAACAGCTGTCTTGAGACCTGAGTAGGACATATCATAGGGATGCTCAGTCCTGTCAAGTGAAGGACCAGGGAAAAGGAATGCATTAGGATCGCCATTCTTTGAGAGCCTGTCTATGACAACTCCTCCTGGGAATCCGAGGTCATAGAACTTGGCAACCTTATCGAAAGCCTCACCTATCGCATCATCGATCGTTGTACCCAATACATCGACCTTATCATAGGAATCAACACGGCAGATGACTGTGTGACCGCCTGATACAAGTACTCCAAGATATGGATACTCCAGCGGATTCTCTATCTGAGATGCATAGAGATGTGCCCTGATATGATCAATACCGATAAACGGGATACCAAGGGCCTCTGCATAGCACTTCGCAAAACTGACGCCGACAAGAAGCGATCCAAGAAGTCCGGGACGCGAAGTAACGGCAACAGCATCAAGTTCCTTGTTCGTAATGCCAGCCTGGCGAAGCGAAGCCTCAACAACCTGCTGTATCCACTCTGTATGCAGTCTGGATGCAAGCTCAGGCACAACTCCCTGATAGGGCTTATGCAGCTCTATCTGTGTCGCGATGACATTTGAGAGAATCTCATGGCCATCGCGCACAACCGCAGCGCTGCATTCATCGCAGCTAGTTTCAATGCCAAGTATGATCATAGGTTATCCGGATCAATGATTGTAAGTCCGCAGACAGAATTCTCGAGAATGGTCTCAACATCGCCAGCCGGTGAAAGCTCGAATATATATCTATATACGTCCTTCGACCATGGCACGCCGATCTGGACTCCGTTCTGCTTCGATTTCTCTGTAATCTCCTGAAGGAAAGACAGCCCCAGGCTGCTGAGATCTGCTCCGAATGAATCAAATCTGATCTCTTCCATATTGCTCCCCTGCCTCCGCACGCTGATGCTAAGATAATACACTGACGCCCTGCCGTCAATTGATAATCCCTGCATCTGTGTGCAGGATAGCATAAAAACCGCAATATTGCACCAATGATGGGAAAACTACATGTTCCAATAAGCAGAAAAGCAGATATTAAGCCGAAAGCATCTCCCCTGGAACAAGGAAGCACATAACATCAATATGATGGCAATAGAGGATATCAAGCCAACAAAGAAGTACATGGAACAGGGCGATGGACCTAAGGGAGATTGGAGGAAGCTCATTGCTGCTCTTGCCATATCTGCAGCGATAGTAACAACAATAGCTTTTACATGCATAAAGCTCTTCCTATCAATGGATATCCAGGAAAAGACATACAGCGAGATAATCGCAGAGATAAGCATAGCAGATGAAAGATACTGGCTTGCAGACGAGACAAACAGAGAAACTCTCAATAATACCTTCTTCATCGATGCAGATGGCAGTGCCCAGACCATACAGGAAGGTAATGGAGAGCTTCTGCTGAAGCTATCCTCCCCTTCCTTCCCTACGCTCATCTCATTCAGATACGAAGCAGGCTTTCTAATGGCATACCAAGGGAGAAAGAGAATCCTCCTCTCCTTCTCCGATGATATGCGGGCATTCGCTCTGCTCATTGATGAGACGATGATCATATTCGAAAATAGTTACTGATTCATGAATCCATTGTCGAATGCTATAGAGAATGTAGCCAGATAGCATGAGGAACGAAGAAGACGATATGATGAATGTTGAAGATATGAAATGGTATAAGGGGAAGTTTCCCGGCAGAGCTCTTCATTTCGGGTCTTTACAGAAAGGTGTGGGATTTGAATTTATAGGGACCTCTCATTGAAGCGAATTTGATCTTGAGGAAGAAGTATTCCGTATCCCTGTAGCCATAGGCTTTCCTCCTTATTGTCTTAA
>CALXLE010000110.1 GCA_944389115.1 uncultured Spirochaetaceae bacterium
GGAGGAGCACTTACGGCATTTGATGGGGTCTGGTCCCCGGAATTCGGAATCGGTCTGGACTTCAGCAGGATGGCAGCAATGGGTGATGCAGCCAGCTTCGGTCTGAGGAGCGATATCTCGGTCAATCTTTTCCCGGTGCTTACAAAAATGGCAGGTGTCTATGATGGAATGCTACTTCTCGCTTCAATCCCTTCATGCAGCGTCATGGGATCGATTGACCTCAAGCTGATGATGGATTTCACCGCAGGTCCTGCCGATATTTACCTTGGAGGAGGACTTGGAGGGGCAATAGGCTCTGCGGGATACAATTCCAGGATGTCCTCATATTTCGGCTATCAACCTACAGAAGCGCTGAGGCTGGACTGGTTTGCATCAGCTGTCGCAGGCGTCCGCTTCAGAGTTACAGACATGATATCGATAGGAGCAGAAGCATCCTACAGATACATGATCGGAAGCGGGAAGCATATGCTCTCTGCTGATATCGTATTCGGAGTATCATTCTGATAAGCTTAAATTACTGGACAAAGATCCGGAACAGCAGATAAAGGAGAAGGAAAGATGATCAAGAAAAGCTGTGAAATGAAGGACAATCTCATTGAGCACATGAGAGGTGGAGAGGGAACTGTCATGAGGAAGGATATCCTTGATGCAGATGATATGGCAAAGCATTCAAGGCTCTTCTCACTCTTCACGCTGAAGAAGGGCTGCTCAATCGGCGAGCATGAGCACAACAATGAGACAGAATACTATTACATAGTCTCAGGCAAAGGCACTGTGAAGGAAAAGGATGGCCTCAAGGAAGTCCTTCCTGGCGATATTGTCATTACAGGAGATGGTGCTTCCCACTCAATCATGAATGAAAGCGATGAGGACCTTGTCTTCGTAGCCGTGATAATACTTGACTGATTTCATCCGGTGCCGCTTCTCCAGAGGCGGCATCGCGCTTTACTTAGGAATTGATCAGGCCTTTCTCCATAGAATCATCCCGTCCTCAGCTATCGCATCGATACGTCCAGCATCCATAAGCCATGCCAGATACGATCTCACTGTGCTTCCAACAAGCACATACTGCTGCATACTCATCGTCAGTCCGTATAATCTGAAGACCATCCTAATGACCTCATCAGAGGATATCGGATCGGAACAGGCGTCGCATATTCTGTCTGCTATTTCATTCACCTTTGCGATATTGTATTCAACAAGTTTCTTTATCTCCGCAGAGGCTGCCGCATGCGCTGGCACAAACATCCTACCCTCCAAGTCATGCACAGCAGAAAGCGTCTGGAGATATGCTCCGACATCATATATGAACGTCACACCATATTTCTCCAGCGTCTCCCTGCTCGAAAGGCAATCTGCAAGATAGACGACATCATCGGATGTACGGAATCCTACCATATCGAAAAAGTGGCCCTTGAGCGGTATGATTTCCATCCCATCAGGCAATACATCCTCAGAAAGATATTCCGGCTCGCTTTCCTTAGCCATAAGGAACTTGTGCCTGAGCGATTGCGGTGGATATCCTCCGTAGAGGAATGATGGCTCCAGAACAGGATATTTTGTAAAACAGCATTCGATTCCAGGGACGAATATCCTGCAACCAGTCTGCTTCTGGAGGTAGCTGTTGCCCCCGATATGGTCTGCATTTGAATGTGTATTCAGAATAGCTCTGAGTTTCCATCCATTCGCGTCGAGAATCTGGCGGATTCTACGGCCTGCATCCTTATCGCTTCCACTGTCGATGAGTACTACATTATTGCCACCGACCTTCACAAGCCCGACCTTCGCTGGGCTCTCAATATAATAGCTGTCTCCTGCAGCCTGAATCAGCTCATACATACCAATTCTCCTTCGAATATATGATACAGGTCCACAGAAGCATATTTCCAGAGATTATCAGAAGAGATTGCGCAAAGCACTCTCTCCAATTAGATTAGAATTCCCGTGGAAAACTGACAGGAAAGGAGCTGATGGGATGTTCTTCCTTATAGCAGGTCTACTCTGCAGCGCGATGGTCTCAATCGTACTGAAGATCAGCAGCAGATGGAATTATGACAGGTTTGGGATGTTAACCGTAAACTATTTCGCATGCCTTATTCCTTTCCTTATATTCCAGACGGACCATCCACTGCCAGCTATGGACAGAGATCTCGGCATCTGCATCATCTTCAGTTCTCTATCTAGCAGGAATGATCATGAATCAGGTGAATGTGAAAAGAAATGGCGCAATACTGCAGGCAGCATTCGCCCGCCTGGGTGTCATGGTCCCGACATGCCTGTCGATAGCCTTATTCGGAGAAAGGCCGTCCCTGCAGCAGGGAATCGGGATTGCGATGGTCCTTGCTGCGTTCTGCATAATGAACATACCGAAGGAGAGGGAAACTGGTAATTCCTCAGCAGCCGAACCCGCATTTGGTCTTCTGCTTCTGGGTCTTCTCTTCGGCGGCATCGCAGACAGCATGCTGAAAGTCTATGAGGAGTTCGGAACGCAGAACCTGGACGACTGGTTCATGGGGCTGACTTTTATATCAGCATCAGCTATGTGTCTTATTGCAGTCCTGATAGGAAAAGGAAGAATTGGAAAGACAGAGATTGTCATAGGATTGTTCCTTGGTATCCCGAACTATCTTTCCTCCCTACTCCTTCTCAAATCGCTATCGAGCATAAGCGCATATATTGCCTATCCTACATACAGCGTTGGAGCTATTCTCACGGTAACAGCTGTCAGCTCGATTGTATTCAAGGAGCGGTTATCGAAATGGAGCAAGCTCAGCATCATATTGATAATCCCTGCGATACTCCTTCTCAATCTCTGATGCTGCGAAGACGGACAGGAATCCATATCTCGCTTCTGAAATCCGCAAGAGAGGTATCATCGCTCTCATTCCAGAGTAACTCCGGACCGCCGATCAATTCATATCCTGAACTGCCAAGCCATTCCGAATATATAGCAGCCCATGTATTCTGAAGTGCATCAGGATAACTCCCGCAGGAAGGGAACACAGCCCAGTCCGATTCAGGCACCGAAAGACTATCGAATCCAGGAACAGAGCCAAGAGAGGAAGCGACGCCAAGGTACTGATCAAGATAGCTTCCCTCTCTCGTTCTATCGGAGAAATCAGCAGAAACACTCACTATTCCATTAGGCAATTCATCGTTATATGCAAGAAGTCTTCCTCTGGACTCCTCGGTAAGAAGAGCATAAAGAGAATCAATCTGATGGTTCTCCCCTATGAACTGAAGCGTTATTCTTTTCCTGAAACCGATAATCGAGAACCCTTTTCTATGGACAACCCTATATTCCACTCCAGCCACCTCTTTGCAAGAATTCTAGCATGGATAGATGAAAGCATGCCTGATTGCACCTCTAAAAGATATGTTCAGCAGACAGAAAGCATCTCAGCAACAAGATCATTCACATCGAAATCGGAAGAAGGCTTATATCCGAATATCCTATTCCGGTGGTAATCAAGGTATTTATCTGTTCCATCGGGAACAAACTCCAGATGCTTCTCATCATCTATTCCCAGTCGTTCAAGATTCTTGAACAGAGAATATGTAAGTGTTTCAGGCAGGATTATCTTGCCTGTATCAGGACTGAATGAGATTACACCTCTGTCAAAAAGCTTATCATAATTTGGAGATAGCAATAATGAATTACGTGGATCCACTCTCTCATTGGAGTTGGATTCACGCCATGGCTTTATATGGCTTGCAATCAGCCATGATGTATCATCGACTCCCGTAACTGCGCACTTGCCATTCCAAAGCTTAATCGCCCCATTCCTGAAATCCTGCTGCTTTATCCTGATTGCCTGGATTCTCTGCTTCTCCGTAGCACCGGAAAAAGGAACTGGATTCTCTTTGAAATCCATATTAGAAGCCCGTATTATCTCCTGATAGGCAGCATACTCAGGCAGATCGAATAGGAAACGGGAAGGAGTTCCTGGTTCCTTTATGTACGACCTGATGACAATCGCCCTGCCATAATAAGTATATGGATCTCCTGCTGATTCCCTGATAAAGACATGGCAATCAAGCCCTTCACTGATGGCTTTCTCGGCTATTCTTTTGTTTGTCTGCCCCTCCCAGAACAAGCAGGAAGATTCCTCATTAAAGATATCCATATACTGTGTAGCATCTGCTCTTTTACGCAGAGTCACAAGAATTATGAATGCATCACTATCCTTTCCTTTAAATACACCTGTCTGCCTCAGAGCAATAGGATCGACGCCAAGAATGGGTGCAATATCATTGATCGTATATTCCTTGTCTATCCTAAGACTATTTCGCAGCCTGAATGAAATTCCCTGCTGCTTCTCTGCCATCCCATTCATATTGCCAGGATATCATCACATCGTAATGGGATCCAGCTTTATCGTATCAAGAACTTACTCTTGCATCACGGATCTCCCAATATGCGGTTAAACGTAAAATTAATACTCCACTGCAGGAAAACTCATATATGATATTATTCTTGAGGAGGAAAAAATGAAAACAGCAATAGTCACGGGCGGTGCTGGAAGCTTAGGGAAGGCCATCTGCAGAAAGCTTGCATCCGAAGGTTTCATGGTATACATGACGGATATTTCCGAGAAGAGGTGTAAGGAGGCCATTGCGGAGATCAAGCTCGAAAATATCCGTGCAAAGAAACTTGATGTAACAGAGGAATCCGACTGGATCTCAATCTATAAGGACGTGATGGCAGAAGAAGGTAGTGTTGA
>CALXLE010000111.1 GCA_944389115.1 uncultured Spirochaetaceae bacterium
ATGCAGATGTATGTGAACTACTTCACAAGAGAGCTTATGAATGAAGGCGATAACCCTCCAATAGGGATAATCCTATGTGCAGACAAGAGCGATACGCTTGTCAAATACACTCTTCCAGAAGGCAATAATCAGATATTCGCATCAAAGTATATGACATACATGCCAACTGAAGAGGAGTTAAAAAATGAGATTTCCAAGGAAAGAAAGATTATCGAGGATGAAGAAGATAATAATAAAGAAAAATAGTGAGCTATAACGCAAAAGCTGCATCAAAATGCAAGATTGCAATATAATCTTAGTTATTACAAATGATACAAGAATTTATAGCAACAATTTTTAATTAATTACACATATGTATACCAAAATGCGCCGCAGTGCGGCGCATTTCTTGATCTCGATTTCATAAAAGCTAAATCCGAATTAAAAGCTATGATGAAAGCCTTTACTTAATTCATTTTATATAAATTAATTATCAAAATAGTCAAAGGAATAAGATACATCACAGCTCGTTCAAATTTCCTTGAATTTTGATATTTTGTTCCCCTCAAAAATTATACATTTTGATTGCATTACATATAAGCAATACTTATTATTCGATTATTTGGAATTTTCTATCTGTTTGATATTGTGTTTTCTATATTTTTACTCACATGGGTACCAATTCGCGACGCAGTGCGTCGCGAATTTATATCCAAAGGCTTTATCAATGAACGAGAATTGAATGAAAATACTCTATCTCCTATTTTTGATGGTACAAATTATTCATTTGCTATCATTTTCATAGAGAGCAGCATAAGTTATGCTATTATTTATTCTGACAGATTTGTATATATTATCAATTTAAATTCAAAGGATTTTACTCATATGTCTAAAATTATGGCTTTTAGACCATAAACTTTGGTAGCATCGCTTACTATTATTTTTCAGCTATTTTCAGTACTTCCCCTGCTCTGCTGCATTGGCTCCGCTGTAGTAGCTTCTTGCATCTGACAGCCTCTCACGGAAATAATCAGCAAGCGCCTTGTCAGTACAATACACATATGTTCCAAGCATTGCCCTGGAGAGAAGCGTGCGATATGTGTTTCTTATAATCATATCGGCTTCCTTCAACGCAGCTTCATCACCCTTTCTGCATCTGCCTATGAGTCCGGTGAGTGATTTATCCATTGAGGAACGCTTAGAGAAATCTGTGATTACCTTCCCGTTTTCGTATCTGAGGTCGGGACCTATTATCACACCGCAGTAACGGAACTCAAGGCCCTGGGATGTATGGATGCACCCTACCTCATCAACGGATTCAGGATCGATTGCCCAGGTCTTTGTATTGCTGTAATTCCATCTGGCTCTGAAGTCCCCTATCTCTATATCGTAGACATCAGGATCTTTCCTCGAAGCCCAGTCCCAGCAATAGCCCGCAAGCATTCTCGCCTTGTTGTTGGAACGCTTGTTTAGCTTCTGTATCTCCATGAACATCTCTGATGGTGAATCCATGATATGGAAGCCATAATCATCCGGGGAAAAGGTGTACGGCCTTTCCTCTATTCCAAGGACATCATCGAGAAAATCGATATATCCATCAGAGCCGGAGCACCGGAACTGCGAAGAAAGCTCCATAGTGGCTTCAGGCTCTATGCCATAGTATGCTGCCCATCTCCGTATCTCATCGATACTCCCTATATCCTTCGATGTGACCTTCTGCTCCTCATCGATAAGGAAGACAGAGATACGGGCCGCATTGATGATCTCCTTGATCTGGTTCTCACCCTTGTTGCCGAAGATTCCAGATTTCCTGTTCAGCCTATGAGCTTCATCTGCTATGAGGACGTCATATGCATCCTTTACGTCGTTGACGAAACAGCCAGATCCAAGGAAAAGCCCATCGATGAGCGCCTTCTTCTTTCCATCATCGGCAAGCTTCATCTGGTAGACATTCCTTGGAGCGCTGTTCTTTGAGACATAGGCCGCATTCATTCCCATTGCCACCGCCTCGGCAAGCAACCTGATTGCCACAACGCTCTTACCAGTTCCTGGACCTCCCTTGATGATGAAGACTCTCTTGCCGGAATCTGTATTGAGACGGCGGATCCTGTACATCACATCCTCGAACACGAGCTTCTGCGAATCAAGAAGCATGAACTCTCTGTTTCCTCTGAGCATGGATGAAAGCACATCCTGCAGAGACTTCGAAGGACGAAGTCTGCTGCTGTCGATCATATCCATCAATGCTTCCGTATCAGGAAGCGATACATGCTCTCTTATGAATGAGCGGAGCCTGAGATTATCATAGATGGTGAATAGCGGTGCATCGGCTACATACGGGAATAGGGATGTATCAGCTATCAGAGATGAAGGAGATGGCAGATAGTTGTGCATATATGCGCAGGGATATATGCCTATCCCCTCCTGCTCGATGCACTCATTGTATTCCCTGAGCGTCACAGCATATGAGTATGCCTGATACGATGGATGGATAAGCGGAAGCGTCCTGCTTCTACCGTAATCGACCTCAAGAAGATCGCGCCCTTCACGCACCCTCACCTTCGACCACTGCTTCAGCTCGACGATGACGACATTATCGGAGAGATTGGTATCCTTTCCTGCGATTATGAAATCGATACGCGAGTGCCCAATTGGGAGCATGTACTCGATGCATACGGTACATCCATCGGAAATCTCATCGGTATCGAGGACAGCTCCCATGAACTTAAGGGAAGAAGCCCAGGCGTTGAATTCGCTATCCGTGGGCCTCCCTATTGCTTTCCTGTACTCAGCGGCGACAGCATCGGCAATTCTGTCAGCCGCCACATCATTCAGGAATTCAGCTTTGCTGGCTTTGTAAAGAATCATTTCTCCCAGAGCTTCTCAGGATAGTAGCCTGTCTCGATCTTATTCCTGAGCTCAGCCATTACCGTAGCCTTATCCTCTGAGTATGTCATGCCAAACCACTTATCAGGCGTTGTGAACACCTTGATAGATCCCTCTCCGGAGGTGACCATCTCGGAAGCTCCGTTCGGAAGAAGGCATTCCAACTTCGGCTCTGCCACATTCTTTGCCAAAAATCTCTCCCAATAGCCCAGGAAGCTGTCGAAAGCCTTTGGTGTGAAGCCGAAGAAGTTCATCGACACAGGCTCATCGCCAGTAAGGTAGACATCGCCCGATGGCAGTCTTGTCACGACCTTCTCACCCTCGAACTCAATCTTCGGATTCTCCTCCATCGATACGAGATCTCCATCCTTGATAACGCAGATGGCTCTTGTTACGGATCCTGATGGACTCATAGTGTTGCGGAGCTTATATCCAACCATTGCATGGTGTGTATCATCATTGGAAAGACCTGAAAGATACTCCCCGAGGATCTTATATGCAGTCCTTCCATAGTAGTCATCGGCATTGATGACAGTAAAAGGAGTCTTCACGGCATCCTTTGCAGCAAGAATTGCCTGGATAGTGCCCCATGGCTTTGTTCTGTCCTTGGAAATAGCAGCCTGCTCCTCCGTCAGAAGCGTCGTCCTGTCCTGGAAGACATACTCGGCATCCATGTTCCTTGCGATCCTGTCAAACAGACGCTCCCTGAAATCATGCTCTATATCCCTGCGTATGATGAATACGACCTTTCCATATCCATTATGGAATGCATCATAGACACCGAAATCGAGGAGAGTCTCCCCGTGCATTCCGACTGCATCGATCTGCTTCACCCCACCGTAGCGAGATCCCATACCAGCTGCCATGACAAGCAATGTAGGTTTCATCTTCAACCTCCTAAGATGAATTCTAACTTCAAGTTTATATCCTTTGCATACGATTATCCATGAGGATTCTAGACTATTTTACGTTCAGGCCAGCATCCGCAATGGCATATATTGCATGAAAATATCGTGACACATGGCAATATTTTATTATTTGACAATAAATTACTGCAGACAATTATTTCATATCGATGGATTTTCGGCTAAAATACCTGCCATGAAGAGACAAAACACGAAAGCATACCTACTGCTTCTGCCATCGATGATACTGGCAGTGCTGTTCTCGTTTCTTCCACTCATCCAGAGCATAATCGGATCATTTCTGAATGTATCTCAGCAGGGAAAGGTCCTTGGCGCTGCCGGTCTCGACAACTACATAAGCCTGTTCTCGGATAAGGCATTCATAAACAGCATCGGACATACATTTCTTTTCCTTGCCATATTCCTGCCACTGAATACCGTACTGATTCTGCTTGCGGCTATACTGACAAGAAGAAAGAGGAGGCATATCGCAATCGCGGAGTATGTTTTCCTTATACCGATGGCGGTCTCGCTCTCATCGATATCCCTTATATTCCGGGAGATTTTCAGAGGCAGGGTCTCAATAGCGAACAGAATTCTGTCCACGGACCTTCCATGGCTCGAAAGCCCTGGCTGTGCAATATTCGTACTTGCGCTTCTCGGGGTCTTCCTTGACTTCGGAATCGATTACATCCTTCTCCTTTCATCATTCAGAAAGATTGACAGGAGCCTCATCGAAGCTGCGTCAATCGATGGTGCAGGAAGCCTCAGAACACTCTTTTACATAGAGCTTCCTGAAGTAAAGCCGATGCTCTCAGTAATCATATTTCTGGCAATCAAGGATGCCATAATGATATCCGCACCTGTGATGATACTCACCGCAGGCGGACCATTCCGATCAACTGAGACCATCATGTACTATTACTACCTCGAAGCTTTCAGAAGCGGCAACAGGGGTACGGGCTCATCGATTGCGACGCTTATGGCGATTCTCGCTGGACTTATCATGGCTACGATGGCAGCAAGGAGGAGACATGATAGGGAGAACGGCTGAGAGATTCCTATTGATATTTCTGCTTGCCATCATCGCATTTCCTATAGCATATGCGCTCATGGCATCTTTCTTCTCCCCGATGGACTTCACGGACAGCTATGCCCACTTCCTTCCATCATCATTCTCGCTGGACAACTACAGGATGGCCCTTGGAAACAGATATTACCCTCAGTTCATCGCGAATTCTGTCATAACATCGGTCATTCAGGCATTTCTGAGATCTGCAGTATCGATTGCGGCAGCATTCGCGTTCACCCATCTTGAATTCTCTGGAAGTAAGCCAATGCTCATAGTCCTGCTTGTTACGATGTTCATCCCGCCAGATGCCCTGCTGTATCCGAATTACAGTACCATCGCAGGCATGGGTCTTCTCGATACATACTGGGGAATAATCCTTCCTTCTGTATTCTCGGCATCCTCGCTTCTTATGATCCTCGGGGCATTCAGGTCCTGCGACAAGAACATCTATGAGGCCGCGAGAATCGATGGATCGGGCGATGGGAGATATGTCATGCAGATACTTCTCCCGATGACAAGAAGCATAATAGCTGCCGTATTTCTGCAGACTTTCATCACAGCATTCAACAGCTATCTATGGCCGCTTCTGGTGACCAGCCGCATGGGAATGAGGACGGTCCAGGTAGGAATCACAATGCTTGGATTCGCGGAATCAGGTGAATTCGGCGCTCAATTCGCTGCAATCATGATGATTACTCTTCCATTTCTTATTATCTTAGTGATAGCAAGAAGGAAGATGATGCAGGCTTTGTCGGACAGCATCATCAATTGAGGCAAAGATGAAAAAGGCATTTTCTGTTTTCATTGTGCTCCTTGCATCCGCCCTCCTATCAGCAGGAGGAAGCAAGGAGGAGAATACAATCACTATATGGCATCAGTTCACAGGTGCGCATAGCGATATGTTCGATGAAATACTCGATGGTTTCAACGAGACCATAGGCAAGGATATCGGAGTGACAGCTGAGGGGGTTTACCAGGGAGCTGCAAACGATGTCCTGACAAAAGTAAAGGCAGCGGCAGGAACCTCTGAGCTCCCTGATATCGCAGCGATGGATGCGACTGCATGCCTTGATATGAAGGAATCTGACTATCTTATAACCGCGGATGAGGCAGGGATTGATAAATCAATTCTTCTTCCTGCCGCAGTGAGAGCTTTTACCTCTGACAGAGGACTTCTCGCCGTTCCATTCTGCTGCTCATCGCTCATCCTCTACTACAATAAGACTGTCTTCGATGAAGCAGGTGCAGAACCTCCTCGGACCCTTGATGATTTCACTGCGATAGCCCCGCGGATAGGACAAAGGGATAGCAAAGGAAATGTCACCCGCTATGCATTCGCTGGTACACCTACGACATATGAGCTGGGTGCATTCATCGGGGCACAGAACGGGCTGTCATACATGGTCGACGGGAAGAACGGACACTTCGGAGTTCCTCGCAATGTTCTTATAGAGACAGACGGGACATTCAGGAACTTCCTTGTCCACTGGAAACAGTTCTACGATACGGGCTTCGTCCTCAACACATCGGACCAGATGCAGGAATTCGCCGCAGGAAGATCAGCCTCCATGCTCAATGCCTCGGACAGGCTTCCAACCCTCCAGCGCCTTATCGGAGATCGTTTCGAGATTGCAACAGCATTTGTCCCGATGACAGATGAAAATGCGACAGGCGGAGTGAATATAGGAGGAAGCGCCTTATTCATGTTCTCTGATTCGGAAGCTGTGAAAGCATTCATGGATTACATCCTCTCGCTCGATTGCCAGCGATCCTGGGCGGAGGGCACAGGCTATCTGCCTGCCACCTCTGCCGTCTACTCCGATCCGGAGTTCCAGGAGTATCTGGAGGCGAATCCGCTATATGGAACAGCTGTGGCGCAGACTCTAGCATCCAATCCTGAAGTAACAGGCATATGGATGCCTTCAGGGTATCAGATATACCACACGTATCAGTCGGAGATACGGGAAGTGACGGAGAATGGCAAGGATATCGATCAGGCTGTTCATGATATGGCCTCATTCATCCAGCTCCAGCTCGATGATTACGCAAGACAGAATACATCGAAGTAAGTAAACAGTGCTAACTAAAGCTATCTCCTATTATAACATGGAGATAGCTTTTTTGTTTCTTGCCCCTCATTATATTTAATAATTAAAGCTTACAATATGAATATCAAACTTTTTCCATGAATTTCTCAGCGCGCATTGGCAGAAATAGGGACTCAGCGCGTATATTAAGCATGAGCTACATAATCAGAACAGAGCACAGTTCATTCAAGGAGACAAGACCTGAGGATAGACCAAGGGAGAAGATATCGAGGCTAGGAGCAGAAGCTCTGACAGATAAGGAACTGCTGATGCTTCTTATTGGCTCAGGAACATCAGGAAGAGCCGTCGATAAAGTCGCAGAAGACCTGCTATCAAGGCTGGACCGAAGCAATTCCCTGTCTGCCGATGAGATCATGCGGATACCTGGACTAGGAAAAGCAAAAGCATCAGCAATCGATGCAGCGCTGGAACTTGGAAGAAGACGTGTGCAGCACAGGCATAGGATTATTGCCTCCCCGTCAGACATCTTCAGGGAAATCCAGCATTACGCATCACGCGAACAGGAGAATCTCATCGTTGTCATGCTCAATGGAGCCCATGAGGTGATAGGCACGATAGTTGCTACAGTTGGGCTTCTGAACAAGACGATAGTCCATCCGAGGGAGGTCTTCGCAGATGCTATCCGCAGCAGAGCTGCAGCGATTGCAATCGCCCATAACCACCCATCGGGAAATATAGACCCATCCGAGGAGGACAAGGAAGTGACAATCAGGATCAGGAAAGCAGGAGAAATACTGGGTATAAAGGTGCTGGACCATCTCGTATTCACAGAAGAAAGATACTACTCATTCCTTGAGCACGGGCTGATGTAAGTTGATTTCAAGGATATATCATGGCATGGGAGAGTGGATATGCATAATTGTCCTCTATGAGAAATGGAAAATCGGAAGCAGAGGATTTCATTAGGACAATGCCAGCGAAGAGCAGGGCCAAGCTCCATATGATAATCTCTTTATTGAAGGAAAAAGGAGCAGCAGTGCCAATGCCTTATTTCAGGCATATTAAAGGGGAAATATATGAACTGCGTATAATATCCGGACACGATTCCTTCAGAATTCTTTGCTTTTTCACGCATAGCAGAGAAATAGTTCTGACTAATGGTTTCAGAAAAACCACATTGAGAATGCCGGAAAAGGAAATAAAAGTGGCTGAAAAACGGTTAAGTGAATTCAAAAGGAGCAATGCAGAATGACAAGGTACGAAAAACTTCTATCTGAAGATCTGGAAGATCCAGAAATAAGAAAAGAAATGGAGAAACTTGAACCGGAGTTCGCAATAGTCAGAGCAATCATAGATGCAAGAGTAAGTTCCAGCATCACCCAGGAAGAGCTCTCAAGGAAATCCGGTATTAATCAGGCGAATATCAGCAAACTTGAACATGGGAAGGCAAATCCTTCGGTTTCAACGTTGCAGAAACTCGCTAAAGGTCTTGGAAAACGACTGGTGATCTCCTTTGAATAATCATCAAGGATAAGGAAAACAGATTTTCATTTTCTGAAAGTGCCAGTTTTCCTGGAAGAATACAGAAATACTAGATAAAAGGAACTCGCACCAGAAGAGGAGCGTCAGTATTATTCATTCCGGAAAGGAACGAAGATGATCACAATTCCCAGGCATGCTCCCATAGGCCGTGTATATATAGAATTGAAACGGAAATCGTTAAGGAGGAAAGCAATGAAGAATGATCTTGATTTCTATCTTAATCAGCCATATAAGATCGATATAATCAAGGATGCTGAGAACAACAGCTATGTTGCCTACTGTCCAGAGCTTGAAGGATGCATCACCTCTGGGCGCTCTGTTCTTGAAGCAATAGAAAACCTTGAGGATGCGAAAAGGACCTGGCTGAGTTCTGCCCTGGAACACAACGATCCGATTTCTGCTCCGGATTCTCTTATCAATTTCTCTGGACAGATAAGACTGAGAATACCGAAATCTCTTCATAGAAGCATATACATAAAAGCAAGAGAGGAAGGTGTAAGCATGAACCAATACTGCATCATGAAACTGTCATCATCCAATGGATGATGCACAGGCATAATACAATCTGCATACATAGATAATTACATATTCATATTTTTTAACTGAATATTAATTATACCTTAATAGGAATATATAATTGGATATAGATATCAATATTCTGCAATCATCATTTGGAATCCACTATCTGCGACCATACCAGGAACTCATCATCAGAACGATACTGGAAAGCTTTGAGAACGGGGAAAGAAAGGATCTGCTAGGCATCCTGCCGACAGGCAGCGGCAAGAGCCTCTGCTTCATGTATCCAATCAGACAGCTATCGATACGCGCAGTGCTCATCTACCCTCTTCTCTCGCTTATGTCGGACCAGAAAGAGCGCTTTGACAGGGCGGGGATTCCATCGGTGGTACTGAAAGGAGGCCTGGAAAGAGAGGACAGACAGAAGAGAATTGAATTTCTTAAGGCAAATCCATCTGCCTCTGTGATAACAAACCCGGAGACACTTCTTGCGATGATGGCAAGGGGTGAGGAACGGTTCCTCAGGAACAGCACGGAGCTCGTTGTGATAGACGAAGCGCACACAGCTGTAACCTGGGGAGGGACATTCAGGGAGGCATACAGGGAACTGCCAAGAATAATCGATGCGATTTCACCGAAGATCGTGCTGGCATTCACAGCTACAGCAGACAAGGCAATCGGAAAAGGGATACTGGACAGGGTTTTCAGCGGCAGGAATGTCTACATAGTGCACAGCAGCCCAGACAGGGAGAACATCTTCTATCATGCGGTATATCCGCTATCGAAGGAGAAGGAGGCAAGGCGCATACTCCGAGACCCGGCATCGCGCCCTGCAGTCATATTCTTTCGCTCCCGCATTCTTGCTGAGAGGATCGCCTCGGCCCTCTCCGATACCTTCAATGCAGCATGCTACCATGCCGGACTCCCGGCAGAGGAGCGGAGGGAAAAGGAGGAATGGTTCTCCGCCTCTGCCGACGGAGTTCTTGCCGCCACATCCGCTTACGGGATGGGAGTGGACAAGAAGGATATAAGAACAATCATCCACTGGTCCTGTCCTGATGACACAGCTTCATTCATGCAGGAATCAGGAAGAGCCGGACGTGATGGTAATCCTGCAGACTCCTATATCTTTCTCTCATACTCTGATGATGCCAGCCTTGCCAGGCCATTCACGTCTGGATGCATAAGACATGGGATACTCTCCGCAATGGGAGAAACAATGGAAGGAAAGCGCTGCCTAGCCTGCTCTGCCTGCACAGAATGCAATCTCCTGAGAGCTGGAGAGAAAGAGATATTAGGATACATAAGACGGCATCCATTGACCTCCACCATGAATGCTGCAGCAGCTATTCCCTCAAAAGGATTATTCAGGAAGAAGGCTACTCTTCCTACCTGGTCTGAGAAGGAAGTAATGAGAGCAATTGACATACTCATCCACGAAGAAAGGATCAGGAGAGTATTCGGCAGGCTCATCGCCAGAGCGTAATTGCTATTCTCTTCTGGCAGAACTGATGGTGAACGCTCTCCATCTTTATCCGGACAGGTTGTCCGTCTTGAAGATGGAGCTCCCAGCATCCTGTGCTGGAACTTTTCCTGCTTCTCTCATGTCGGGGCACTGCTTCTTAGGGGATTGCTCCTTGTCGTCCACAGTTGGCCTCTCCACAGGCTTGACTTCCCCAGCGACCCTGGGTAGGGAATCTCTTCCAAGCT
>CALXLE010000112.1 GCA_944389115.1 uncultured Spirochaetaceae bacterium
CGGATGAGCGAGTAGAGAAATATAACGAGGAGCGAATCTATTCTATCATCAATAGCGGCTGGGATCTTATCATCATTGATGAGGCCCACCGCGTTGCCGGTTCCTCCGGCGAGGTGGCCAGATATAAGCTGGGATACCTATTGTCCCAGGCAAGTCCTTATTTGCTTCTCCTGTCGGCAACGCCTCACAATGGAAAGACGGAGCCGTTCCTGCGCCTTGTGCGACTGCTGGACGAAGATGCATTTCCAAACGCAAAATCTATCGTGAAGGAACAGGTAGCTCCGTACCTGATTCGCACAGAAAAAAGGGAGGCTATTGATAATAGCGGGAATCTTCTGTTCAAAAATCGCATTACGCATCTTGTGGAGCTGCATTGGGATGAGCGGCATACCTTCCAGCGAGAACTGTATGAATTGGTAAGCCACTATGTTTCCAAGACCTATGATAAGGCCAGGCGTAATCGAAAAAAGAATATGTGCCTCATCTTCCTGCTGATTATCATGCAGCGCATGGTTACCAGCAGTACGGCAGCAGTGCGCCAGAGTCTTGAGCGCCGTTTGGATGCGTTGAAATCTCAGAACACACGCATTGGTTCGTTGACTGAGGCGGATCTGACGGAAATGGAAATCGAGGATGATGTTGCTGAAGCTCTGGAAGCGATATCGCTTAACATGACAGAGGAGATCGATGAGCTGGAACGCATCATTGCAGTAGCAAAGCAGGCAGAGTTTCAACACCCGGATGTAAAGGTAGAGCGTCTTGTAGATACTCTTGACGAAATTCTCAGTGAAGATCGAAACCAGAAAATCATCATTTTTACAGAATTTGTGGCAACACAAAAATATCTGCAGGAGCTTCTTGAGAACAGAGGATTCACTGTCTCCATTCTTAATGGTGGTATGAGCATTGATGAGCGTAATGAAGCGCTCAGAGAGTTTAAGACTAAGACAAACATTTTTATCTCAACGGATGCCGGTGGGGAGGGTCTGAACCTACAGTTCTCCAACATTATTATTAATTACGATCTGCCGTGGAATCCGATGAAAATTGAACAGCGCTGTGGCCGTGCAGATCGTATCGGTCAGCAGAGGGACGTCCATATCTACAATTTTATTGTGTCTGATACAGTAGAAAGTCGTGTCCGTGAAGTACTGGAAGAAAAACTATCGGTTATTTTCAAAGAGCTGGGAGTGGATAAATATTCCGATGTGCTTGACAGTGAAGCAACAGATTTGGACTTTACTGAAGTGTATATGAATTCCATTGGAAGGCCGCATTCCGTGGAACGTAACATGTATCCGGTTGAATCCGAAGTAAAGCAACAGGTTGCAAATGCTCAAAAATATAAAGACATTATCCGAGAGGAAAAGGATCTATCTCAGCTTGTTGGCACGGGGTCCAGCTTTGATGTAGAGGCTGCACTCAGACAGATGCTGTTCTATTATGAAAGCTGGCAGGGACATGATCTGCATTTGATTGAGCATCTCAGCATCAATGATAATGAGGTTACCAGGCATTTGCGTTCGGAGATCTGGCAGGATAGAGCTTCTGCGATTATGTCCGTAGGGATTAAGAACTTCCCCAATGAGGCCGGTTATTTTATGCTGTGGGAACTGTCCATTTCCGAAGAAGACAGCGGAAAGCGCATCATTCCTATTTTTATTAATGAAAACTTCATTCTCCGTCCATTGGCTGGGAAGCGCATTATGGATGTTTTCCTTGATGGCACCAGCGCATTGACTGTAGGTACTGTCTCCAATGTCACAGATGACGAGTACCGGCAGCTTGAAAAACTGAGTATGGATTTTTCTTATAATGCTTTCGTTGAGTTAAGAGAGAAACAAATTCAGCGGAGCGAGGAAAGTTACAATAAATATATGTATGCACTGAGGCTTCGTGAAGAGGCAGCAGGACATATTGGAATTGAAAATATCCGCCGTTCCAGACTGGCAAAGCTGGCACGGGAGAAAGCTTCTATAGAGGCCGAATATAAAAAAGGAAGCCAGATTTATCCTGACTTCCGTTTAATGATTCTTGTAAGATTGGAGGCGTAAAAGATGTTTGGAGACTATGTGTTTGAGAAATCTTCTGCGCAATACACAGATAAAATCCTGCTTCTGGATGACGAGAATCTGAACAGCCGGGCGAATTACATATCTGCGTTCTCTGCACATGGTTTTGAAATCGTAAGATACACCGACGATCTTACCTTCAGAATTGAGTATGAGGAGAAACTGAAATCCTCCGGTGAAAAGCTGGCTGTCATTGCCCACACCGAGCAGTATATTCCTTATGATGTAAGACGCAGATTATCTGCATATATGGTATCGATTGGGAAGCTGTTCCCGAAACTTCATCCGGAAACATTGAAGGATATGGATAAGGTTGGTCTGGACCTGCTGTGCACAGCCTATCCTGCAAATTTCGATGACCTTCGACAAAAACAGGATACGGAAATGTTCCTGCGTATGAAGGTCTTTGCTAAAGCAAATGTGAAGGCATATCTCAGGGAAACAGCTGCCAGGCTTACTGAGAGAGCAAAATGTGTAACTCGTTATAGCGACTGGTTTGCCATTGCAGAAGAAAAGGCACAGCTGGATGTGATGGCTGTTCAATATGATGCAGATGTCGATACGCAGGAAATTAACCGTCTGTTCCAGGAATATGCTTTGGAACAGTTTGGAAAACTATCACAGATTATTGATAAGGCATCACCGGTACTGGTGAGCAAAGCAATGGACTATATGCATGGCCATAGCGATAAATTTATCGTGATCGTCATGGACGGCATGTCTGAATTTGACTGGAAGATTATATCCGGTTCTTTTAAAGGTTTGCCATATGAAAAGTCTTCGATGCTTGCTATGATACCAAGCACCACATCTGTTTCTCGGCAGTGTTTGCTGTCCGGTAAGTATCCAAGCCAGCTGATGGAACCCTGGAAGCAGAGCAAGGAGAAAACAGAGTTTGTTAACTGCGCAAAAGCCCTTGGCTATTCAGATACGCAGATTGGCTATGAGCGAGGATATGATG
>CALXLE010000113.1 GCA_944389115.1 uncultured Spirochaetaceae bacterium
AGCTTTTTGAAGAGGGCTTTGGCTACAAGAAGACAGCCCAGCTCGCCGGTCTCAACACCTACACGGTAAGGGACTACAAGAGGCGCTATGCCTCCGGCGACAGCTCCTGGGCGGAGCGTGGCGGAAGCGCCATGCATTGAATAGGGAACAACGGTACTCAGACCGTTCTCCAATGATATTCTAACGGCCATCCGGGTTTTCCCGGGTGGCCATTTCTATGGTATTTTCCATTTTCATTTTCCATGAAGAAAGGGACGCTTCCGCGCCCCTGGTCATCAGCTATTTCCTATATGCAGCTCAGAGATATGATTCAGCGTGTACCCTTATCGCCTTGATCTCGTCTTCATCAAGGACAGCCAGACAGTTCCTGAATGCGAACGTCATATCCGTATTCGCTATGAGCATTATATCCCTTGCCTGCCTCTGCGGTTTCGTCAATGCGCTGTATGTAGTCTCAAGGCCATCAAGTATCATCTCAGGTGTCGCATTTACCGCATCGATATAATCAAGCATCCTGAGGACATCCGTGTTCCTTGTCGAATCAGGAAGGAGCGATACGGAGACAACGGACAGGCTGATCCCGAGCTTTTCCCCGATCTCCGCCTTCGTCATGCCCTTACGGTCTATCTCTTCATTGAGCCTCTTGATTATGCCGTTGATTTTCTTTTTGACATCTTCATCGCTGAGAGGTTCGATGCTGTCGATATCGTGGGCGATTGCCGTATCCGCGGCAATTCCCTTTTCCTCGCTTTCGCCGTCGGATCTGCAGTCCATCGTGAAAGGATCGTAGTCCAGATAGGAGAAGGCATGGAGAATGAGGGCTTTCTTCTGTACCCCGCGGAGGACAGTGAAGTCCTTCGTGATCTTCTGCATATCCTCCAGCATACCGTCAGTGAGGACGCCCAGTTGCTGGGTATCCGCTTTCCTGCTGCCATCATCATGGTCAGTGACAAGCCAGGAGATTGTCACCCCAAGCGTGTTCGCTACCCTTATTGCAAGGCCGAGCGATATGCCCCTGTGCTCTCTGAGCCATCTTCTCGATAGAAGCGACGCCTCGCTTACTCCCGAATGGGCTGACAGCCATTTCATCGAGCGCCCCATATCGGACACCCTTTTGTGCATGTTCGTGTAGAATACGGTTGAAAGATGCGATAAACGGTTTTCGTAGTTCTCTATCTTGCGATTCATTCTGGTTCCTTCTGCTCTCTGCAGAGGCAATGCTCTGCATTCGTTGTTATTATCCTGTTGCATTGCAAAAAATGCAATATAAATGGATACAAATAGTAGAATGTGGATCCAGCGTTCCCTTTCCTTTATCAATGATGTCTTATGTGCCGCTCCTCCTATAGCAGCCTTGGGCATCCATATGGGCCGAAGGCCCCTGGTGCAGGCAGAAGAAGAGGCCACCGCTGGGTGGCCTCTGAGCTGTCTTTCCTGAAGAGCTATCAGATATTCATCGGATAGAATCTTCCGGAGCCGTAGTAGACGATGTCCTCTGCATTCGAGTAGGAGATCGGCTGTGACATGAGCGTGCGGTAGATAGGGTAGATGTCCCTGAAATTGCCGTCTGTACCGTATGAATAGTTGTCCATGCAGTCCCTGAAGGCCTCTTCGTACTCCTGCTTCATGGCTGCTGCGTCTGTTGTGGATTCAGCGGATTCAGCGAATGATTTCGTGCTTATGAGATCATATATCTCATGAAGGCTTCTTCCTTCCATGACGCAGGCGAACGAATCGTACATGCCATTGAAGTAGGCCGTGTCGTCAGATGTGATTGTCTTTGATGTTATGAGGATGTATTCGGTATCGCCGTATGTGACGCGGATGCGCGTCGCGAAGAGCCCTGAGATTCCCACGAGAAGCACAAGGCAGAAGATAAGCATCCTTTTTCCTTTCATTGTCTTTCCTCCATAGGGGCAGGGCAGAAGCCCTGCCGTGTATCAGGCATCCAGTCCGGCTTCTCCGCCTGCTGTGATATCCACGACGACTGCCGCTGGCTCAGGAGCTACTTCCTCAGCTGCTGTCTCAGCCTCTGTCTCGGCTGTCTCTGCCGCAGCTGCCCTGAGGACTGCCTCGTTCTCGGCTGTCGGCTCGAATTCCTCGACGACAGCGTTGATCTCGTCCTCGCTTATCTCAGAGATCCTCTCTCCATCCGTGTAGATATGGATTGAGTCACCGTTGATGGAGCCGTAATCAGCTGTCCTCGCGATAACATCCACGCGATGATAGCCTTTATCAAGCCCCTCGAGATTGACTGTCCTGTGGCCGTTCTCCGTGCCCATGTACTCACCGTCGATATACCAGTCATACAGGATATTCTCGGTTGAGTCAGTGTCGAATGCCGCGCCATGATCATCAACGGAGATAGCCCCGTTGATTGTCTCAGCAGGGAGGTTATCAAGCGTGATGCCGTAGACATGGGAGAGGTCACCGATCGTGAGGCGTACCTGTCCGATTGATGTCTTGTCATCGATTACGCGGAGAGCCGCTGCTGCGCCGCTTATCGGTGTGCTTCTGTCAGAGAGGATGAAACGAGCGACATAGGAGCCTGAAGGAAGATCATCGGCTGACCAGATGGCTGTGCCGTTGCCATATACGACCTCGTCTGCATCCCTTGGCGTATATTCGCCATCATCGGCCTTTACATATACATCGATATGCGGATGCTGTACCTGTGCGGTATTCCATGCCAGAGCGCATCTCACGCTTCCTGTGCCATAGGATTCGTCGAAGACAAGGTTATCCACAGGTGAGTCCTCTGACAGGAATGTCGTCATCTGTCCCTGGATCACTGGCTCGCCGTCGGCATTCAGTCCCTGTGCATAAAGGGTCCATTCTCCCCGCCTGATATCAGCAAGCGCGATCTTCGGCGATTCTGCCTCTACCCAGTCGAAGTATGCGCCGTCAGGTCCTTCGCCGCGGATGCGGTAGGAGGCCACATCGAGATCCTTGATGCTGAAGAGCCCGTCAACCACCTCATCTTCACCAAGCGGTGTGATATCGGCTGCAGGCACTGCCTCGGCAGCCGGGGCCTCTGCTTCCGTCGAGGCACATGATACCAGGACAAGTGAAACAGTGATAAGCATCAGAAGGAATACGTTGATCTTTCTAATTCCCATTGTATGCTCCTTTGTTATCTGGAAAATCATCTCCTGCTGCTAGGGCAGGATTCTGTATTCATGATAGTACAAATCGCACTTAATTAAAACAGATGCCGGAAATATATAACGTAAACATTGATATAAAACCATAATAAACATTGATTAATCGGCAAAAAAAGGAAACGGCAGCTGCAGGGCTGCCGCTGAAGCTCGATCTGTTCTTTGCCGCAGGGAAGGTTCCGCGTCAGCGATTTTCATCTGCGTCGTAATTCACCGCATCGGTTATTGTCCCGTCAAAGAAGCCACCGGCTTTCCTGCTGGCTTCCTCGACGAACCTGTTTGCGTTCTCTTCCGGGTCTTCAAGGTCTCCGGCATCCTCTTCAGTCCTCTTATCGTCTTCATCTTCTGCATTCTCGATAGGCGAGGGCTTTACGGCCGCTGGATCCACTGCAGCTGCCTTCGGCTTCTCTGCATCCGGATCCAAAGCCTCCTTCTTTCCGAAGCCTGCTGCTCTCCTCTCTTCCTCGGCCCTTATCCGCTCTTTCTCGGCGGCGGCAAGTCTTGCCTGCTGGATGTAGCCTGCAGCGCTGTCCCTGAGCGTGTTCATGCTCTCCGCTATGGACTTCTTGGTTTCCTTGTTTGAATCCTCCACCTGGCTTATGATCCTTGTTATCTGCTCGGATATCGAGCTGAGGTACTGGCTGTTGGCCGTCTTCTGCTCATCGATCCTCTTTGAGAGTATCTTTCCGATTTCCTGGTATCTCTCATCGATTGTCTTCAGGATTGATTCGTTTCTTTCCCTCTCGCTCGTTGAGTACTCATTGATATCCCTTGATCCGATGATTGATTTCGCCCTGATTTCCTGGTTCCTTGTGTATCTCAGGAGCTGCGCGAGGCTGACGAGAAGGTATCCTGCGAAGAACGCGCTGAAGAGGAACGATATCCCGAACAGCGCGAGGAATGCCCATATCCCCCGTGGAAGGAGATCTGCTCCTCCTGCAAGCGAGTATATCCCCACTGGCACAAGGAGTATGCCGAAGAAGAGATTCAGCGCGAATATCCCATAGAAGATCACCCAGAAGCGCGGTCTGAATGATACCTGGTTGAAGTTGAATTCCGATATCTTGTCCACATCCTTTCCTTTATCTGAACGATATGCATGCCGCAGGGAGGCTATCTGCCTCCGATTGACATGCTGCTTTCCTTCTTATGGCTCTTCTCAGAAGCCTTTGCTCTTGATGTCTCCGTCTTTCCGCTTCTCTTCGGGGAAGGGGAGCTCTTGGAGGAATCCCTGCCGGCTTTCTCCCTGTAGGCATCGAATTCGTTGCTGGCCTCATTGCTGTCCATGCCATCCTTTGCCCTGGTCTTCTTCTGCTCCTTCTTCTGGCTGTTCTGGATGCTCTTCTCATACTGTTCCTCGAAGAGCTCCGTATCGCGTCTCAGGCAGTCCTTAATTATCGGATCGTTTGCCTTTTCAGGGTCCTTCCTGTATTCATCTATCCTGTCACGGAGACTGATGGCGTATTCGATGTTCTCGCTTGCCCACGTGCCTTTCTGGCCGGTCTGCTCGAACTTCTCAAGCTTCCTTCTGTTGATCTCGATATATTCGCCGAGGCGGCGGGACGTCTCATCCAGCTTCTTGTCGAAGTCATCGTTGAAGTCACCCCTTTCCTTCATGATGTACTCACGGAGCTCCCTCTCGAAATCCTTCGCTTCCTTTGAGTTGGCATCAGCCGGCTCGAGATTGACCCTGCCGGTATCATCCACATGTATTCTTATGGCGTCGGCATTCTCAAGGATCTTCTTCATATCCGCATAGCGCTCTGCCTGGTCCTCTCTGGTATCCTTTCCTCTTCTGTCGTCATCAAGGATCGCGATCTTCTTCTTGACGCCTTTTGGCATGATCTTCTTTATCCTTCTCGGCATCTTGGTTGCGGAGCACACTGCGAATACGACTGGCAGCGCAAGGAGATTGAAGAGGCTCCTCTTTATCGTGATCCTCTTATGGTTCCTTATGGACGATCCGATGAACTTCAGATAGAAGCCGATATTCTCCTTCTGCTTCTGGGTGAAGGCCTTGAGCTTCGGGTGATCCTCATGATCGCTGAGCTCATCAACTACTCCTGCGGTCTCAGGTGCCCATGCGCGGTCCTTCTCGTTCCGCTTCATCGGATCCCTTGGAGCGTTTCTTCTCGATGTAGTATGAAGGATGTTCTTCTTCGAGTTCTCGCTGAAGAGGTTCTTTATATCGGTCTCTGCAGACATATCCACGCCATTCACACCGACGGAATTCCAGCTGAAAGCCTCATCGCCGAACCTTGCGTTGGTTATCGGAGGAAGCGATTCAAGGGTCTTGTCTATGCCTTCGATCCTCTTGCCGAGGGATTTGATGCTCTTATCCATATCCTCAGGGATCTTTTCTCCCTTCATTTCGCGGTCTCTTCTCTCAGCCATCAGCCTGTTACGCTCATCGACGAGGTCTCTTCTATCCCGGGCAAGTCCTTCCCTTGCTTCCCTGTCCCTTGTATGTGAGGACTGGAGCACTGCTGTTATCCCCGTATTGGTCATGCAGTGGTCACCATGGTCCGTATTGTCGGAGACAATCATTGCTGATCCTTCCTCAAGGGCCCTGTAGGATCTCATGTCCGCTATGTAGTTCTTCAGGACTTCCTCCCCCTTCGGTATGTCATCGAGCCTGTTCTTGAGACCGGAGCCGAGCGTCTTCCTGATATTGTCCAGGTTCTTGATATTCCCGCTTGCAAGGGCATCTATCCTGGTCATGTCATCGATGGTCAGCCCTCCGAGCCTGAGATGGTTCCAGTACCCCTTGAGACGCCGGCTGAATTCTTCCTTCATCTTGTTGCTTTCAGGAGTATCAGCGAACATCACATGGCGGTTCATCATGGCCTCATTGCCGAAATGGGACTGGTCGATGTTCTCGATGTCCGTATAGACGCATCCTCTGCTGTTCGCGTCCCGGATCTTATCCTGGTTGACGGTATCAAAGAGGTTGAATGTGTCATATACACGGGCCATCTCGCGGACGGATTCCATCGTCCTGCTGCCTTCTTTCTTCACAGCCTGATCCTTTGCGGCAAGCTGCCTTATCTCTGCCATGAAGGAAGGGGAGTTCCCTATATCGGCAAGTATCTCGCTGCGCATGCTCTTCTCCAGCGCGGCGTTGAGCTCCCTCCTGTATTCGCTGAGGGTGCGCTCATAGTCCTTTGTCTCGAGGAATCCATGCTCCTTGTAGCTGTCAAGCTCCTTCTTGGCAGCAAGGGCCTCGTTCTCGCTGAGTCCCGAGAGATCAAGGCGTCCGTCTTCCGTTATCGTCACGCCGAGCTTTTTCGCTCTCTCCTGGAAGCCCTTATCCGAGAGCACAGCACCTGCAATCCTTGCCCTCTGGCGTCTCAGGACTTCCATGCCTTCAGGTGTCTTCCTGAACTCCTCGACCTTCTGCGGGTTGCTTTCAATCCATTTCTCGACGTATTTGCCGTATTTCTCCCTGTTGTCATAGACCTTCCTGAGCTCATTGTAGAAGAGTCTTGCCTGTTCGGAATTGCTTATTCCCTGCCTTGCCTTCTCATAATCCATCTTCCTGGAATACTGGTAGAGCTTCTTGCTTGCCTCTACATGGTTGGCACCGCTGGTTATCGCGGCATTGACAGGCGGTATATCCCTTTCCCTCATGGCATATGCGGAATCCTCTTTCTCTGCATAGAGGGCAAATCCGGTCTTGAATGCTCCGTCACCGAAATCAGTGACGATTCCGGCTTTTGTGTTCACCGACAGAGTGACGCCGTTGTTGGCCCTGGAGAACGCATAGTCAGGAACCTTCTCCACGTCCGTGAGAGCAATGACTGCGACTTTTCCATCAGGGAACAGCGCAAGAGGTTCCTTCTCACCGTTCTCATTGGTGAGGGTAGGGACATTCTTCTCAATGTTGGCTACGGTGAGGTTCTTGAGATCGGCAAACGGGGAGCGGGGGAGATTCTCTCCTCCGATTATCTCGAAGCTGCCGTCCTTTATGAGGAGGTTCTGGATATCTATCCACGAGGCCTCCGCCTTCGAATCAGCGGTTATGAACGCATCGGCTGTCACTCCTTTGACGTCCTCATCAAGAATGATGGAATCAAATACCATGCCTGTCGCTCTGGCGGCGTCTATCGCATTCTCGACATCCTCTCTTGAGACATAGCCATGGAAGATTATGACGCCGTTCTCCTTGTCAAGCGAGAATGTCGGCGTGATCTCCTTAGGAGAGATGTCGCGCATGTCCGGTCTCAGAGGGTCTGTCTCCCTTTCCCTTCCTGTATCCGCATTGCTGCGGTCATCCCTGTTGCTGTCATGGACGTCATATCCCGATGCGGCGTTCCCGATTGTCTCTTCGTGTTCCTTCTCATCAGGCTCAGCATCCCTTGTCTCTATGACCTCATAATCAACCTCTGTGGCATCATTGGCATCCTTGATTATGTCAGGATTGCTGTCATGGAGGTTTTCCCTGTCATCCTCATTCTCATCCTTTCCCGATGATCCTGTATCCGCAGCATCAGGAAAAGGGGAGTCTTTCTGCACATCCTCATGGGAATCTGCATCCATAGTCTTCTCCGCGCTTTCCGCTGTGATCTCTGGGGATTCATTCGCTTCAGCCTTTCTATCCTCGGCTTCCTGCAATATCTCTTTCTCCTCTTCAGGAGAGCTGCTGTCAGTGAGCTCGGAAGCGTCAGTTCTTTCAGCTTCATCTGGCGTTGTCTCATGATCAGCCATTTCTTCTGCAGGCATCTCGTGCTTTTCCATCCCCTCGGCTTTTATTTCCTTTTCCTCATTTCCAGAGACAGGGATTTCCTCGAACTCGGCGTCTTTTGCATTCGCTTCGGCTTCTTCCCTCCGCTTTGCCTCTGCCTCCTTATCCTTCTCGGTGGCATAGATGGAATCCTTTGTGATTGTCACGCCATCACCGAGGCTGATCTCATCCGCATTTTTCTCAGCATCCTGCGCAGTCTTCTCTGATGTATCCGTATTTGTCCTGTCCTCTGTTTCATGGGACTTTGCTGGTTCTGTGGTCTTTTCTGCCTGCTTCGCATTCGCCTGCGCTTCGGCCTCTCTTTCCTCGCGGAGCTTGCCCGTTCTGATAGAGGCATTGTTCGCAGCCCCTGTCCTGTATTCCTTGGCTATATCCTCTTCAGAGCGCTTGGCTTTTCCGCCTTTGCTCTTCGGCTGCTCGCTTCTTGCCTGTTCCCTGCTGCGGATCCTGTCACGGGAGGAAGTAGGGCTATGGAACGTCACGTTCCTGTTCTTTTTATCCATGTGGCGCTTGATGAGATATCCGGCCACGGCGATTCCTGCGATGATAAGCACGAGCTTGACCGCAGGGCTGTCGAGAAGATCCCCTATGGCATCTGAGATATCGCCTCCGATTCCGTCAGAATCGACATATGAGAAATCCGGCGTGGCATGGAATGGGGTAGCCATCTCTATGGCATCGCCATCGCCGCCGAGGAAATCATTGAACTGCTCAAATGCCTGCTCTCCCTGATCCGTCTCAAGGAACTCTCCGAATTCCTCATCAGGCAGCTCTGCATTCCCTGTTAGGGCCTTGAAGCCATCGTAGTTGTAGCGCATGAGGTTCTTTGATTCCATTACGCGGGATGATTCGGCGAATCCGTTGAGATCAGCTCTCAGCTCTGCAGGCCCTTCGAAGTGCGTATGCATTGTCATCTGGTCGCCTGTCGGACCGTATGAGATGGTATCGATGCGGCTTGCCGAGAGGATATCCTCTCCGCTCTTGACCCAGTAATCGGTCTTTATGGAACCGTTCGGCATCATAGAGACGCGTCCATTGAGTCCCGATCTCGTCACTATATCCTCATGCCACAGCGATTCTCCACCGGCTTCTCCGAGCTCGAAATTGTGCTTATAGAATGACTCATTGGCTGGTCCGAACGGATTGAAAGCGCTTCTTGTGATTCCTCCGTCGCCAGGGATCTCTATCTCATTGATCCCTTCCTCAAGCCCGAACGTCGGATCTCCGAGATCCCTGCGGAGCTCTGCGTACTGGTCAGTGAGCTGTTCGATCCTCCCCGATACCGCGGTATCATCCCTGAATGCCTCTATGGCCTCGCTTCTTGCCTTCAGCCCTTCAAGCTTATCCAGCCCATATCCCGAATCCTTGCCGTCGATTGTTATACCGCCTGCGGATATCTCTCCATCCGCATGGACATTGATATACCCCTGCATTCCATCAGGTGTCCTTATCCTCTCTGAATAGATGACATCGTTCGATGTGAAATCTATCCCCGGATCTACTGATGCGGCATGACCGCCTGGTATTGTCTCGGCAGCTTCTGATGCAATGTCCATTCCTTCCATCCCTTCAGGAACGGCTGCGGAAATCCCAGCATCAACCGGTTTCATATCCGGCATCTCCGGGGCATCCGCCATATCTTCCATGAGGTCGGAAGGGGAGGCCATATCATTTGGCATCCCGATTCTCTCGCCATTGATATACTCCTGGCCGTCTGCCATAAGGGTATGGGAGCTTCCATCGGGATATTCGAATGACTGCTCTCCAGTATGCATCTCGGATGTATATCTGGTGCCATCTTCATAGAGCCTGCTTTCACGCTCGAAGACACCGTCATTCTCATAGGCTTCCCTTATTGCTTCGCTTCTCTCTTCGCTGAACCCCTCGTCAAGGAGCTTATCCGTGTTCACGGTCCCATCGTCATTGAGGAACTCATCCGCAATACGGCCCTTCTGTGTGGTGATCTGCTTATTGCCTGATCCGTAGACGGTTCTTTCAACGCTTGTGACCGACTCTCCCGTGCTGAGGTTTATCGTCTGCCTGTCGATCCTGACTCCGCCATTCTTTCCGATGGATACATCCTGTATGCTGATCTCGTCGCCGTTGATCGTTACCCTGGAGCCCGTAATGCTCTCAAGATCCCTTCCATTGTCAGGGCTGGCGAAGTCCGCGAGGCCCTCAGCCTCGGCTTCCGCAGCAAGGCTTTCTCCTCTATCCGTCCCTGATATCGCATCTGCTACGGCCCCGCCTTCATCAGCATTTCCCGAGCCGAAGGCCATTGTCTCTGCGGCCTTCTTCGGTGATGTCTTGTCTGCGGATGGCTCCATGTCCTCGATCTCTATGGCTTCCATCCCGTTATCCGCTTCTGGCGGCACATCCGTCCCCGGAGCCACCTCGTCGGGTTCAAGCATCTCCTCGGCCTTGTCCTTTACCGCATCCTTGATCTCTTCTATCCCTTCGTCCTCGGATTCAAGGATATCGGATATGCTGCCTGTCTCTCCCGCGGCATCCTGGATAGGTGAGGAATGCATCATCTCAGGCTCTGGCTCTGGGGATATATCCATCTCTGCAGCATCCATCTCTTCAGGGATATCGGTAGGCATTCCCTCGCTGCTGCCATGGTAGACCTCATCCTTCAGCTTCTCGTTCCAGATCTGGTCATAAGCCTGGCGGTTCTCTCTCCACACGCTGCTGCTCTGTGCGTCCTGCAGCTCCTCAGCTGCCTTCCTGTAGATAGCAGAGTTCTCTATGCTCTCCTCTGCATCAAGGACGTATGGATTCACCGAGGGATCAGGATTCATGATGGCTCTGCTTTCAGCCATAAGCTGGTCATATTCATCAAGGAGATCCTTGTCCGCGAGATTGCCCCTGAGATGCCTTCCATGGTCCTTTACGGATCCAAGCGGATCTCCATCATAGGCTGCCGTTCTGAGCTCATCGAGCCTTCCCTGCATCTCCTCGAGGCGGGCCGCGCTTTCCTCAGAGAACATCGTCGCGCCTCTTATGTTGGACAGTGATATCTCTCCGTCTCTGTCCATGATCATCGTTGCGACCTGCCCGTTCTCAGTGACGATCTCCATCTCGATATTGCCGGTCTCGCCGTTGAACCTCGGGATGAAGCGCTCTCCTTCGCGAGGGGCATTCATCACTCCCGAGCTGGAGAGGTAGCGTTCACCCTTATCGGTCATATGCGCATCAAGGTATCTTTCAAGCGAGCTGCTGCTGTATCCGCCCTGTCCATCAAGAGGACGCGATGCTATGCTTTCCGGATCGAGCCTGAACCTTTCAGGCATCATCACCTCGCTATGGAGGTTGTCGAGTCCTTCCGTGAGATCCCTGAATTCATCGCTGCCATAGAATCTGGCATTGACCTCATCGGTAAGCTCATTGAATTCATCGATAAGCCTGGCGTTCGTAGGATCAGCAGCCAGCCTCTCGGCAAGGGCATCAAGCTCCGGCGTTGACAGATCTGCAGTCTTTATATGCCCGTATTCATCAAGGACGACCTCCGAGCATGTGATATCATCTATCCTGAGATTCCTGATATGGACATTATAGTCATCATCGCTGAACGCCGATTCGAGATTGTATTCCCTTGTCGTGCCATCAGGAAAGACAACGGCCTTCCGCTCAGCAACGAACATCGTCTTCATCTCTCTTTCCGGGACTTCCTGGACAACCGTCGCTTCCGCGCTTTCGTTCATGACTGCATCACTTGGCTTTCCTGTCTCTGGCATAGTGCTCCTCCTGATTGGAATATCGCTATTTGCTCGCATTGATATTCTTTATTCATTGTAACAGAACAGAGCAATATAGTGAATGATTGCAGTGATATATTTTAATGGATAGCGATTAAAGCATCAGCCTTTACGGGGCATCCCTTCGCTGTCATAGAAGGAGCGCATATCCGCATCTCCCATATCGAAGAACGGATCGACTTTCCCAGCGTTCCTCAGCCCGCGGTCGAATCCATGCTTTATGATGAAATCAAAGAGGAACATGTGCCAGCTGTCGTCATTCTCAGAGCCTCCGTCGTAGAGCCTCTTTTCGCTGTCCATCGGATTCGCGAAGTCCTCGATCCTGACCGGGCTTCTCATGCATCTGAGGCGGGGCCGCGTTATGTATCCCGTGAACCTCGCAGGTTCCTCATTGTCATTCATCAGCGATGAGCCGTCATATGTCTTTATCATCATCTCGGCAATGGCATCTGCCTGGCGTTCATTGAAGGCCGGGACTGCAAGCTCAGGGATCCGGAATTCCTCCTTATCGGTCCTGCAGAGATGGTCCCATCCTTCCTTGTATCCCCTGAATTCTATAGGCCCGTACACGTACGTCGTCATCCTGTTGAGCCAGGTCTCTATGGATGCCTTCTCTCCGCTGTCATCCAGGTAGAAGAGATGACCGGCATATGAGTCAAGCCGCTTCTTCCAGTCAAGCCCCTTTCTCCTGCAGCTCTCCATGTAGTCATCCCTGTTCCTCTTCAGCAGGCTGTATCCCATGAAGCATTTTCCTAGATATATGAAATCATCAGACATTTCCTGTCATTCCTCCTGAACAGCATCTTCTTTTTCTTCTTCCCCATGCCAGCAGGGCGAACCAAGATGGAACAAATCGGCCCTCCTGCAGAAGAACAGGGCAGGGGAGACTGATAAAGCCCTTGCGATCCTTATGACTGCAGCGAGCCCTGGCTCTCTTGTCCCGTTGACGTATCCGGAGATTGCAGCCTCCGTGATCCCGCTTCTCCTTGAAAGCTCCTTCTGCGATATTCCCTTCACGCTTATGGCTTGCTTCATCCTTTCTCCGAATCGCTGCAGCATCTCCTTATCAGAATGGCTCGCTGTCTTCATCGGACTTCTCCGGCCTGCTGGCTTTCGTCCTGTTCCACTTGCCTTTGCCGCCGCCTTTCTTCTCCGGGAAGCCTCGGAAGTCGACACTGTAGTATCTTTCGTTCATCTCATCCTTTCCGATGCTGATGAGCTGCTGATAACGCTTGCCGGTGCGCGCGGAAAGCAGCGTCATCTCCACGGTTTCCCCATGGAACAGCTTCTTCAGCTCCTGCTCTGTGATCGTGTGGCCGTTGAGCCTCTTGTTCTCCTTCCAGAGGCTCCTTCCGCACTTGTCATTCGTGCACTTCACGAATCTTCCCTTATCCATCACAGGAGATCCGCATACAGGGCATTTGCCGATGAGGTTTCCCGATGACGAGCTGTTCCTTGCAGGCAGTCCTTCGCGGTTCTTCTCCACGAGTTCCGTCACTTCCCTTGCTATATCATCCGCAAAGCTTTCCGCGCTGTCGTTGCCTTTCTCGATGGCCTTCAGCCGCCACTCCCAGTCAGCTGTCGTCTTCACATCCTTCAGCCTTGGCGACACGATCTCGATGAGCTTCTTTCCCTTTTCCGTAGGGATGAGATAAGAGACGCTCTTGGCTTTCTGCCTCCTGATGTATCCGACATTGATCAGCCTTTCTATGATGCCTGCTCTTGTCGCGGAAGTCCCGATTCCCTTCCTTTCCGCGTCCTCGGGCATGTCCTCTGATCCTGCCTTATCCATGGCACCGAGAAGCGTATTCTCCGTGTACGGCTTAGGCGGCTGGGTGTCCCTTTTCGCGAGCTCTGTCTTCTCCGCTGTATAGGTCTTTCCCTCTTCGATATCCGATGGGAATATCATCCCTTCCTTCGCTTCTCTCCTCATCATGCTGCGCTCTGTTCCGCGCCATCCTTCGGAGAGTTCTCTCTTTCCTGTTCCAGCGAACTCGAATCCTTCCGTATCGCCCTTGACCTTCGTCTCCTCGTATTCATAAGGCGCTGAGACGGAAGCCAGCACCCTGGTTACGACAAGGAGGAGTATCTTCTTCTCATCGGGCCTGAACTCCTCAAGCGACATGTCCTTGAGGAACTGGCGGTTGACGATTATCGCGTAATGATCGGAGACCTTGTCGTCATTCACAAGCCTCTTTATCCCCTGCGGTTTGAGTCCCGGACAGAAGACTTCGGCAAGCTTATAGGCTATCTGCGTGAAGGTCTTCTCCATGTCTGAGGTTATGTAGTTGGAATCAGTTCTCGGATAGGAGAGCACCTTCTTCTCATAGAGTGCCTGCATCGTCGAGAGCGTCTCCTGCGCGGACATCCCGAATATCCTGTTGGCATCCTGCTGCAGGGTCGTAAGGGAGTAGAGCAGAGGCGGATTCGTCTTCTTCTTCGCCTTCTCGATGGTCATTATCTCAGTCGGCTTCCCTCCTGTCTTCCTGAGGCATTCCTCCGCTTCAGCCTCGGTCCTGAACTTCCCGGTCTCGAGCTTCCATGTGCCGAAATCCTTCACTACCGCCCACTGCTTCGTGACCTTGAATTCATCTATCTCCCTCTGGCGTTCGACTATCATATTGAGCGTCGGGGTCTGCACGCGCCCGACTGACATCTGGCCTCCGTCGGATGAATAGCCGAGGGTGTAGAGCCTCGTGGCATTGACACCGACAACCCAGTCGGCATGGCTTCTTGCCAGCGCCGATTCGTAGATCCTGTCGTAATCATGGCTGTCCCTGAGATGCTCGAATCCTTCCTTGATCGAGGCTTCCTCAAGCGATGATATCCAGAGCCTTTCGACAGGCTTCTTCGAGCCTGATGCATTATACACAAGCCTGAAGATGAGCTCGCCTTCGCGTCCGGCATCAGTCGCGCAGACAAGCGAGTCCACATCCTTCCTTCTTGTCAGTGATATGAGCTTATCCAGCTGTTCCCTTGAGTCCGGGATAGCCTCATATCTCCATTCCTCCGGTATTATCGGAAGCCCCTCAAGCTCCCATTTCTTATTGGCAGGATCGTCCTGGATCTGGAGCATATGGCCATAGCACCATGAAACCATATACCTGTCATTCTCGTACCATCCGTTCTTCTTCTCATCAGCTCCGAGAGCCTTGGCTATCGTAAGCGCAACCGATGGTTTCTCTGCTATTACAAGCTTCTTTCCCACGCTGTTTTCCTTCACTTATATTATAGCCCGCCAGCATCCAATCCTGCATAAATATTATCATTTAAGATAATTTCGATGCAACAAATGCATATGTAATACAGCAATAAACAGATATTTCCCTATGCTATAGGGGATTAAATGTGGGAAAATGACAGATGCATACACCTTCTATGAAATGTTTACGCCGCATTCCCTTCCAGGTGAAGGGTTTACGCCTCGTGGTGAATGCGGGAAACTCTTTATCTTGCTGAATAAATCCAATAAAAATAACCCTTATCCTTTAACCCTTTCTTTCTCTTACCCCCTCTATACCGAATAATGACCTCAGCCCTCCAGCCATGAAAAAAGGGAAGACCGTAAGCCTTCCCGCATTGATATATCCTTCCCGATAATCCGTAAGCCCATCATGCCCATCTGCCTCTTCTATGATCAGCCCGCCTTGCCTTTCCGCACCTGAGCTCTGTCTACTATTGAAAGAACAGGAGCCATGATATCCGCATTGCCTTCGAATGGACGGAGCTTTCCCCGTATTCCCTGGCTCTTTCAGACAGAGATTCCCTGAAATCCGGCTGATAAGGGAAAAGCAGTGCGGACGGATGGTATGCCCTCGCATAGGATTGTCTCATCTTCCCGCCGCTAAGGGAGCGCTCATTGGAACGGAGACCGGTATGCAATACGGAATCCGACGAGAGGAACCCTATCCCTGCTGAGCGAATCCATGCCTTCAATGGCAGAGCTTGATGGCATATCCTGAAAGCGCGATTCTCATCCTTCTGACACGGAAGAAGCCATTGTTCCATATCGGATGGAAGAAGAAAAAAAACGTGCGAGGGGAAGCGTCGAAGACGCCGGGCAATGAAGGAAGGAAGAAAAAAAGAGAGAGCGGTCAGCTCTCCCAATCTCATCCATTATCATCCTGGAACTGCTGTATGTACTCATTCCATCCGCCTGAATACTTGAACCATTCCTCATCGTAGACCGCCCACGATGTCATTGCCATGAACAGCAGGCGCTGGAAGTCACGGAGCTCCATACCGGAGATCTCCGCAGCGTCTGAGATGATACGCCTGATAGCGGTCCTCAGCGCGGAGCGCGGGGTGAGCGTGATGTTCGAAATGCGGAGCTCTGAGTCATATATCACGAGGTCATCCGCGCCTGAGATATACGCAAGATAGCGTGCCGTCTCTTCCGGTATCGACAGCTCAGCCCTGAGCTTCCGGTAATATGCAGCGCGGTCCTCGGGGAGGAGCCCGAATCCGTTTATCCACCTGGCGAGCGCGAACTCATCCTCAAGCGCATTCAGCTTCAGGAACGAGGCAAGGCTTATGACCATCGCGTTTCTGCTGCTGTCATCCGAGCGGGTAAGCTCCTCTATAGGGTGCTCATCAATGAGAGAGCAGAAGCCCGAGACTGTTGCCCTGTCCGGGAACCTGAGAAGCATATCATCAGACGGGCGTTCCGGGAGATATGACGGAGGATTGTCCGCTATGTCATTCTGGAACGTATGGACGCCGCGGCAATTGAACACCGCCTCTATGATTGTTGCCCCCATATGGAAGTATGGCTCCATCCTGTGATGGTAACCTCTTCCGAGCTTGCGTACGACAAAAGCCATGTTTATGGCCCAGTAGTCATACTGCTTCCTTCTCTTCCTTGCTGTCATGATCCTGCCTCCTTTTCAGTTTCTCACCACGGGCATGGCTCAGCAGCCGTCCTCCATTCAGAGGACCCGTAGCTTATAATGCAGTAGCGGTTCCGGAGGTCATGTGCGAGCTCGCGCGCGATGTTCCTCCGGACGTTGGCGAATATATGGAACGTCTGTCCCGATTCCCTTCCGAGCACGAAGGAGCCGAGGGAATACTGCGTGCGTATGCTGACGGTCCCATTGCCGTGGAACTCGGGGACGCTTGTCCTTGTGAGCCTCTCAATCATAATGCCTCCTGGAGAGTGGCGGAGGCCATGAAGTGGCGGGCCGATTCCTTGCGGCAGGCAGAAGAAAAGGGCAGGACGCGCCTGCCCGTCTGGTGTATCAGCCTTCTGTGACCGAGATGTGGATGACACCGTCCTCGTCAATCCAGAAGCCTGGGTTCTGGGGTTCCTCTTCCTGGGGCTCTTCCTCCTCAGGCGTCTCTTCCTCTGCTGGCGTCTCCTCTGATGGGAGCTCTTCTTCCTCTTCATCTGTCTCCGGAGGGAGCGTCTTTTCCGTGTCCTCATCCCCAACGCCTGGTTCGGTGTAGTCTATCGATGGCGACTTCTCATCGTCTGCAGGGAGCGATGGAGTGGTGACCGTCTCATCCTCGATGAGCGATGTCTTAGCTATTGCCGGATCGCAAGAGGCGAATGCGATTGCTGTGATGACTGCGAGTGCGATGATTGCGATGTTCTTCTTCATTTCCGTTTTCTCCTTTGTCCTTATGTGGACGCCCTTATGTGAGCGGGCTGAAAGCCCCTGTGTTGGGGCTCTCTTTTCCTTCTTCCATGACGAGAAAGATTCAGAACGGCTCTGTTTCATACCTGTCATCTTCGCTTCCTGAATCCCCGTTGCCTGACGTGCCGGAACCTCTCCCTGTCCTCTCCGGTATCGGCCACCTGTAGGCTCTGCCGTCCGCGATATATCCGCGCTCCCTTGCGAGCCTGTCCATCCCTTTCCGGGAAGCGCTGATGATTCCCTCCATCAGTCCGGCAGCTTCCTCTTCCGTGAGAAGCGAGCCTCCGTCCCCTGTGTCCTTCACGACCATTGCCGTGCCGTGGAACGGCCTTCCCATGAGCGCGGTGAGGTAGGGGTTGATGTTCCGCTCATCCGTTATCCCCGACTCGTCATCTGAAAGCATTGCGGAATATCCATCAAGGGGCGAGGGCAGCCTCTCGACGGTCCTCTGCGTACTGCCGTCGAATGTGCGGAGCAGTGCCATCCTGAACGATGAGGCCATATCCGCCTCGATGAGCGTGCCGTGCTTCTCCGGGTACAGCACGATGAATGAGAAACGATTCTCCATGTGTGTCTCCTCTGCATTTGCGAATGCAGGGAAGGGCATAGGCGGCGAAGGCGCCGGGCTCTGACCTGGCATGAGCTCTCTCCCGCTGAGGGACTATCAGCAGCCATAGGAATAGGGACGCCGGAGCGTCCCCATCTGCCGCGTTACCTTACGGCTGCCTGGTATATGAATCCCGCGTTGAGCACGACAGCCGCGGACGATATCGCTGAAGAGATTATTGCCATCGGGATTACGTGCTGCGTTCCCGGGATGGTGCAGACAATGCCGATCGCGAGAGCTATCGCCTCCGCTATGACCGTCATCGCGTAGAGCGCGAGTCCCTGGCACGCGAGCTCTGTGGTGCCATAAATCTCTGTGAGCGCGAACACCGCTGTTCCTGCGATGAAGCCGAATGCTGCGAGAATGAATACGAATGCCATCTCATTTCCTCCTTGCCCTGTGGCAGCACTGAGCGGGAGCAGCAACGCTGCACGGGGAAGAGAGCGAACCTCCATCCATGAAAAAAGGGCAGGATGTCCTGCCCCTGCGATAGCTCAGCTCCTTCCTGATACATCCTTCAGCCCGAGGAGGACGCGCGGCTCGAATATCTCCTGATACCGCTCATCTCCGAGCTCTTCCCTTATCCACCTGAGCATGAGAGCAGAGAGGGCATAGGCCGTGATGATGGGTATCATCATGAGCCTCATTGCGGGGTTCTCAAGCCCGGCTGCCGCCGCGATGAGCGAGCCGATGAGAGCCCTGAGGCCCCATGTGGCGAATTTCTCGATGGGCTTCCTGCACATCCTCGAAAGCCCGTCCGATGTGATGAATGCGATGATTTCCTTCTTCATTCCTTTCCTCCATTGATAACCCTGAGCGGAAGCGTCGAAGACGCCGTGAGAGCGAGGGGACACTGCAATGGAGGGAGGCTTCATTCCATGAAGGGAAGAAGAGGGGAAGCAGATGGCGGAACCGTGGAAGATCACGAAACCCCCATGAGAAAAGGGCTGACCGCGTGGCCAGCCCAAGAACAAAAAAAGGAGGGTTGAATGAAGAAAACCTGATTCTGCTCTGGTTTCCTGTACTTGCGTTCTCCCGAGGGATCGGCGAAGCCGCATGGCCCCAAAAGGATAGGGCAGGTTTCCCTGCCCCTGTATCAGAATGGGATGTTGTCGTCGAGTGGCTCATCCGCGGCGTTCATCGGGTCTGCCGGAGCTGGAGCTGTCGTGCCTGACGCGTCCTTCTTAGGCGGTGCGATGAACTCGATTGTGTTGACGTGGACCGCGATTGCGGAGTGCTTGCCGCCATCCTTGTCTTCCCACTTCCTCTGGTTGAGGTATCCTGTGACCGCGATTGCCTGGCCCTTGGTAAGGTATGGAACGAGCTTGTCCCTTCCGTTGAGCTCAAGGTCGATGAAACCGACTCTCTCGACAGGATTGCCGTCCTTGCCCTTGTAGTAGCGGTTCACCGCAATCGTGGCTGTCGCGAAGTTCTCTGCCTTCTTCTCTGCGTCCCTTACGAGCCTTCCTGTGAGCGAGATGTTGTTTACGTCGTTTCTCATTTCCGTTTTCTCCTTATGAGTCTTTTCTTTCTTCCGCTTCCTGCGGACGTTTTCCTCTGCTGGGGCGGAACGCCCTGCATTCTGTTTCCCTTCCTGCATGTCCCGGTAGCTTATGGAGCGCTGCTCCCTGAACCGGCCTGGCACGCACGAACCGTCTATCCTCCGCGGCTTCTGCCGCGTCAGCCTTCTGTTCCGTCGTCTATCAGGAACCTTGATTTTTCCTTGTATAGCGGCATTCCCTGATTCTCCTTATATGAGCGTGGTATCACGCTTCCTCCGTGATCCTGAGATACTCGCTGATGTATCCTGCGAGCTCGAGGTCCGTGAGGTTCTCTGCTGTCTTGCCGTCCCTTTCCATGAACGAGATGATGATTTCCATGCCGTGTATCCTCCTATGCCTCAGCGCGGCTGGGGCGAAGCACCCCGCCTCACTCGAGCGGGAGCTCCATCTGCGCCTTCTCCTCCGGCTTCGCTTCCTTCGCGTCCGGAACTGATACGAGCGTCACATCTTCCGCATGTATGACCATGCGCGATATCCTCTCTCCGTTCCTCTCGTACATATCCTGCCTGAGCTTCCCGCTCACCACGAGCTGCGTGCCCTTCCTGAGGAACGGGAAGAGCCCCTTCCTGAAGAACTTCACCGGCATGTACTCCGGATGGACGCTGAATGCCCCGTTCCCGTCCTTCCCCGGGAGCGATACCGCGACATTGGCGAACGCCATCCCCTCATGGACGGATATCTGCGCGATACCGCCTGAGATCTGGACCGAGTTGATTGATACTGAATTCGACATTCCTTTCTCCTCCTCCTTGTCTTCTGATGTCCTGCTTCAATGTGAGGCGCAACGCTCCTGTTCAGGAATCTTCCTTACGCAACGACCGTCTGCATGGGGGAGGGGCCTCTGCTCTCGGAAGCAGATAGCATTCTCTCCGTCTCATCGTCGAGCCTTATCCACGCGGGGTACTTTTCAGCGACAGCGAGTGCTGTCACGTCCTCGCCGTTCTCACGGCGCCTCAGCGTCTCAAGGCGGATGAGCCTTATCATCGTGTTCCTGAGCCTATCCATGGTCATCCCTTCCTGAGCCTCGGGTCGTTCTCCATCAGGATATTGATTGCAATCCTTATCCCTGCCGCGATGTCCTGGTATTTCTGCCACTGGACCATGTCATCCCTTCCGAATGCCTCAGCGGCTATGCGCAGGTGATGGTCTTGGGCTTCATAGAGCTCTTCTGCGATTCTCGTAAGGCATATATCACCCATCTACCGTCTCCTTCCGCCGAGCCTCAGCCCGTATTCCCTGGGGTCGAAGCCCGTGCCGCATAGGACAGCGGCGACCGAGCTTCCCCCGGCTGCGTCCCTGATGATCTCCCTCGAAACCGGCACGAGCTCATCGGGGTCGTGTTTGTAATAGTCTTTAAAGGGACAGTTTTATCATAGGGATTTCCCCACTCTTATCATCATGGAAAAAGGACATCTCAAGCAGGTGTCCGCGAAATATACTTCTTGCTGGAAAAAAAGAAAAAGCAAGGAGAAGATGAGGAGATGCTTAAGATGTCCCAGATAGAAAGCATAAAAGAAGCATGGGATTCA
>CALXLE010000114.1 GCA_944389115.1 uncultured Spirochaetaceae bacterium
GAATAGACATCAGGGACGCCGGTATTCGTGAATATCATCGAACAAGCATTGTATGCAGCCTCTGTGTCCGTAAGATAAAGAGATGCATTCTCCGCAAGGATCCTCTCACCATAGAAAAGGATATGGCTTGATGCGAAGGAATAATACATGCTGCCGAATCTGAGGAACGGGAAGACCGTAGCAGGCCATATTCCCTTCTTCAGATACTCCATTATGTCAAGCGTGCCAGGATATACAGAGAGCGTCTCATATGCCTTTCCCGGAAGATCGGCTGCGAACTCTGGTCTGAACAGATCGAAGTCATCGCGCTGGCCTGCAAGCCTGGAGACACGTCCTTCCCACCCTTCCTCATGCACGATAATATCCCGAAGCTCATCCTCGCTCTTTGATGCATAGCGCTCGTCGCTTCTCTTCTGCGCCATGATGAGCATCATCTCTGCCTTATATACCGATATATCCTCAGTAAGCTTATCTATACCGGTAAGGCCCTGAATGGATACTTTATACAGCCCATTGGCAAGAGTCTCGGGATCAACGCCGAAAAGCTCTCTGCACTTCGCAGACTCCGATGCTATCGATCCATACCATACATAGACAGAACGGAGAATCGATTCCTCGGATTCAGCTGGAGGAAAAAGCTGCGAGAAGATCGTATTCCTGTATTCCTCACCGTTCTCCTCCGATATCCTGCCGCTTCTGATTGTGAATACAGTATATGCATCGATGTACCTGAGAATCCTGCGCACTGCATCCTCAGTCAGTGAGAGCAGCCTGTTCCAGTCCTTCTGCTTTATCGCCCTGTTCGAGGACATGCCATCCGATACATCGAAGAGCGAGGACTGAACCACCGACTGAAGCAGCACAGGAAGAAGATGCGCCATGAGCTGGGACTCTGGATCCTTTGCCCTGCTATGCATAAGCCTGCGCTCTTCCCAGGCAGCCATCTTAAGCACCTCAAGAGGATGATAAGGTCGTATGCACTTCGCGATATTGCCCAGATCAAGTGCGATGTAATTCTGGGCCTCTTCCATATTCTTACCGGCCTTCTCCTTCGTCATAGCTGAAAGAGATGAAAGATCTGCAAATAACGCCACGGCTCTCTCCTACCAACATGGATTATATATTATCGCAGAGGACACAGAAACCCCTACGCAATAGACTTAAGCGCAGCAGATACCAGCCTGTGCGCATTCCTGACGACCTTCAGCACGGATTGAGGGTTATCAGATACTGTCTGCTCTGAAAGGGATGAAAGTGCCCGGATGGCCGCAGCGACCGAGGACTGGGCATTCTTTACCGCAGGAAGACCGGCATGATCATAGGCATAGGCACCAAGCAGGCGCTCAGCCTTCAGAGCATGCTTTTTTATCTTCCTCAGGCCATGGAGCTTCCCAGCTCTCTTCTCGGATGAAGCAAGATATGAAAGCATCGCATCCGCCTTCACAAGATGCCTGACCGCCAGGCGCAGTGTATTCATGAAGCATCCTGTCAGAAGAGCGGCTGCAAAAAGGACAGCAATGACAACAAGCCATCCCTGGACATATTCCTCAATGTTTTGCCAGATTGAGATGCTCCATGCGATGATCCTATCCATTGCTGCCATCCTCTGCTCTTGATGCAGTTCTGCGTCTCGTGGTCCTGGGTTTTCTCTCGCTAATCATAAGCTGCTCGAACGGAATATCAACACCTGCAGCCTTGTATGCATCGTATACAGCCTTCTGTACCGAGAAATATGTGTTCCAGTACTCGGCAGAGCTTGCCCAGCACCATACAGAGATATCGAGGGAGGAAGCGGAAGCGGCATAGAACTCTACTCTCGGCTTCGGTTCCCTAGCGACATATGATGAGGAAGCAACGGCTTTTCTTGTTATCTCTATGGCCTGGTCCAGATCTGATGAATAATCGATGGTAAATACGAAATCCATCCTACGAAGAGGATTTGCATTGTAATTCATTATCCTTGATGTGAAGACCATCTTATTCGGAAGAATGAGCCTGCGGTTGTCTACCGTCGTAAGCACGGTATTCATCAGCCTTATCTCATCAATCGTCCCCTCATCAGTACCAATCTGAACATAATCACCTACCTTGAACGGATGGGTGCCTATCAGAATAAGGCCATTGGCGACATTAGCGATGCTGTCCTGGATTGCAAGTCCTATTGCGACACCGGCTGCGGACAGTATAGCGATCATCGACGTGAGGGGTATCCCTATCAGCTTCATCGCATAGAGAATAAGGGCAGCTCCCAGAATGACACTGAGCGATGTAAGCATGAAGCGTATGAGAGCATTATCCACAGCTGACAGGAGAAGAAAACGCTTTGCTATGAGAAGGACGAGCTTTATGGCAATGATACCAAAGAGAATCGTCGCAAAGAGCAGCGCCATCTTCTCAGGAGATGACGCAGCTTCAACAACAAGATCGATGTTCTCAATCTCAGTCACGGATTCCCATTACCTGAGAGCGGTATGCCTTAAGGCCCTCTTCCAGGCACTTCGCAGCCATAACCAGCTCATCCTCATTCAGCACATATGCGAATCTTGCCTGACGCCTTCCCATGCCTTTCGTGACATAGAAGTCCTCGGCAGGAGCAAACATCACGGTATTGCCATTGTATGAGAAATCCCGGAGCATGAAGAGCGCGAACTTCTCCGCGTCATCCACTGGAAGATCCGCAACAAAGTAGAATGCACCCTTTGGAAGACTGCATCTGACACCGGGGATGCGCTGCATATGCTTTATAAGCACATTCCTCCTACGCTCATACTCAGCCCTGACATTCTCGACATATTCATCAGGGGCAGTAAGCGCTGCGGCGGCCGCAACCTGCTCGACTGCAGGCGGACAGAGCCTTGCCTGGGCAAGCTTCAGAGCAGACTCGATAACCTCATGATTGAGGGAGACTATCGCGCCGACTCTCGCTCCGCACATCGAGAAGCGCTTGGAAAAGGAATCGATACAGATTACACGGTCCTGATACTCAGGGAAGGAAAGCACTGAAGTGAATGCCTTGCCATCATAGCAGAACTCCCTATATACCTCATCGACGACGAGGAATATATCATGCTTTCTACAGAGTTCAAGAAGATTCCGCAGTTCTTCCGGGGAGTATACATGGCCTGTAGGATTATTCGGGGAGCAGAGGAGTATACCCATAGTCTTCTTGTTTATCTTCTTCTCGAACTCGCTGATGGAAGGCAGCACGAAATTATCATCGGAAGAAGATGTGACCGGACGCAGCGTAACCATGGCGATATTCGCAAATGTAGCGACATTTGTATAGTAAGGCTCCGGGATTATGAACTCATCATAGGGATCGCATAGAGTCATCAGCACAAACTGGATGGCCTCGGAACCTCCGGTCGTTATAAGAATGTCATCCGCAGAGACCTGTATCCCATAGCGTTTGTAATATGATACAAGCGCATTGCGAAGGAACAGCTCTCCTTCGGAAATGCCATACGCGATATACTCCTCGTTATATCCCTGTATAGCCTTGATTGCCTCTACTGGGGTCTTGATATCGGGCTGCCCGATATTCAGGTGTATCACATGGATGCCCTTATTCACTGCATCGCGCGAATATGGAACAAGTCTTCTTATCGGGGAGCACTGGAACCCCGATATTCTGTTTGACATCTGCATTGTATGCTCCTCAGTCCGTCATGGCTGCGCTTTCAGAGATAAGCGGGGCATCAGGATTGGCCTGTGATGTATCGATAAGCTTCTGTATGAACTTCCTGTTGTCGAGAAGCGGTGATATAGGACGACCATGGTGAAGACGGGAGATGACCCTTGCAAAGAGCTCCGTGACATCCGCCTGGACGAACCACTCTTTCTCAAGCAGGCCCTTACCCTGATACACAGCATTCGTTCCGATGATCCTCCAGAAGACTCCTTCCCTGTATGCAGCATCGAAATTCTCGATGGCATTGCCATTGAAGAAAGGAAGTGAGACCATGCATATGATCTTCTTTGCTCCCCTGTTCATCAGCTCCCTCATGGCAATAATCATCGTACCGCCGGTTGCTATCATATCATCAGCCATCAAGACTGTCTTACCTTTAACATCGCCAAGCAGATTTATCGATTTGATATTCGAGTTCTTCGCATCCTTCGACACGACGGAGTAATCCCTCTCCTTATAGAGCATAGCAAGAGGCCTATGCAGTCCTTGTGCATAGAACTTGTTCCTGGATACTGCCCCTGTATCGGGAGAGACAACGACAAGATCCGGGTCAGAGAAATCGATAAGCTTCCTGAGTGCGATCAGTGTCTGATACGACCCATGCAGATTCTCCAGATGGCATGTCGTGAACGCGTTCTCAATCTCGCGGGAATGTATATCGAGCGTGATGATGCGCTCAACCCCGAGGGATTCACAGAAATGGGCGAACATCGAAGCAGTAAGCGCTTCCCTTCCCGCCTTCTTATGCTGTCTTGCATATGGATATGTCGGCAGGACGAGCGTCACGGAGAGCGCACCTGCGAGCTTTACGGCATTGATTGTCGTAAAGAGGAACATAAGATGATCGTTGACAGACATAGGCTGCGGTTCATCAAGCCCTGCCACCTTTATCGGTGCGCTGTTCGATACATCGTGGATGATATATACGTTCAGGCCTCGTACAGGATCGATAATCTCGGCCTTCTCCTCACCATTGGCGAATCTCGTATACTTCACATTGATTGTGAGATCGGGGCAATGGAATGCAGAAGGAAGCTTTCCTGCTGGTATCTTGCGGCTATCAAGATCGTCCACAAGCGTAACGAACTTCAGAAGCTCCTCCGGTGTCATATCGTGGCGCTTTGTCAGTGCCTCGGAGATCTTCTCATAGCGGTCTATATACAGCCGCCTCAGATGCTTTACCACCTTTCCAGTGAAATACTCAGATCCCGGGCCAGCAATGACACCGAGCTTATGGGGTTTGATGATGCTCATGGCTAAACTCTATTGCATAAGATGCAATTGTGCAAGACGGATTAACGGACCCTTAATAGTAAAATCATATTAATATTGCAATGCAATATATTGCTATATAATGAAATAAAGGCCCAACAGACAAACTGTCAGGCCTGTATCGCAACGAAATCGGGAGGAATCAGTCCTGGCTGTCCTCATCATCATATTTCTGGACTTCCGTATTCTTAAGCCAGAAAGCATCGGCTGTATCACGTTTCTTGGTGGACATAAAGGTATCATAGCCATACGGCTTAGGAGCATTGCGCTTCCTTCTTCCACCCTCATCCTGACCATATGGACGCCTATCATCCCTATCCTGGCGGTATGGGCGGCGCTCGCCGTCGTCATTCCTGCGATAGCTGCTGCGGTATGCGCGTCCAGTATCGTTATCCCAGTCACGTCTGTCGTCGCGGCGTCCGTATCCGCGGGACTCTCTGTCGTCCCGCCTGTATGATGGCCTGTCATATCCATCACGGCCAGGGAAATCCCTGCGCTGCTGATAGCTATCGCGGCTGCCATAGCGGTCACCGTATCCATCACGGCCATAGTCCCTATCACGATCGTCATAGCGTCTTCCGCCGCGTCTGTCATCCCCATAGCGATCGCGAGGACGGTAATCATCATAGCGGTCACGCGGGCGATAGCCTCTATCACCATCGCGGTCATCACGCCTGTCGGCACGGTATCCGCGATCCCTGCTGTAAGATGGTCTGTCATCGCCTCTTCTGCCATCCCTCTGCCAGCCGCCATCTCTTCCGCCGCCCGCCGGCCTTCTTCCATTCTTCTCTCTTCTCTCTCTGCCGAACGCGCCTTTCTCCTGGCCACGTCTCTCTTTTCTGTCTTCTTCCATATTCCTGCTTTTCCTGTCTGCAGCCTGCACTGTTTTTTCCATATCGGCTGTCTTCTTAAGAATCCACACTCTCAGGCCGCTTCTCTTCGACGAGAACCCTATCGGCCTGACCTCTTCCGTAATCTCCTGAACCTTCCACCATGGTTTGATAAGCTGGCGGGAGAATCTGAATCCCGAGAGATTCTCGGAGAACAGACAGATTCCACCCGGTGCAAGAATCCGGCTTATCATATAAAGGTATCCAAGATAGTCCTTCTGCACATCGAAATCCTCGGCCTTGTGGGAATTCGAGAACGCAGGCGGATCGAATATGACTATATCAAATATTGCGCCTTCGGTCATTGCCTTCTCAAGATATGCTCCGGCATCCGATGCGACGACCATGTACTTATCGGGATCGATGAAGCCATTCCTGTCGAGATTGCGGCGCGACCATGCGCTGTATACATTCGACAGATCAACGCTGACTGTACGCTCTGCCCCGCCTGCTGCAGCATATACGGAGAAGGCCGAAGTATATGAGAAAAGATTCAGCACCCTCATTCCTTTTGACATCGATCTGATGATATCCCTCGTTGCCGCCTGATCGAGGAACAGGCCGGTATCTGTGTACTTCTTCAGCTCGCACTCAAAAAGAAGCCCATTCTCCTTTACATCCACCGTAAGCGATTCGTCGGAGACCCCATGCTGCTCCCTGCCTTCCCTCTTCTTCCTCTCAAGATAGACAATCCTGCTCTTCTCAACATATAGGAAGCGCGAGATGAGATCCATCATCACCGTGATATCATCATCAGACATCCCGCCATCGCTGTAATCGACGACACGGGCATAGCCGGAGTACAGATCAACCGTCACAGGGAATGCTCCAAGATTCCTGTCATAGACACGGACAGCGGACGAATCGGTCGACTTCATCCATCTATGCCCATCGAGAGCATTCTTCTTAAGGATCTTCGCAAAATCTTTCTTCTCAAATTCCTGCATTGCGCCGATATGTTATCTTAGCAGAGGAAAAAAGAACAGTAGGCGGCGAGGAAAACGAAAATCATCATTTGCCATATATTTATTCATCTCTTCGGATTACAATCTCAGTATGGATACTGACGAGGCAATCGCATTCATCAAGGAACGCGAAGAGAGGATCGGAGGAAGGATCCTCTACAGGACGTACAGCACATGGTATGGCCGGATCGGGAAGGAAAAGCGCGAATATGGGGTTTTCCTCTATTCCGACGGAAAGTCATTCATATACGAGGACTTCGAACGCAACCCGCAGATACTCGGGATCCCCATCAAGACAAAGAATAAGGCGAAATACGAAAAGCTCGAAGTCTCTTTCCCTGCTTCGGATATAATCGAGATAGCCAGGGTGACGAAACGATCGGCAGAGGTGTCGCTATACAATGGCAAGGATCTGTCAAGGCATCCTAATATCCTCGACAAGGCATTCCGGGCAATCGTTACTAAAGTCGTTCTTAAGAACGGTGATGTGCTCTTTTTTGAACTGATGGAGCCGAAGGAATTCGAAGCGAGCGCAAGAAAATTCAGGAGCAATGCATGAGTGTATTCAAGGCATATGACGTAAGAGGAATCTGGGGCAAGGAGATCGACGAAGATCTATGCTATAAGGCGGGATACTTCCTACCGGGACTGCTTGGAGCGAATGAGGTCATCGTCGGCCGCGATATAAGACTCAGCTCTGAAGCTGCGCATCAGGCCCTTATCCGGGGCATGACGGACAGCGGTGCCGATGTCCTCGATCTTGGGCTCAGCACTACCCCGATGGTATGCTTTGCCCTTGTCTATCTGTCAGCTGGTGCCTCTGTCCAGATTACGGCATCCCATAATCCCCCGGAATACAACGGGTTGAAGATAAACAGCAGAGGTGCCGTTCCTGTGGGAGGAGATTCCGGTCTGAAGGAACTTGAGAAGAGATGCATGAATTTGAAGGCGGTGCCGGTGAAAAAGCCCGGTGTGGTCAAGGATGCGTCTTATATAAAGGATGTCTATATAGCCTTCCTGAAGGACAGATCCGATGATTACAGCTCAATCAGGATGTCGATTGACTGCTCTAGCGGTGTTGCTTCTCTTATAGTGAAGAATATCCTGCCCGATGCCGATTACATCAATGATTCATTCGATGGGACATTCTCAGCCCATGAGCCGAATCCTCTTGATGAGAAGAACTGCAGGGCCCTTGAAGCGGAAGTCCTGAAGAACCATAGCGATATCGGGATAATCTACGATGGCGATGCGGACAGGGTCGTATTCGTCGATGAAAGAGGCCGATTCATCCAGCCTGACTATATGATTGCGGTACTTGGTCTCTACTACGCATCAAACGGAATGAAAGGCAATGCACTCCAGGATATAAGGACATCGAGATCAACCACGGAGTATCTTGAATCGCTTGGCTTCAATGTGTACACATGGAAGGTCGGGCATGCATTCGCGAAAAAGAAGCTAAGGGAGATCGGAGGGACATTCGGAGGAGAGCTTGCAGGCCACTACTATCTCGGGGATTTCTACTGCTGCGACAGCGGGATACTGGCGTCGCTGCACGTCCTGACGGTCCTAAAAGGACTTAAGGAGGAAGGAAGGACGCTATCCGGGCTCATCGACAGCATCGTTAAGTATCCGAACAGCGGTGAGGTGAATTTCCGCCTTGAGCATAAGGATGAGGCGATACAGGCTCTATACGATGCTTTCGCCCCATCATCATCGCGCGTACTCGATTTCGATGGATACAGGATTGAGTATCCTGACTGGTGGTTCAATGTGAGGAAATCCAACACGGAGCCATATCTCAGGATTGTCGCTGAGGCGGAGAATAATGATCTCCTGCAGTCAAAGCTGGGCAGAATCAGAGAGATCATCGGAAGATTTTCCTGATTTTCAGGAAAAATATGCATCGGAATGTATGGAATTTGGCGATAGCATCCAGTAAAGGAGGAAAACAAATGAAGGTACTGCTTTTCGGAGGCGCAGGATATATTGGAACGCATGTTGCGCTGGCATTCATGGACAGAGGAGATGAAGTTGGAATCTATGATAATCTCTCTTCAGGGCTGAGATCCAATGTCCCTGACGGTGCGGCTTTCTATGAAGGTGATATCCTAGACAGGGCGAGAGTCGCGGAGGTCCTCTCGGAGGGCTGGGATGCTGCAGTGCATCTTGCAGCATTCAAAGCAGCAGGCGAATCCATGCTCAAGCCAGAGAAGTACAGCGAGAACAACATAACTGGATCGCTGATACTCATAACGGAGTGCGAGAAGCATGACTGCATGAACTTCATACTTTCCTCTTCCGCGGCGACATATGGAGAGCCTCAGTACCTCCCGATTGATGAGAAGCATCCAAATGATCCTACAAATTACTATGGCTATACCAAGCTTGCGATCGAAGAGAATCTCAAATGGTACTCAAAGCTCCGTGGAATGAGGTTTGCGGCTCTCAGATACTTCAATGCCGCCGGATATGATACAGAAGGAAGGATGCTTGGACTGGAACGCAATCCTGCCAATCTCCTCCCTATTATCATGGAATGCGCCTCTGGCTTGAGGAAGCAGATAGGAATATTCGGAACGGACTACGATACGCCAGATGGGACATGCATCCGCGATTACGTCCATGTTTCCGACCTTGCAGAGGCTCACGTCCTTGCTGCAAAATACATAAGCGAGGAGAAAGAGAATCTCATCGTCAACCTCGGATCGGAAAAGGGAATATCCGTAAAGGAGATGGTCGAGGCAGCAAGGAGGATAACAGGAAAGGAGATTCCAGCTGTCGACAGTCCGAGAAGAGCCGGAGATCCTGCACGCCTCGTAGCGTCATCAGCGCTTGCGCATGAGAAGCTTGGATGGACGGCAAGGAAATCCGATGTCGATACACTCATAAGCTCTACCTGGATGGTATATCAGAAGAACATTAGCAAGTAAATTGCTTCATTAATCCGCAATTTAGCATCTGCCAGATTGCGGATTTACTCAATTTATTCAATAAATCATTTCATATATTGCAATTATTTTCTTTTTAAACTATATTCTCACACCGGAGAAAGCAATGGAAAGGAAACTTGATTTTGAATTCATTGATTATGATTACGGCACAAAGGACAGAAGCAAGGCGAAGGAGCTTTTCTCGATAGACACCGCAAGACGGGCAATAAAATTCCACAGGGAGATTCCCGGATACAAGATGACCCCGCTTGAGGCTCTTCCGAATCTTGCCCAGATGCTCGGGCTCGGAGGCATATACATAAAGGATGAGGCCCAGAGACTCGAACTCAACAGCTTCAAGGTCCTTGGAGGGTCCTTTGCTATATCAAGATACATACAGAAGAAGCTCGGACTCACGGACGAGGAGACAACATATGAGTATCTTGCTTCGGAAGACTGTCATAAGAGACTTGGTGATATAACATTCGCATCGGCAACTGATGGCAACCATGGACGCGGAATCGCGTGGGCATCGATGAAACTCAGGCATAAGTGCGTTATCTATGTCCACAAGGAGACATCACAGGCAAGAATTGATGCAATCAGGCGCTATGGGGCTGATGTACACATCGTCGATGGAAATTACGATGATGCAGTACGCAAGATCGCAGAGGATGCAAAGACCTATGGCTGGACAATCATCAGCGATACATCATGGGATGGATATACAGAAATCCCAACATGGATCATGCAGGGATATACGTCAATGATTCTTGAATCGCAGGAGCAGTTTGCCGGAATGGGAATCATCAGGCCGACACATGTCATCGTACAAGCAGGTGTCGGAGCGCTTGCAGCATCAGTGATTGGCTTCTACGCCGCCCTCTTCCCAGAGAATCCTCCTATATTCATCGTAGTAGAGCCCGACAAAGCACCATGCGTATTCGAATCGATCAAGGCCGGCGATGGCAAATGCCATAGTGTGAAGGGAGACCTCGATACAATCATGGCTGGTCTTGCCTGTGGCGACCCGTCCCCGATAGCATTCGATATCCTCTCGCATAACGCTGACTTCTTCCTCTCCGTCCCCGATTATATCGCAGCAAGAGGAATGAGAATCCTGTCCTGCCCGCTGAAGGGAGACCCGTTCATGATCTCCGGAGAATCTGGCGCAGTACCGCTCGGAGCACTCTATTCAATCATGACAGACAAAGGAGCTGAGGATATAAGGAAGAAGATGAAGCTCGACAGAAACTCACTTGTATTCATGGTGAATACGGAAGGAAATACAGATCCAAAACACTTCAGGCAGATCATCTGGGATGGATGCGATCCAGTTCCACATGAATTCCGCACGAGAAGATAAACCTCCTACCGGCCCTGGGAAATCCTCAGGGCCTTCTTCCTGCCAAGATTCTCAGCCCAGCGTTCTGTATAGAATGATAGGTAATCTACATGACGGAACAGCGGAGTATAGCTTCTGATCGTGCACCATACAATCGAAGGAATACCTATTACGATTATGTACAAAGGACCAAGATAAAGACTCTGGACAGAGTGCCCGTATTCATGGAAAAGGACCGATTCGTCCCCAAGTATCCTGAAATCAGCGAGGCTGATGCTGCTTCCAAGCTTCCACCTGTAATATGAAATCCCATATTCCTCATGCCTTACACGGCCTCTGGACAGGATGAATCCCAGTATTTCCTGCGGAAGCTGCCAGAGGACCAGCAATAGCCTGAAAAGCATCATCCAAGCCTCTTTCTATACAGGACCATGTCCGTAAGCATCCTGCCATTCTCAATCACTGGATGGTCATACTGCAGGAAGAAGCCTTTCCTTAGTCCGGATAAGGAAAATCCGTTTTTCTCATAGAAGAGCCTTGCTGGAGAACAATCGCCAGTTCCCGCTATCAGATATCCATAAGCAGAGAATTCCTTGGAAAGATATGAAAGCATCAGAGAGCCATAGCCCTTCCCCCTATGCTTTTCCACCGTCACGATATTCATAAGCTCGGCACAATCCCCCTCCGCAGTGACCAGCGCCAGCGTGACGACATCTTCATTATCAAACAGTCCGAAGAGATCTCCTCTATCAAGATATCTATTCAGCATCGCCATATCCTCATCACCTTCAAGCAGAAGAGGAATATATGCACTGCGATCCGAATCTATCTTCCTAAAGTCCAGCAAGAATTCCCTCCAGATATGAAATCTCGTCCTCTGCCGCAACCGGTTCAGCATGGCTGTGGATGATCGTTCTGGCTCCTGTTGCCCTCAGGACATCGATGAACGCAGCAAGCTCTTCCTTTCCATACCTTCCTCCCGTCTCAAGATCCGCATCGGAGATTATCTCCCCGGAAGAAGCATCTCCTACGAATAGGATTCCTTCCGAAGGAATAAGAACCAATGTGCTGTCATCGGTATGGGGAGAGACTGCATGCATAAGCTCTATGACGATTCCGCCGGCATCTATCAGCAGATGATCACGGAATGAGATATCTGGAGAAGCAATTACCAGAGAATCAGGAGAGGAATACTCCTTCCTGAGAAATGAATAGTCTTCTGAGATATAACTGCGATAGAGCTCATCAGCTGGCGTCCTCTTATCCTCCCTGAGATGGCGGCATGTAACCTCATTCGCAATTGATATGCCATGTATCGCTGCAAGCCCGAAGCTATGGTCCCAATGGCTGTGCGTCAGAATAGTTATATCAGGCAAAGGAAGATCAGAATTATCCAGCTCGGAATAGAATATACCGACATGCGACGCAGAACTGCCTGCGTCTATCGCAACAGAGAATCTATCCCCTTTTATGTATCCCAGCAAAGGACGGTCTAGTGAATGGTCTGGCGGGAGATACATTATCCTATCCGATATTCTTTCCATGACTTTTATTATAGCATCTCCTTTCACTGAAGGGAAATTGCATGGATACTGCTGATTTAATTGCTTAAATTGCAATAAGTTATTTTATTTATCAAAAATTTTTCACAAAACTGTTGACACAACCATCGCTTTCCTGCAGAATATCCCTTGCCTGTGGGAGTAGCGAAGCTGGTTATCGCGCTGGCCTGTCACGCCGGAGATCGCGGGTTCGAGCCCC
>CALXLE010000115.1 GCA_944389115.1 uncultured Spirochaetaceae bacterium
CGTCCTATTGCCACAGCCTTATCGACATCCTTATGCATTCTGCCGACCGTGCAGAATTTCTGGCACTGGTTCTCCTGAGGACATACACGACCGCAGATCGCAGGCAGAAGGCTGCTCTCCTGGATGACATCCATGGCACCGGAATAGTCCTTCTCCGCGACAGACTTTATAAAGCGGGGGATATCAATGCCGACAGGACAGCCTGATACACATGGCTTATTCTTGCACTGCAGACACCGTGAAGCCTCAACGACAGCCTCATTCTCCGTATATCCCAGCGCAACCTCCGACATATTATGGATCCTTTCTTTCGGATCCTGCTGAGGCATCTCCTGCTGCGGGATAGCAGCTCTGTCCTTTGCTGTCAGATTCTCAGGGAGGGATGACAGGATATCCCTTGCTTCTTTATCAAGAACATCAGGCGTCTTCATACTCTTCCCTCCAGTGCGCGGCACTTATGGTATTCCTCCGTCTCCTGCGCTTTATATGTCCGTTGTCTCATCATCATATTATCCCAGTCAACAAGATGGCCATCGAACTCCGGGCCATCGACGCATACGAACTTTGTCTCGCCTCCGACCATGACGCGGCATCCTCCGCACATTCCAGTCCCATCGATCATAATCGTATTCAGGGAGACGATGATCGGTGTATTGAACTCTGCAGCTGCTGCAGTGCAGAACTTCATCATTATCGCTGGACCGATTGCAACAACAAGATCAGCACCGCCATCCTTCAGCATTGCCTTCAGAGGATCGGTGACAACACCTTTCATGCCATATGACCCATCATCCGTGACAACCGTGAGATCAGGATCGATCGTACGCATCATATCCTCTTCGATGATGAGATCCTTGTTGCGCGCGCCGATGATTACCGACACATCATTGCCTGCTTCCTTCATCGCCTTGGCAATAGGATATAGCGGCGCGACTCCGATACCGCCTCCGACGCAGATCACACGCCCATACTTCTCTATATGCGTAGGCGAGCCAAGCGGCCCCAGCACATTCTCTATGCAATCACCTTCATTGAGCTCTGCAAGGAGATATGTCCCTGCACCTACTCTCTGGAACACGATGGATATCGTTCCTTTATCAGGATCGGCATCTGCGATGGTAAGAGGAATACGCTCATTCCAATCTCCGCCTTTCTGCACAATCACGAACTGCCCGGCCTTGCGCTCCCTTGCAATCATAGGAGCCTCTATTTCCATTAGGAAAACTTCGGGCGAGAACTGCTTTTTCCTGACTATTCTGTACATCTTGCTCTCTCCAATGGAGAGAAGTATAGCGGCAACGGGAAAGAAGGAAAAGCTTAGCCATCCCTTTTGCATATTGATTGGCAATATTGTTGCAATATTGTTGCATTTTTATGCAGACAGTGCATTTCTGTTGCATATTTATCCATATTTCTCTACACTTCATCCGATTTGGCGGTAGATATGAAGAAAGCTATTCTGAAGCTCAGAGACGGAAAGGAATTCGAAGGCATTGCCTTCGGCGCGGATGTATCACTTGATGCAGGAGAGGCGGTATTCAACACGGGAATACCAGGTTATCAGGAGATTCTTACCGATCCATCGTACAATGGGCAGATCGTAACGCTCACAAGCCCGATGATCGGCAACTACGGCATAAGCCCATCGGACAATGAGAGCGATGGCATAAAGGCCACAGCACTGGTGATCCGCAAGCTCTACAGAGGCCCCGTGATGGCAGGGCGCATAACGCTTGATGAGTTCCTCAGAGAGAATGGTATCCCGGGAATCGAGAATATCGATACAAGGGCCCTGACCCTGCACCTAAGAAACCACGGCTCGCAGAATGCGGTGCTTTTCTATCCAGAGGATAGGGAGAAAGCCGAGAAGAAGCTTGCATCGTTTCCCCTTATAACCGAGCGCAATCTGATTGATGGCGTATCGGTCAGGAAAGCAATTGCAGATCCGGATCTCGGAGAAGGCTTCATGACAGCTCCTAAGACACCTGACCTGCACTTCGCTGTCATCGATTACGGTATAAAGAGATCGATAATCAACTCTCTTTATAAGGAGAATATCAAGGTGACGCTCCTGCCACATACCGCAGATATCAGCGACGTCCTGGCAATACATCCAGACGCTCTCTTTCTATCGAATGGTCCAGGCGACCCTGCCCTGCTCAAGGATGCAGTGAAGCTTGCATCCGATGCTATAGGGAAGCTTCCTGTCGAGGGTATCTGCCTAGGTCATCAGATAATAACAATCGCAATCGGCGGCAGGACGGTGAAGATGAAATTCGGCCATCATGGATCGAATCATCCAGTAAGGGACATGCTGACAGGCCGCACATTCGTCACAGCGCAGAACCATGGCTTCATGTCCGATCAGGACTCGCTGCCGGCAGGGACCGAAATCTGGTTCAGGAACGCAAACGACGAATCAATCGAAGGGCTTTTCTCCGAGAAACTCAATGTTAGATCGGTACAGTTCCATCCAGAGGCTGCTCCCGGGCCGCTCGAAGCCTCAGCAATATTCAGAATCTTCAAGGAGAGCGTATGAAGCGCAATGATATCCATCACATACTTGTCATAGGATCAGGCCCGATAGTGATCGGCCAGGCCTGTGAATTCGACTACTCAGGCAACCAGGCTGTAAGGGCTCTCAAAGAGGAAGGATACGAGGTATCGCTCATCAACCCAAATCCTGCGACGGTCATGACAACCCCGGGCATTGCGGATCATATCTTCCTTGAGCCTCTTAAGAAGGAGTATATCGAAAGGATATTCGACCAAGTCGGCCCCGATGCCATTCTCTCAACAATGGGAGGACAGACAGCCCTGAATCTAACAATGGAGCTTGAGAAGGAGGGAATCCTTGAGAAATACGGCGTAAAGGTCATCGGAGCTTCAGCAGAAGCTATCGAGAAAGCGGAAGACAGGGGAATCTTCAAGGATATCATGACATCACTTGGTTACGAGAGTGCGAGAAGCGGCATTGCGCGTTCTGTCGAAGAGGCTCTCAAGGTAAAGGAGAACATTCCTCTGCCTCTGATCATAAGACCATCCTTCACGCTGGGAGGAATGGGCGGATCGATAGCCGAGACCGAGGAGGATTTCATCCCGCTTGTAGAGAAAGCCCTCTCCGTCAGTCCCGTGCACGAAATTCTTATCGAGGAGTCCCTGATTGGCTGGCGTGAGTTCGAAATGGAGGTAATGCGCGACAGGAAGGACAATGCAATCATCGTATGCTCGATAGAAAATATCGACCCGATGGGGGTCCACACTGGTGATTCAATCACGATTGCGCCGATACAGACTCTTAATGATGAGGAATACCAGAAGATGCGCACCGCATCCATCGAGATACTCAGGGCGGTAGGTGTCGACTGCGGGGGATCGAATGTTCAGTTCGCCCTCTCTCCAGACCATAAGCGCATGGTTGTTATCGAAATGAACCCGAGGGTCTCAAGATCCTCTGCCCTAGCCAGCAAAGCGACAGGCTTCCCGATTGCAAGGATATCTGCAAAACTTGCTGTCGGATACACTCTTGACGAGGTTCAGAATGAGATAACAGGGGCATCGGTCTCCTGCTTTGAGCCTGCCCTTGATTATGTTGCTGTAAAGGTACCGAGATTCGAGATGGAGAAATTCCCATTCGAAGCATCGGCCCTTGGTACGCAGATGCGCTCTGTAGGAGAAGCTCTCGCGCTCGGGCGGACAGCGCTTGAAGCAATAAACAAGGCATTCCGCTCAGCAGAGCAGAAGCGTGAGGGAATCGAAGTCCTCGATAAATCAGCATATGATACAGAACTGCTCCTGAGATCGGCACATCCTCTCAGGTTCCTTGCAGCATATACTGCGATAAAGGATGGAGAGACAGACCTTTGCAAGCTCTCATCAATAACAGGATACGACATCTACTTCCTGTCCCTGCTTATGGAGATGAAGGATCTTGATGACAGGATAGCCAAGGGGCCTCTCACGGATGAACTATACAAGGAAGCAAAGAAAGCCGGGCTTTCTGACAAACATATCGCATCGATTGCACCATCGGCTTCACTTCCTGCCCCTCTTGTCCCTGCCAGGCACTATGTCGACACCTGCGCAGGAGAATTCGAGGCGCTCACTCCCTATTGCTATACCTCTTATGATGAGGAGGATGAAGGAGAGGGACTTGGCAAGGATGCGGTCATAATCCTCGCATCCGGACCGAACAGAATCGGTCAGGGACTTGAGTTCGACACATGCTGCACGCTCTCCTCGAAAGCATTCAGGAAGCATGGCAGGAAGACAATAATGATCAACAGCAATCCGGAGACGGTCTCAACAGACTACAATACTTCGGACAGGCTGTACATCGAGCCCCTTACAGCTGAGGCCGTCCTGCAGATAATGAAGAAAGAAGGCACAAGGGATGTTGTCGTGCAGCTTGGAGGGCAGACGCCTCTGAACATGGCAGCTGAACTTGAGAAAAACGGCGCTCATATTGTAGGAACAAGCCTTGAATCGATAGACCGAACAGAGGATAGAGGTCTCTTCTCCGCTCTGGTGAAGGAACTGGGGCTTAGGCAGCCCGAGAACAGGAGTGCCGCAAGCGTAGCGGAGATAAAAAAGAAGGCAGCAGAGATCGGATTCCCTGTGCTTCTGCGCCCTTCATTCGTCCTTGGAGGGAGAGCAATGTTCATCGCATATGACGATGCTGGGCTTGAGGAGTTCATGAAGAAGCCTGAAGTCACTGTATCGGAAGAAGCTCCTGTGCTCGTTGACCAATTCCTTGAGGATGCTTTCGAGTATGATCTGGATGCTGTCTCCGATGGAGAGTCTGTATACATTGGAGGTATTCTTCAGCACATAGAAGCTGCTGGTATCCACTCAGGCGACAGCGCAGCAGTCTTTCCTCCATACAAGAGCAAGCCCGAGATACTGGATGAGATGAGAGATTGGACGCTCAGACTCGCAAGAAAGCTCTCCGTAAAAGGATTGATGAATATACAGTTCGCGGAAAAGGACGGAAAGCTCTATATAATCGAAGTGAACCCCAGAGGTAGCAGGACCGTGCCATTTATATCGAAATCCAGCGGAGTGGATCTTGTTGAGGCAGCTGTCCGCGTCTGGATGGGAGAGGATCTTGTCACACAGGGTCTTGTAAGGGAAAGAGGATCATACGCAGAAGGCCGCTGTATAATGGGATGGGCAATAAAGGAAGCAGTATTCTCTTTCGATCGCTTCCAGCATGTCGATCCAATACTCGGACCAGAGATGAGAAGTACAGGAGAAGTCGTCGGCTATGGCAGGACCTTCGGAGAGGCTTATGCGAAGAGCCAGGCGGCAGCTTCCAACAAGCTTCCGACCTCCGGACGAGTAATCATAAGCGTCAACAGCAAGGACAGGAAGACGATAGCCCCTATTGCCAAGTCCCTCCAGGAACTTGGTTTCCACATCCTCGCGACGAAAGGAACTGCAAGGGATCTGTTCAGCGAAGGCATCCTTGCGGATGTTGTTCTCAAGACACAGGACGGGCATCCGAATATCGTGGATTATATAAGGCATCATAAAGCCGATCTTGTGATCAACACACCGATGGGATCGCATTCAAGGAAGAGCGATGACGATATAAGAACTGAGGCTGTAAGGGCCCATATCCCATACACAACCACGACAAGCGCAGCGAAAGCCGCTGTCGAGGCGATCCACTATCTGCAGGAGAACCGATTCATCGTAAGAGAGCTCCCTCAGAGAAGCTGATCTGAAAGCCAGCGTGCTTTCTTCCTCAGCAGCTCCCCTGCTTCTGCTGTATCGCAGTCAGGGGAGTATTTCCTCACAGCATGGACGAAAGGAATAATCCAGGCACCATGGATCACAAGATCGGCCCCTGTTACGCTGCCCGCCTCCTCAGACATCACAGTATGATACGATACATAGAGAATATCATACCGGAACAGCGACAGCGGATCCGAGAAGGATGGACGATAGAGAATGGAAACAGCCCCGGCTGCCGGCACAAAGCCATCTCTTCCTCCTATCTCAACCCTCACAAACCATGGAGGAAGATCCGATGGAGTCATTGCTGTACGGCTGTACCCATTCATGTAAAGAAAGTTTCCCTCCCCTTCTGCAATGCAATCACATCCATTCAATGGGCCAAGTGTATAGAATCCACAGTATTTTCCATTCACGAATAGAAGATATCATGCAAAAGCATAACTTTTTCATAAATTCCATTTTTTCTGTGAAAAACATTGTTTTTGTCGTATTTTTACGACAATTTCAGCGATTAGCTATTGACTATTAATCCATTTTCTGTACAAACAATGCCGGAAACTTCTCAGAATCTCCATATTGTCCTATTCCCACAATCGGAGAAATATGCCATATTATGCATGGCGAGCAAGGATGCAAAACCTCAGATCCCCCCACGGACAAACAGCACCTGCTCGCCTTTTCTTTTGTCCTTCCAGATGATAGAATACGCCGGAGACGGAGGAAATTATGGAAGAAGCATTCATGCAGCGAACCGTAACATGCGGGGATCTCCGCGCTGCGGATGAGGGAAAGTCAGTAATCCTCAACGGATGGGTACACCGTGACAGAAACCATGGCGCACTTCATTTCATCAATCTGCGCGACAGATACGGTCTTACACAGATAGTCGTAGATGATGATGCGGATGAGAATCTGCAGAAGGCAGCTTCGGAGCTGAAGCTGGAATACTGCATTGCAGTCAAAGGAACAGTAAGACGCCGTCCTGACGATATGATCAATCATGATATGCCGACAGGCGAGATCGAGGTGAAGGCGGAAAAGATAGAGATACTGTCCAAATGCGATGTTCTTCCATTCATGATCGACGAGGAGAACAGTGCTAGAGAGGATCTCAGACTGCGTTACCGCTATCTTGACCTCAGGACGAATGGCATGCAGAAGCGCATTGCTCTCCGCCATGAGATCGTGAAGGCAATCAGGGAATATTTCTATAAGACGGATTTCCTCGAGATTGAGACGCCTACGCTCATAAGAAGCACACCAGAAGGTGCTAGGGACTTCCTTGTCCCGTCCAGAATCTATCCGGGCAAGTTCTTCGCACTGCCGCAATCGCCGCAGCTCTACAAGCAGCTTCTGATGGTATCTGGCTTCGACAAGTACTTCCAGATTGCCCGCTGCTACCGTGACGAGGATCCAAGAGGTGACAGGCAGCTTGAGTTCACCCAGCTCGATATAGAGATGAGCTATGTGAAGCGCGATGATGTGCTTGCCCTCATGGAGGATCTGTTCGGATCCGTATTCAGATCTGTACTGTCAATCGAGCTTCCAGCTCATTTCAGAAGGCTCTCGTATCATGATGCGATGAATACATATGGATCTGACAAGCCGGATCTCAGATTCGGTATCGAAATCCACGATGCAGCATCTTTCGCTTCCCTCTCAACATTCAATGCCTTCACGGAAACACTCAGCGAAGGCGGGTATGTGAAGTATATCGTTGCTCCTCACAAGGATGGTTTCGATTACACCAGGAAATATCTGGCCGAGCTCGAGAGCGCTGCCAAGATCTATGGAGCACATGGACTAGCCTGGATGAAGGCCGAGAACGGGTCCATCTCAGGAGGTGTCTCGAAATTCTTCCAAGGGAATGAGGCGAAGGTTCTTGAAGAGACGGGAGCAAAGGATGGGGATGTGATCCTTCTTGTTGCCCATAAGGACTGGAAGAAGTGCTGCACAAGCATGGGAGCAGTGCGTTCGCGCCTCGGTGCCGATCTCGGTGTCATCAAACCGGGATATGAGTTCTGCTGGATCATCGACTTCCCGCTCTTTGAATACAATGAGGATGAAGGACACTGGGAAGCTGCCCACCATATGTTCTCGATGCCGCAGGCTGAATACCTTGATACGCTTGAATCAGATCCAGGCTCGGTCAAGGGTGATCTCTATGACCTCGTCCTTAATGGATACGAACTGGCTTCCGGCTCGATAAGAATCCATGATGTGGAGCTTCAGAAGAGAATATTCAGAATCTGCAACATACCCGATGAGGTATCAATGGAGAGATTCGGATTCCTTCTCGATGCATTCCGCTTCTCACCACCACCGCATGGAGGTATCGCTCCTGGAATCGACAGGCTCTGCATGATAATAGCTGGCGAATCCTCGATCAAGGAGGTCATTGCATTCCCGAAGAATACCGCAGCTCTCTCGCCGATGGATGACTGCCCTTCTCCTGTCGATCCGAAGCAGCTTGAAGAGCTCCATATAAGCATCGTAGAAGACAGCAAGGAGTGAGAACGCTTATAATAGGCGGGGGTGCGGCAGGGCTTTATCTGTCCACCCTCGTTCCATACAGCATCATTGTAGAGAAAGAGCCACGGTGCGGCCGCAAGCTTTATATGACAGGCGGCGGCAGGTGCAATTTTACCCATAAGGCCACTGTTCCGGAGCTCCTTCCCCATTACAATGGCAATCTTCCATTCATACGCAAAGTGCTCTATTCCCATACCCCTGAGGATATAATCAGGCACATGGAGAGCCAGGGCATAAGGGCAATTACAGAAGACGACGGGAGAGTGTTTCCTGAAACAGAGCTCTCCGAGAGCGTGATCATGGCTCTAATGCCGGAGACAAGCAGGATAATCAAAGGAAGAGAGGCTGTCAGCGCTGTGAAGAACAGAGGGCTTTTCGAGGTCACTCTCGATGATGGGCAGAAGCTGCGCACGGAGACGCTGGTAATAGCGACGGGCTGCTCAGCCGCATGCTTCCCTCCATACAATGGCAGCGGGTATAACCTTCTCTCCTCTTTCGGGCATACAATCACAGACAGACATCCTGCCCTTGCCCCTCTGAGGCTCGAAAGATCGATATCAGGGGCAGAGGGAATCACCACGGGAATACGCATCAAGGCTGGACGGAAGGAAGCCGAAGGCGATGCCGTGATAACCCATAATGGAATCTCAGGCCCGGTCGTCCTCAATATGTCGCGCAACGTGCTAGATGGAGATGAGATCACCATCTCATTTTCTGATGTGGACATCAAGGAGCTTAGAATCAGGGAGCCGAAGAAGCTTGTCAGGAATGCCATAGATCTGCCCGAAAGACTCATAAGAACCTTGATAGGCAATCTTGCGGATAAGAAGATCGGCAATCTCTCAAAGGATGATGAGAGGAAGATCGAGGAGAATATCTCGGCATTCAGGACCAGGGCCTGGCCCGTGAAGAAGCAGGCGATGACGGAGGCTGGAGGAGCGATCCTGTCAGAATTCAATCCCGTTACGATGGAATCGAAGCTCGTGCCCGGGCTATACGCTGCAGGGGATGTCCTGGATGTCGATGCAGATACTGGCGGCTATAGCCTGACATGGGCATTTGCTACAGCATGGTGCATATCAAGAGCACTGATGCTATAATCGCTCTATGGCACGCGAAAGAAGAATCACAGCACATTTCTCGGATGGACGCAGATACTTCGAGAACGATCTCGGAAGGGAATTCGATTATACACAGTCAACAGGTCCTTATGAGTACCTTCTCGGTGCTCTTGCGGGATGTTTCTATCTGACCCTCATATCATTTCCGCACGATGGCAGATGGGATAGCATGGATATATCCGTATCAGGCATCAAGCGAGATGAGATCCCGACTACGCTCAAGCATACAACGCTGGCTATCAAAGTGCATGGCGCGGACGATGAGCAGGAAGTCCTCTCCCTTATAGAGAAAGCTAAGGCGGAATGCTCTGTATATGCTACAATATCGAAAGTATCAGAGATCGATGTACAAACGGAGTTTGACTGATGGCGGACCTTGAGGAGCGTTTTGAGATATTCAGTGCATTCAGGCTGGGCATGATAGAGTTCTTCTCCAATGATCTTGCCGATGATGGCATGAGACATAGGAAAAGCTCTGTATCCCACAGAATCGCACTCCGGCTGAGGACATTCTTTCCTATGCAGTATACTATCGATATAGACACCGATGGCGCTGATATACTCGTCTGGAAAGATGATGAGATTCCTCTTGCCATATTCTGGTCCGAAGGGTATCTCACGGAGAAGGAAAAGAAACGAGCCATAGAGTACCACAGGGAGAAATCACCGGGGCTGACGCTTGCTTTCTCCCTCCTCCATGACAGATCGTGGATACTGATCTACCGCTTCGGGAACGACTATGTGGAATATCTGCATATCGACAAGTACACCTTCGATGAGAATGTGATAAAGCGTCTCATCATCCCTGAGAAGGCCAAGGATGATGGACAATTGATGCTGTCACTGAGACCTGCGAGGAAGCGGGAAAGAAGAAAGGAGGAGGCAATCACACAGGATCAATGACCTGTCCCTCTCCTACAAGCTTATAAACCGCTCTCTTCTGCGCATCCTCGCAGCCATTCCATGGCTTGTCCTTATTCTCGCTCTTGTACTTCTGCGTCATCCACCAGTCATCATGCTGGACTCTGTCGATATTCTTCTCCATCAGGGCGAATATATCCTGATAATAAGCAAGCAGGTCATCGCCGGATAATGCTTCCTTTGCAATCCTGAGAAGCGCTTCGGTATGATGGACACAGAATCCCTTTGATTCCATGAGAGCCTTGCGGAATTCAGCATCCTCCTTCCACAATGAGGCCACCGTATAGCAGTATCTCATCAGCCTGTCTTCCATCCTGGAGCAGATCAGGCATCCCTTGTCCCTCTTCTCATGATAGGCATTGAAATACGCATTGATAGCCTTCTCCGCCTTTCTTGCGCTCGATGCGGAGTGGACCTTGTCTGCATATGGAGACAGGATACGCTTTGATTCCTCATAGAATGTATCCATAACAAGGGCAAGAGACTGAGGCTTGCCCCCCTCTGCAAGCATAGAAAAATGATGGGAGCAGAAACCATGGGTATTGGTCTCGACCCTTACCTCAGGAGTCATAACAGCCGAGGAGAGATAGTATCTTATGCCATCCTCCTCTGCCTTCTTCATAAGAGTGCAAATAAAGCACTCGCTTCCTTCCTTAACACCATCCCATACGGGAATTGTCTCAAGCTGTATCTTCATCTGAGATCCGCAATCTCCTTGCACTGGGCAGCTGAAAGCCCATTGGCCTTAACCTCCTTCGAGAGATAGGTGATCTTTGCAGCCTGTTCCAGGCATTCAAGCCTGTCAAAGGCCTTCATCAGCGTCTTACCGAAAGCTATTGCCCCATGATTCTCCATCAGGAGGACATTGCGTCCTACGGAATAATCTGAGACCTTCTCCGCAAGTTCCTGTGACCCCATCAGAGCATAAGGAACCTTGACTACCTTATCGAGAAGGTACCAGCTCTCCGCTATCAATGTCGTGTTGATCTCCTCGTCCGATGCAGCGAACAGACAGCAGAATACAGGATGGGAATGGACAACAGCATCCACATCAGCATTCTTCTGATACACAAGCCTGTGCATACCGCTTTCGATGCTGAGCTTAAGGTGCGGTGTGAGGTTCTCGCCATCGGAAATCCTCACCTCTGCTATATCCTCGGCCGTAAGGGATGACTTGGCCTTGCCCGAAGGGGTGATGAGCATCAGGTCTCCGAATCTCACGCTTATATTCCCACCGGTAATCGTCGTCAGTCCACGCTGATAGCATCTTCCCATGAAATCAGCAACGCTCTTCTTTGCTTCATTGATATCCATATCTCACTCTCCAGATACTTCCCCTGCCCATGGCATTGCCTGCATTGCACCTGATCTTGAGACTGCTATGCCTGCAGCCTTGCTTGCGATGCATAAGGCTTCTTCCGCATCCTTCCCCGCCGCCTCAGCTGCGAGGAAATAGCCGCAGAATGTATCGCCGGCACCGGTTGTATCCACTACAGGATAATCCACTATCGGCGCAAAAGAAACCTTTCTGTTCTTTTCAAGGCAATACGCACCATTCTTTCCTGCGGTAAGGATTATCCTCGTATCAGGATACATATTCCCAAGAATATCCATCACAGTCCTGAATCCTTCATCATCTGCAGGAACAGAAACACCGGCAAGTGATGCGGATTCCACCTCGTTGACGAAGAGGGTATCGGCAAGATGGAGTGGCAAGGCGCTTATAGCTAAATCGAAGGGTGATGGATTCAGGATAACTGCAAGCCCTGCTGCAGAAGCTCTCTCCATAGCATAGGCAACCTCATTGATCTCATTCTGCAGGATTATCGTATCGCCTTTGCTGAAATGGCCCAGGATCTTATCGATATCCGACCTAGTGAATTCCTTGTTGCCACCAGCATTGAGCAGTATGCAGTTCTGCCCTGCCTTATCGACCTGGATGAGGGCCTGGCCTGTATGGATATCATCAGAGGAGATTGAAAGCGAAGTATCGACGCCGAACGATCTGAGCATGTCCAGAATCCACGCTCCATCGGTTCCCATCTTGCCAGCGAAGTATACCTCCATACCGGCCTTGCCCAGCGCGGCTGCCTGATTGGCTCCTTTGCCTCCAGCATTGACTGAAAGTCCATCGCTGCTGAGGGTCTCACCGCCCCTGACTATATGATCAACTCTGAATGTCATGTCTATATTGATCGACCCAAGGACAAGGAATCTCATATCAGTCTCCTATGCTACCGGATTCCCATCCGTTCAAATGCTCTATCAAAAGGCGGATACGCTATGCCCTTCTCCGTGATTATCCCAGTCACGAGGGAATGGTCAGTGACATCGAATGCAGGATTGCATACCTTCACTCCCTCCGGTGCCATCCGGTGCTTATACCACATCTCCGTAACCTCCTCTGGTGCTCTCTCCTCTATCGGGATATCATCGCCTGAGCGTATGGACATATCGATAGTAGAAGAAGGCGCAAGACAATAGAAAGGAATACCGTAGTACCTAGCTAGTATCGCAACCCCGCTCGTGCCGATCTTGTTGGCAAAATCACCATTTGCAGCAACTCTGTCTGCACCGACAAAGACGATATTTATCTTTCCCCTCTTCATAGTTATCGAGGCCATGTTATCGCAGAGCAATGTCGTGTCCACCCCGGCAGTCTGCATCTCAAAGGCAGAGAGCCTTGCTCCCTGAAGAAGAGGTCTAGTCTCATCGCAATAGACATGAAGGTCGTTCCACCCATGCTCAAGCGCAATATAGACAGGAGCGAGTGCTGTACCATACTTCGCGGTGGCAAGTGATCCTGCATTGCAATGTGTCAGTATCCCATCACCATGATGCAAGAGCGATAATCCATGCTCCCCGATGCTCCTGGAAAGCCTTATATCCTCATCGCGTATATCGTCAGCTTCCTTTCCAAGCCGGTCCTTCAGCTCTGGGATGGTCATAGACTGCAGATTATCATCCATGACAGCTTCCATGCGGCGGAGTGCCCATGAGAGATTGACAGCTGTAGGCCTGGATGAATTGAGATACCCCTTCTCCCTGCGGAAGAATTCTGCAAATCCATCTTTATCATCTCCATCGAATTTCCTGGCAAGCACATAGATTCCATATGCTGCCGCAACACCAATGGCAGGAGCTCCGCGCACTCTCAGCTTCTTTATTGCCTCATAAATAGATTCCCTGTCATCAAGCTCAAGATACTTTATCTCATTCGGAAGCAATGTCTGATCAAGGATCACGAGCCTTTTCCTGTCAGTTGATATATCAACTGTCGTAAGATTAAGCGCATTCATATATACATTTTAAACGCATCAGCAGCAGTAATGCCAAGAAAACAGACTTCAATATTTTAATCAATATATCATTCCTAATTAGCAATGTTTTATCAGATAAATATATTGATTAATGTCGATTAAAACTACTCTTGATTTTCCTCCCATAAATGTTTAACATGTCACAGTAATCCGCATGGGGCTGTAGCTCATCTGGCTAGAGCGATTGAATGGCATTCAATAGGTAGTCGGTTCAAGTCCGATCAGCTCCACTACTCGCAACTCCCCCTAAAATCGGGGAGTTGTTTCATTTCTAGGCCTCAACTGAAATGTCTTGGGCTGAATACCATTCTAAGCAACTGCTGCTACCTAACTACACAAGTAGCTTCACGTTGAGTATCTCCGGAATAAGAAAGTCAAAAAATAGCGGCATTTACAACAAGACAACAATTCAAAACAATGATTTCACCGAAATACTTGCAATAATCCATTCCTCCCAGGCCAAAGCACTCGCTTCCGTGAATCGTGAACTCATTGCCATGTACTGGAAAATAGGAAGGATTGTCAGTGAGAAGACTGCTACTGACGGGTGGGGCAAAAGCACAGTATCTTCTCTTGCGTCTTTCCTGCAAACAAATTTCCCCTCTTCCAATGGTTTTCCGATAAAAACATCTGGAGGATGAAGCAGTTCTATGAGACATACAAGGACAACAAAAAACTCTCACCACTGGTGAGAGAAATATACTGGACAAACAATCTCCTTATAATGACAGCCTGTAAGACTGATGAAGCAAGGGAATTCTACATCAGATTATGCATGGAGAACCATTATTCGAAGAGGGAGCTTGAGCGTCAGATTGATAGTATGCTCTATGAACGCACTGCGATATCAGAAGCAAAATATGGACAGCTTGCAAAGAGGAATGAAGGGCTTTCTGCACTGAAAGATGCATATGTTCTGGAGTTCCTGGATCTTCCTGCTTCATACAAGGAAAAGGATCTCAGAAAGCAGATTGTCTCCCACCTCAAAGACTTCATCCTTGAATTCGGAAGGGACCTCTCCTTCATCGGCGAAGAATACAGACTTCAGGTCGGCAACACCGATTTCTTTGTTGATCTTCTGTTCTTCAATCGCGCACTCTCATGCCTTGTCGCCATCGAGCTCAAGATCGACATGTTCAAGCCTGAGCATCTGGGGGCAACTGAACCTGTATCTGGAAGCACTGGATAGAGATGTCAGGAAGCCGAACGAGAATCCAAGCGTAGGGCTCATTCTCTGTACAGGAAAGGACGACACAGTTGTCGAGTATGCACTATCAAGAAGTCTGTCTCCTGCGATGGTAGCAGACTACACGCTCCATCTCCCTGACAAAAAGAAACTGCAGGAAAAGATGAAAGAGATAGCAGATCTTTCCATGGAGGAACTGGAGAAAATAGCCGATGAATAATGCTGCAATCACAACTGAGATACTGCATCTCCGCAGGATTTTGCGGAATGCTGACCCCGAAAATAGTTCTTCCTCAAGATCAAGTCCACTTTTATGAGAGGCCCTTATAATCCACGCCTGATTATGAAGGGATTTTCATTCCCACTCTCTTTCAAGTCTACAGATCTCTGCAACTGTATCCCATGACTTCCTTGGCATATCGATACCATTGATTCGTCTTACAGGCATGGCACCCATGCTTGTCGATGAGATAAAGAGGGAATCAAAGCTCTCCAGGGAATCCTCTGCTGGAGGATTGAATACTATCTCAAGTCCGATAGCCTTTGCAGCCTTCAGCACAGATATCCTAGTTATACCTGAAAGGACAAGATTATCAGGAGCTGTATAAAGCTTACTGCCTGAAAGCCCATAGAAATTGCTTCTTGTTCCTTCCAATACAAGGCCGTTTCTGTTTACAAGCAGAGCCTCAAAGGCTCCTTTCCTCTTCGCCTCTTCCAATGCTATGTACTGCATAAGGAGATTGGATGTCTTTGCTTCTGGGAGGAAGCGCTCACCATGATAGAGCGTGCAGTCGACACCATCGCTGTAATAGCTATCAGGATACGACAGAAGATCCGTATATGTTATGAAGAACAATGGCTGATTGCCACCGACTATCAGTATGCGCATTGTCGCATCTTCTATGCTATCGGCTTTGATCAGAGCTTCAATCGATGAGGCTATCATACCGTCGTCAAACGGATGGGAAAGGTGGATAGCGCCACAGGAGAATGCAAGCCTCCTCAGATGATCATCCAGATGCACTACGTGGCCCTTCAGGACCCTCAGTGCTTCATAGACAGAGAATGAATACTGCACTTCCCTGTATGTCACAGGAAGGACAGCCGCACTCTCCTTCACGATTTTCCCATTCCTGATTGCGCTTCTTTCCATCACTTTGTGTAATCGATGATCTCGCGGGGCTTCGACCCATTAGGCGGTCCCACGATTCCATCATCCTCCATCATCTCTATAAGCCTTGCGGCCCTGTTGTACCCGATCCTCATGCGGCGCTGGAGGTACGAGGCAGATGCGGTTTTGCGTTCATAGCAGATTCTCTTCGCCTCTTCATACAGCACCTCATCGCTATCCTCATCGGAGAAATCACCACCGCCCTCAGAAGCATTCTCTGCCGGTTCTGGCTCATCTTCAAAGATATCATCGGCAAGATAGTCTGGCTCGCCATTGCGCTTGCTTGCTGATGATATTCCATCAACCTCCTCATCAGAAAGGAATGCTCCCTGTATTCTCTGATTCCCGAGCTGCGTCGGATCCATGAAGATCATATCGCCTTTACCAAGGAGATTCTCTGCACCCTGCTCATCGAGGATGATCCTTGAGTTGATACCGGATGAGACTGCGAATGCGATACGGGCAGGGAAATTGCTCTTGATCGTTCCTGTTATTACATCCGCGGACGGACGCTGCGTTGCAAGAACAAGATGTATACCAGCAGCCCTGGCCTTAGCTGTAAGACGAGCTACGAATGTATCGACATCCTTTCCAACCGATGATGTCATAATATCAGCAAACTCATCCATGATAAGCACGATATAAGGCAGCTTCTCCGCAGGGATCCTTTCATTCTGAATCTTCTCATTCAATCCCTTTATGTTCCTGACACCGAATCTGGAGAGCATGTTATAGCGCCTGTCCATCTCATCGCAGAGCCATTTAAGAGCCTTGACGACCTTCTTCGGCTCCGTGATCACTGGAGTGAGAAGATGAGGTATTCCATTGTAGATCGAAAGCTCAACGACCTTCGGATCTATCATTATGAATCTCACTTCCTTAGGTGATCTCGTATACAGCACAGTACATATGAATGTATTGATACAGACAGACTTTCCGGATCCGGTCGTTCCTGCAATGAGCATGTGGGGCATCTTCGCCACATCGATGATCTGAGGAGAGCCTGTTATCGTACGGCCTAATATCATCGGGACATTGAGCTTTGCCCTATCAGGGTTCTTCTTATATTCCCTGAGCATATCCTTGAAGCCGACAACATCACGCTTCTTGTTCGGGACCTCTATACCTACCACCTGCTTGCCAGGCACAGGAGCAAGTATTCTTATGTGGACTCCTCCGAGATTGAGGGAAAGCTCATTGTATTTGCTTGTGACCTTGGATACCAGCGTTCCCTCGTGAAGCCTGATCTCATACATGGTGACCGTCGGGCCTTTGACTATATTCACGAGCTCGACATCGACATTGAACTCAGCGAGAGTCCTGACAATCGTATCACCGGTTGCTCTTGTGGCATCATCTATCTCTGTTGATATCCCCGGATAATCATAGAGGATGGAGTCATCAGGGAAGACATATTTCTGCTTGGCTCTCTGCGCAATGCTTCCATAGCCATATTCATTGGACTTCAGACCGCCTATGCCGACAGACAGCATGAGCTCATTCTCCTGCTTCGGAGGCACTGCATCTTCGGATTCTTCCTGCACGGGTGCTTTCTTCTTCTGAGGTGCAGTGAATGGATCGAACGCAGCCATCTTCTTCGGCTGGATATCCTCCGGCTCCTCTGCAGCCATCACCTCCGGTTCCGGAGCAGCAGGAATGCTGCGTACAGGAACAGGCTCAGGATCGGCTTCCGGCTCAGGTTTCACGAACATTGGATTATCTACAATGGTGGATTTCTCCGATTCTGTCTTCACTGGTGCAGAAGCAGGCATGCTGCCCTCTTCCTCCGCAACAAAAGCCTTTGATGGGAAATGGGAGACATTCGGGCTATGGGTAAGAGACTCGAACATGCGGTACCTTGGATGGTCGGGAGAGAGCGTGGACGGCGCAAATGAGGAATTATTGCGCTTCTCCTTCTGCTCCTTCCTATCATCTCCAAAACCGATGATTGGCTTTCTTGGCTTCTCCACCGGCTCCTGATCCTTCATCATATTCTCAAGCGTCGCTTCAAGCATTCCTCCTCTTGCAAATGGCTTAGGATGCTTGAAATCGAAGTGGATTCTCTCTTCCTCCTCTTCTTCTGCCGCCTCTGCCCCATTTCTCTCGATCTCTTTCTTGACCTCTGAGAAGACATCTGTATCTATATTCCTGTGCACTTCAGGCTGTGCAGGCTGTACTTCCGGCGCGATATCCTCTATTATCTGAGCACTCTCCAGAGTGGAGTCCTCCTGATGGATTGTCCTTAGCTCAGGCAACTCTGCTATATCAGGGAAAACAACAGGCTTCTTCGGATCAGCAGCAGGATGGGAGATATATCCAGTGCCTTCTGTCGTGAAGCTCTCTGAGGAATCATCATCAGAAAGGGATGCCTTTGCTTTCGCAGCCTCCTTCATTGCAGCCTTCGCAGCTTTCTTCTCCGCTCTGGCCTCAGCCCGGGATTCGGCTCTCTCCTGCTTCTCGGCCTCCTTACGTGCCTTTTTCTCTGCCCGTTTCTCCTCTTTTCTGGCTTCCTTCTCGGCTTTCCGCCTTATCTTTGCCTCTGCGCGCTCTCTATCCCTGAGGTACTTCTCACCAGCTTTCTCATCGCGTTCGATGGCAGGAGCAGCGTCCTCCTCTTCAGAAGAAGCCTCATCTGAAGCTGCCTGCTGCCTTATGCGGAGCTCCTGCTTCTTCCATATACGTTTATCGAGAGGCGAGAACACAACGAAGAGCGCTACATAAAGCAGTATCTCAAGTATTGCGCAGACGAATACGAGAAGTTCCCTGCCTGGATCTATCGCAGACATCAGATAGCTAGGCTCTGGATTGCCGCTATCAAGATGGAAATACGCCAGGAATGTGAAGTATATGCAGATCCAGTATGGGAAAGTAAGAACCATGGTTGCACGTTTTTTCCTGCGGAAAGCCAGTATCATAAGGCCTTCCAGGAACAGAAAGCATCCAGCTGACAGCGACATAGGATAGTCGCCGAAAGAATAGACATGGAGTATCGGCTCAACCAAAGAGCCTACAGCTGCAGGCATGACGCCATTCGCAGCAAGATATCCAGAAATACCGCCAAGGGCTCCCGCAATAAGCAGAATGAGCCCAGCAAACAGAGAGAATCTGTATTTCTTCATCGGTCCTGTGTCCAGTTGGCAAGAACGCAGAGCGTCCGCCTCTCATCAAGGTACGGGACCTTCAGATCCAGCACCTCCGCATCGAAGGAATAGCCCGC